>DATKNZ010000262.1:0-6864 GCA_035541055.1 Candidatus Acidiferrum sp. | reverse complement strand
TTTCGGCCCAGATGCGTCCGTTGTGGGCCTGGACGATCGTGCGGGCGATGGAAATGCCCATGCCCATGCCGTCGGGTTTGGTGGTAAAGAACGGCTCGAAGAGGCGTGCGAGCTGAGCGGGAGGAATGCCCGGGCCATTGTCAATGACGGACACCTCGATTTCGCCGGCGCGATTTCGGGCGGCTTGCACGCTCACCCGACGTTCCTCCGATGGGTTCCCCGCCACGGCATCCAAGGCATTCACCAGAAGATTCAGGAGCACCTGCTGCAAATGCACCCGGTCGCCGCGGATGGGCAGCGGACGGGAATCTACTTCCGCGCGCACGGTCACCTTCCGCAACGCGGCGTCGCCGCTGACCAGCCCCAGGACATTGTGAATCAGTTCCCCAAGGTCCAGCGACTGTATCTCCAGTTCCCGTTTGCGCAGGAGCGCCCGCATCCGGCGAATGACTTCCCCCGCCCGCTCGTCGTCTTTGCGGATGTCGGCCAGAATCTCGCGCACTTGACCCAGTGCCGGCGGGTCCGCCTCGAGCAGCATTTCGGCCGCCTCGGCGTTGCTGAGGATGGCCCCCAGGGGTTGGTTCAACTCGTGGGCCAGGGCGGTGGAGAGTTGGCCCATGGTGGAGACGCGCGACACATGCGCCACTTCACCCTGCAGTCTCCGCAGCTCGGCGTCGGCCTGTTTGCGCAGGGAGATATCGGTGGCGATACCGACCATGTGAGGTTTCCCATCAATCATCACCCTTGACCCGGTGGCGAAAAGTGGCAATTCCTCCCCATTCTTGCGTTTCAGCGTGATCTCGGTCTGCGCATAGCCCTCAGAGAAGATCTTGGCCAAGACCTTGGACGCCTGGGCCCAATTCTCCTCGTCAAACCAACCCTGGATGCGAAAACCTAAAAGTTCTTCCGCCGTATATCCCGTCATCACCTCATGCTGCCTATTCCATTGGATCAGCCGCCCGTCCTCAGTATAGAGGTAGAGCAAACCCGGGACGCTGTTGAACACTGCCGCCATCAATTCCTGGGCGTTACGGGCGCTTTCCTCCGCTCTCTTGCGCTCAGTGACGTCCACCGAAACGCCGCGCAACCGGAGCGGTTTACCCTGGGTGTTGCGTTCCACGTGTCCACGCGCCACAACCCAGCGCGTCGCGCCTTCCCGGCCCACCACGCGATATTCGGCCTCGAACTCGCCCCTGCCTTCGAGCGCCTGGCGCACGGCCCGCTGCGTCGGTTCACGGTCTTCGGGGTGAACCGATTGGAGATAGCGGGCGAAATCGATGCGCTCGTATGCGCCGAGTCCTGCGCGCTCACGGCCTTTTTCGGTTGTCCAAATCTCGTCCCGGACAATATCCCACTCCCAAATGCTAAGGTCGGCGGAGCTGGCGGCCAGCCGCATGCGTTGCTGACTCTCGATCAGGTCACGAGACAGTTGGCCTGCCCGCAGCACATCGAGACTCAGTTCGTAGCCCATCACGACAATGAGCGACAGGAAAAGCTGGCTGGAAAAGGTGCTCGGCAGAATCTCCAGCGCATACAATGCGTAACTCACGAGCGCCAGGGAAAATCCCACCGCCACCAAGCCGCCCAGCACCCAAGCCCGAGGCCCTTCGCTCCGTTTCGCGGCGGTTCGGGCGGCGTCGATCGCGAAGACGATGATCAGCAGCAGGCTCAGTTGCATGAGCATCGCCCAGGGGTGCAGCACGCCATGCGGGTGCGAGATCAGCTCACCCAGCAGGGGCATCGGATGAACGGCGGTGATCTCGCGGAAATAGAAGTTAGGCCCGGCCACGAAGTTGAGCACCAGCATCAGCACCCGCAAGCCGCAGATCAGCCAAAACAGCCAGAGGCGTCCCGCCCGCAGATACAGGCGGATGAAGCATGCAATCAAGACCCCCTCGACCATCCCCAGCAGGAGCATCCACCGCATCCACTCGCCATACTCGGCGGGTGTCTGAGCACGCAACGCAAGAAGGTCGAGGACGGCATAGCCTGCGGCGGCAGCCGCGGTTATCGAGAACACCAGGTTCGCCCATTCGTCGCGCCGGCGGGTCCAAACGACAAAATGCACCGCCCCGAGGGTCAGGCAGATGCCTGAGGTCATGGACCAAATGAATGTGATCCAACTCATCGTTATCGAAGGCTAGAGCATCGTCGTTCACAGGACCAGTCTGGTGTGAAGGGGCGTGTGGAGCGGAGCATCGAAGCACTGAAGTCCCACGGCTTCGAGGTCGTGACGTATCCGCGCGGCGAAGAGTTGCTGGCGGCTTGCGCTTCACGGTTGCCGAACTGCCTGCTGATGGACCTGGAAATGCCAGGCCTGGATGGTTTCGAGGTCCTCGAACCCATTGCTGCGCGAAGCAACTACTTCCTCGCGCTCCGTAACTCGAACCAACTCATCCGGTGCTCTCTCACCTGAACAATCGGTCCCGACGCGAGCCGAGGAGCAACTCAAGTCGCCTGTTTTCCGAAGAACCTGCTAACCTCATCCGCCGTGGACGTTTTCGATGATGCGGATGCAGAAGGTGGAAAAGGTCCGATGTAGTTGGCGCTGGGACGATCGCTGACGTATGTGCCGCCCGGCGAGCGTGCCGTTGTGGCGGCTCACGACATCGTTGACGTTGCCGTCCAGTGGATAATACGCAGAGACTCCGGCCACCGGTTGGACCGGCACCCGAAACTCAAGAATGCCACCCGACACCCCGCTTTGCAGTTGCACACGAAGGCGCACGGCCGTGGTCTGCACGGGCGTGAACTGCACCGTGTTCCAGGTGTCCCGCGCCACCCCGTAGGCGCCTGCCCCGGATACCTGCACCCAATTGGTGCCCGAAAGATACTCTACCACCCACGACTGCGGCACGCGGCACTGGCCGAAGCCGGTGTCGTCGTACCAATACACCGAGACCTGGCTGATGTGATTGGTGGTGCTGAAGTCGGCTCGGACCCATTCTGCGGTACCCAAGTGATCCCACCACGTGAACCGCGGAATCGTAGTATCGCTCGAGCTGGCCGGGAGCAAACCGTCGCACAGCGCCTGCACGGTGTCGCTGCCCCAGCACCACGAGGCGCTTGGGGTGTACGGCGCGCCCCAGCGCGTGGCGACCGCGCAGTTGGTGCTGACCGTGGGAAAAGCGGATATGCGCAGCCGGGCAGCGCCCATTGGAACCAGCGTCACCGTTTCCTCCGCCTGCGTGCTGTAAGCCGGGCTGGGCTGCAGGGCTGACACCACGTCAAGGCTATCCATGCGCCACTCGGGAATCCGCCGCGCCTTCACCTGCAACCTGATCGGAACCGTCTCCAGCGAGAAGGGATAAGCCGGCACCGGCCCAGCGTTGGTGATCACCCTGAATGAGGCCGCCGGATTGCCGCGGTCGAGTGACAGGCCGTAGTTCCAAGGCGTCGCGGGATAGCCCGCCCATTCCGGCCAGGCGGGATTGGTGCCGTAGCTCAGCCACTGCTCGCCGATCCGCAAGGAAAAGGTCAGCGGGCCATAGTTGACGGACACGGCGTTGTTGTTGGCGGTCCAGGTGTGGAGCGCCACTTGGCGCGGCAAGTGCAGTGTAACCTGGTCTCCACTCGCCCAGGCGCGTTGAATGCGCAGATACGAGCTCGGGGTAAGGCTGGCCGCCACGATCTGGTTCTTGACCTGCACCCAGCCCTTCGAGCACCACTGCGGCACGCGCAGGTAAAGCGGGAAACTTACCACGTTCGTCGCCGCCACGCTGAGTTGGACCGTGTCGCTGAAAGGAAAGTCGGTAGTCTCCGTGAGAGTGATGGTGCCGCCGTCACCCACGCGGGCCTGCACCGCAGTCGCCGCGTAAAGCGAAGCGCACAGCCCGTTGTCCCAGGTGGCAAGCCAGGTCTCCTCGCAGAAATAAGGCCAGCCCTGGCCGTGGTTGTGCTGGCAGCAGTGATAGACTTCGAACGGACTGTAGGAGAACATCGTGCCGCTATTCTGCACGTCCGGGGACTTGTTGTTCTGGTCCAACTGGACCTGGTTGGGCGACGTCAGGTAATGCAGCGAAAGCTGGTTGGTTCGCAGCGCCGCCGGAAACGAGTTCAGCGCCACATCCTCGCAGCGCTCGGCCCAAACGGGATTGCCCGTAACGCGCGTGAGGATCTCAAAGCTGCGCATGAGTTCCACCCAGCCGCAGGTCTCAAAGCCCTGGCGCGGATCGTGGTAACCGGGCCGGCAGTTCTCATCCGCGCCGAAGGCCCCGCCCGGCACCTGGCCATAAAGGCTCTTGACCACCTGGTAATTGGCCTCCGCAAACTGCAAATGAGTGGCGTTACCCGATTGCTGCCAATAGACCGTGGGAGCACGGAACGACTCCGCAATATTCACATTATGCCAGTTGGGCAGCGTACCCGGCGTGTCCCACCGCGCCATGTTGGTGTACATTTTGCCGGCCAAGTCCAGCAGCCACGATTCACCCAGGCGGTTGTAAAGCCAGTAGATGCTCTCGACGTGGTCGCCCATGCGCATCATCGGCCAGTAGCCCGCGCCGAACGTGGAGGCCGGCAGCCCGTTGGCCCACAGGCAATGATCGCGCATCAAGGCCATCGCGTTCGTATCGCCGGTGTACTCGTAGTAAGAACGCAGCGCATCAAGCATGGGCATCTTCGGCCAAAGATCGGGCGCGCCGTTGAAGGAAGCGTCGTTCGTGACGGAATAGAGCGCCGCCGGTCCGAAGTAGCCATTCGTGCGCTGCGAAGTCATGACCCCCTTTATCCAGCGCGTGGCATTGCTGATGACCGCCGGATCCTGCAGACAGTAACCGAGGTCAACGTAGCCGCGCAGCCAGTAGGGCACGCGCTCCCAGCCCTGCGTCGAGCCCGCGCCATTGGGTGTGGTCCAGTCGCTCGTGTCGAACTTGAGCCAGGGTGAAATCTCCTCCAGGCGGCCATTCATCCCGGAGCGCTGGGTTTGCAGCATGGTCAGCAGCCACCCTTGGGGCCGGATGCTGCCGGGCGGCAAGCGCATCAAAGGGCTCGGCTGCAGGGGCGCGAGATTACCTTTGTAGAGCGTGCCACGGGCGCCGGGCTGGATGCTGAGCACCGTCGTGGTCGTATCGGCCCGGCTACTGCCCGCCATGCAGGCCGATGCCATTAGGAGACCAAGCACCTTGTTTCGAATGCCTATTTTCACGCGCCAGGACATTTACGATTTGCGATCTACGATTTACGAGCTGATGCCTGATTCGAATGCTGCTCTCGTGAATCGTAAATCGTAAATCATAAATCGTTCAGGGCTCATGGACTGGCCAGGCGAAAGAAGCAGGCTCCCGAACCAATGGGCAGAAAGGCGACAAATTGCCCGTTGGAGCTACTGACGGCGTTGGTTACCAGCGACCATACAACGGGCAGAGCCAGGTTGGTTGCCGACCACAACTGCCAATCGCTGGCCCAGTCCGGCCAACTAACCGCGAGCCACCGGCCGGCCGTGCCAAGCACGAGCGCCGGCAATGGCAGCAACACGCCCATCGAGGCCGATCGGGCGCTGGTGCCGCACTCATTCAAGGCGGCAACTTCGTAGTAATTGGTCAGTCCACTTACAGCGCCCGTGTCCACAAAGCCGGTCCCCGACAGGGCCGAGGCGATTAGCGTGTAGGAGGCGCCGTCGTTGGTGGAACGCCACAGGTTATAACCGGTAGCCCGAGGGGTGACCGTCCAGGTCACTATGATTTGCCGGTTACCAGGAGTCGCCTCCAGGCCGGCAGGCACCCCGGGCAGCGCTGGGCCTCCGCCAAGCCCGTACTTGCACTGGAGCGCGTGCTCTTCGGCCATGCGGTCGCTGTCCGCGAGTGGGGAATTGAAGATCTTCACCTCAGCAATGTCACCCGTCAGGAAGTTGAGGAGGGTTTGTTGCGCGCCTAGCACGAGCCGGGCGGGGGCGGTCAACGGCTCCGCACCGCCGGTAGCGGTGCCGACTAGCACGCCGTCGGCATACAAAGCCAACGCCCCGGCGCTCTCCGTCCGCTTGAAGGTGAACAGGTGCGGCTGGCCGTCGGCATAAGTGGAGCCGCTGGACACTACCGTGGTATCGGGGTTGCCTGTGCCCGCAAGCAGGAACCCATCGGCGTTGAGGCTCACGCCAAAATCATCCGCCAGCCCTGCCACCTCGCCATTGACCAGGCCGGCGCCCTCGTAGAAAGCCGTGCCGGCGCCGATGCCCTGGCTGCTGCGATAGACGCAAAGGATCGTGAAGTCGTCCTGCACCGGCCGGCTGAAGGCGAGGTAAGTGCTGTTGGACCCGATGAACCGCACCACGGGGAGACCGTTGATGGCGTCGGTCACAAAAGTCGGTTGCTGGCCGGCCACTGATTGCGTGGCGTCGTTGCCAATGCCGCTGGCATCAGCCCAGGTGCCCAGCGCGCTGCCGGTGGCGAGGCCCGTGATGGCATCGGCCTTGAACCAGGCTGCCAGCGTGTAGGGCGCCGCGCTCACCTCTGCGGACGGCGCGCCCTGCCCTGCGGAATTCACGCTCCACACCACGTAATAGTATGTCGTCCCGTTGGTCAGGCCGACGTCCATAAACCCCGTGTCGGTCACGGTGGCGACCGTCGAATAGGGACCGCCCGGGCTGGCCGAGCGCCCCACCGCATACGCCGATGCCCCGCTGGCGTCCGCCCAGCTTAAAGTGACCTGCCCGTTGGCCGCTACCGCCAGAAGCCCAGCCGGCGCGGGCGGCGGCGCCACGCTGTCGTCATAGAGAGCCGCGACCTCCAAGTGCCCCAGCGCACGGTTGAATATCCGGACCTCGTCCACGCTGCCCAAAAAGAAACCAGTGCCCGTCTGCAATGACCCGAACCGCAGACTCGACGCCGCACTGAGCGACTGTGTGGAACCAGTGCCCGTCGTTTCCAG
>DATKNZ010000261.1:0-11388 GCA_035541055.1 Candidatus Acidiferrum sp. | reverse complement strand
CGTATCCCAGGGCGCCGCTACCAGCACCAACTGCATCTTCACCTGGCCGCTCCGGCTCCAGAAAGGAACCAACACCGTCCGGGCCATCGGCACCAAAGGCGCGGCGCAGGTCACCGATTCCCTGCAATGGAATGCCCCCGCCCAGCCCTCCCTGGCCGCCGTGGCCGCGCCGCCGCAGACGGACCTGGCTTACGCCTCAGTTCGGCCTGCGGGCACGAACCAATTTCCAGCGGCCACGCCCCGCCAGGGCGCTCCCGTGCCAGCGCCGACTTTACCGTAGCCCCGCCGGATACCTTGGCGCCGGACTGTTTAGCCGATTGGCCACCCATCTCCGGCGAATAGGGTGAATACCCCATTGGTTAATGACAGCAATTAGTCAAGATAACATACTGTATGTCCTGGAACGGTGGGTGGCCATTGGTGGTCTGCGCCTTAGTTGCCGTCGGCGGGCACTTCGCGGTGAGCAGCCGGCCCGGCGGCGGCGTTCGACGCCCGGCCCGTGTTCCGGCCCTCTGCAAGGACAGCAACCGCGGCAACTCCGCCAGGGCCAGCCGGGATGACATCGGGTTCAGCCGCAACCGCACGAGATGCTGCAGCGACATGCCGTTGGGCCAACGGCGCACGCCAAGCCGTCGCTTCGCCCGAGGCGGTCCCTCCCATGCCGTCACGTCTGTGAACGCCGGCGGAATCCCCTGGAAAGCATCCGATGTCATTGTGGCCCCAGGGGAATCCCCTGCGCTGGCGTTCCTCCTCGGTGCCGAGACGACTCGAGGTCCTCCGGGAGGCGCCGTTCAATGCCCGCGTCTGTCTAAGGGCGCGCGGGACCGCCCGGCCCCGCTTCTCTGTGCCACCCCGCCTCTGTCCGATTTCCACCTTCTGCCTGCATTGCGCCGACGCCTGGCGCAGCTTCTCTCACTCCTCATCGGTTGCCGCGCCGCGCACGGAGTGACGCGTGCTGACGCCTGCCCAAGGGGCAGAACCCACGCACGCAGGCCGCCGAATCAACTGCAGCCCAACCGGTTCACTCCAAAGGGCGCTCATGAAAGCCGGGCCTTCCTTCCAAGGCAGCCGAACAACACAAATGAAAACGATTATGAATACGAATCACATCCCTCCTTCGCCTAACAAGCCAACCCCCACAGAACCTCCTCGCGCTGGTGCGCGGGGCCGGTTCGGGGGAGCGGAGCGCCCCTTTCCAAGCGGCTTCCGCGCAAGTGCCTTCAGGCGGGCTAGACCGACTTCCAATCGGTGCCCCGAGGTTGCACCGGCAAGCCGGGCGGCCGCTGGCTGCCGCCCAAGCCACAACCGGGCGTGGCGCCTGGCCGTGTCCATCCCCGCCGCACTGCTTATCGGGATGCTCTGTCCGGGTGTTGCCAGCGCGCAGACTGACCTCCTGAACGGAACCAATGCGGACGGGACCCTCGTGGCCAACACAACGAATTCCTACACATTCATGGCCAACACCGGAGACAATATCGTGCTGCGCTTGGGCTCGGTCGGGTTCGAAGGCCGACTGAGCCTGCTCGGGCCGACGAGTGTACTGCTGCAGACGGTTGGCGGGAACGACACGGATTGGGAACTGGCCTACACCGCGACCAACAGCGGCTCCTTCACGGTGCAAGCCAGCAGCTTTTATGCGGGCGGGTCTGGGACGTATGTGCTGCACCTGGCCCAGTTCCCCGAACCGTTCATTGTGCCGGCGGGCGACGAGGGCGGCCCGATGACCAACGGGGGCAATTACACGGGCAACCTCACCTTGGGCGACCTGGATATATGGACCTTTACCGCCAATGCAGGGGACAACATCGTGCTCCGGCTGGGCTCGACCAACTTTGAGGGGAACCTGGATCTCTATGGCCCGAATGGGGAGTTCTTGAAGACCTCGGGCGGGAACGACACAGATTGGGAGCTGAGCTACACCCCAACCAACAGCGGCACGTTCACCGTGCTGGTTAGCAGTTACTACCGGGACGGCGTCGGCACCTATGCACTGCACCTGGCCCAGTTCCCCGAACCGTTCATTGTGCCGGCCGGCGACGAGGGCGGCCCGATGATCAACGGGGGCAATTACACTGGCAAGCTCACCCTGAGCGACCTGGACATCTGGACCTTTACCGCCAATGCCGGGGACAACATCGTGCTCCGGCTGGGCTCGACCAACTTTGAGGGGAACCTGAACCTCTACGGCCCGAATGGGGAGTTCTTGAAGACCTCGGGCGGGGACGACACAGATTGGGAGCTGGACTACAGACCCACCAACAACGGCACCTTCAGCGTTCTGGTCAGCAGTTACTACCGGGATGGCATTGGCACCTACGCGCTGCACCTGGCCCAGTTCCCGGAGGCCTTTGGCGTGCCTGGCGGCGATCAGGGCGGACCCATGACCGGGGCCGGCAAGTACACCGGCGCGCTCAGCCTGGGTGATCTGGACCTTTGGGCCTTTACCGCCTGCGCTGGCGACAGCATCAGCATTCAGCTCAACTCGACGAATTTCCAGGGGAATCTGCGCCTCTATGGGCCCACGGGCGCGCTGCTCAAGACGGCCGGCGGCGACAGCACGATCTGGAACCTCGCCTACACCGCGACCAACTGCGGCACGTTTGGTGTGCTGGTCAGCAGCTATTACCTGGCCAACACCGGCACCTATGGTCTCACCGTCAACGGCTTGTCCGATACCTTAAGGCTCTGCCTGCCGGTCATTTCCGGCGGACGGCTCACGCTCAACGGGATCGGTGGCGACCCGGGCACAAACTTCGTCCTGTACTCCAGCACCAACGTCGCCGAGAGCTTCGGCCTCTGGACACCCGTCCTGACCAATCAGTTCGATCCGTTCGGTGTGCTCACCTACACGAACACCTACGACCCCGCCTCCAGACAACTCTATTTCCGCTTCATTGAAATGGAGTGAGTAGAACAAGACTAAGTGCCTGAGACACAAGGATTATTATGCTGACTAGAAGTTGTTTCCGAACGGTGCTTTGCGCCGCATTACTGCCGCCTTTCGCGGCGCCGGCGGCGCCGGACGCGGAGGCGCTCCACATCAACAGACCCCTGCGAAGAAGGCCGCTGCCATCCCTTGGGAGCAGATCGGCGCCAAGGCGGGGTCGGATTATCACGGCCAGGGGCTGTCCGTGGCGGCGACGGGAGACGGTGCGCGGCTGCACTGCGTGTTCCAGCGCCTGGAGGGCGAGGCGACGGCCGAGGGCCTGTGGTTGGTCTCCACCGTAAGCCTGATCTGTGTCCGCCTCTAGGCCGCGCTTTCCAGGCTTCCCGCGCAGAGCCAGCGATCGTGCAGCTTGCGCGCGACCTCCCGCAACAGCGCGGGCGAGCCTGGCTTCTGCCAATACTCGTTGGCCCCAAGCAAGGCCGCCCGCTCGCGGTCTTCCGGACGTTCCGAAGAGGTAAACACAACCACCGGCAGGCCGGCGTGCACGGGATGCGCCCGAATCCACTTCAACACCTCGAAGCCGTGCACCTCCGGCAGGTTTAAGTCCAGCAGCACAACTCCGGGCAGCGGGTGATCCTCCCTCCTGGCGTAAGCCCCGTCGCCCGAGAGGTATTCAATCGCGGCGCGACCGTGCTCCACCATCCGCAGCACGGCCTGGAGCCCCTCCTTGGCGAAGGCGCGTTCCATGAGGAAGCGATCGGTCTCCTCGTCCTCGACATAAAGCACGATTGAATTCGCTCCGTTCATACCTGCTCGATCCTACGCCGCCGCTGTGTTGGCCGGCGCGCTTGCCTGGATTTCACCGCCTTCCGCTGTCGGCGCGGGGCCTGGCGCGGCCACGCTCCAGGCTGGAATCACAACCAGCCCGGAAGTCAACGCGCGACCGGCGTCCTCCGGCCTCAGCTCCACCCAGAACCGGCTGCCTTTGCCCTCCTCTGATTCCACGCCCACTCTGCCCCCCATCCGATCCACTACCTTCCGGACCAGCGCCAGGCCAATGCCCGTGCCGGCCCGGGCGCTGGCACCCCGCGAGAACAGGTCGAACACCCTGGGGCGCATGGTCTCCGAGATGCCGATGCCGTTGTCCTCGACCCACAACCGTACCCAGTCGTCCCGTCGCTCCGCCCACACCCGCACTTGCGGCTTGCGGTCAGGCGCCGCGAACTTCACCGCGTTGGCCAGGAGGTTCGAGAAGCATTGGGTGAGCGCCGCCTCGTTGCCGATGACCGGCGGCAGCTCCCCTTCCACGCGGATGTCCGCGTGCGTGCTCTGGAACTCCGGGTACGACTCCAGCATGCCGCGCACCAGCGCTCCCACGTCCAGCGGTCCCAGCGGCAATTCCTGCCGCACGGCCTTGCTATAGTTCAGGGCGTCGGTGATCAGCAAATCCATCCGCTCCGCCGCCGTGATGATCCGTCGCACGAACCGCTTCTGGTCCGCCGCCGACCAATCATCGTCCGCCTCGTTGATGACTTCAGCAAACCCGCGCAGGGCCCGCAGCGGCGCGCGCATGTCATGGGTGATCGTGTAGGAGAAATGCTCCAGCTCGGCGACCAGCTCCTGCAGCCGCGCGGTCCGGGCCTCGACCAGCTTTTGCAGCTCCTCGTTGCTGCGCTTGAGCACCAGGCGCGCCTCCCGGATTTCCGTGATGTCCGTATTCGTGCCAAACCAGCGCCTGACTCTGCCGTTGCCATCGCGAACCGGAACGACGCGGGTGAGGAACCACCGAGAGCGGCCATCCGCGCCGCGCAGCGGGAACTCCATTTCGAAGGGTTGGCCCCCGGAAATGGAGGCCGCCCAACGTTCCAGCACCTCGGGCAGCAACTGCGGGTCATGCAGGCATTGCCAGCCTGAGCCCAGCACTTGCGCCGGCCGCTTGCCCGTGTACTCGTACCACCGCTGGTTGTACCAGGTTATGCTGCCGTCCGGCCCTGCCCACCAGGCCAGGTTCGGCATGGAATCGGCCAGGGTCCGGAACTGCTCCTCGCTCCGCCGCAGCGCCTCGCGGGCTCGCTGGCGTTCGGTCAGGTCAACGATCGAGGCAACCCAACCCACCACCTGGCCGCGTTCATCCCTCTCAGAGACGTAGCCCACCGACAGCAGCCGCGGGCCCAGCCCTTTGAACTCCACCATCGCCTCATACTCGACGGGCTCGCCTCGGAGCACCGCCTCGATATGTGGCCGGATCGTCTCGAATCCCTTCGGGCCTATGATCTCCATGATTGGCCTGCCCGCCACCTCCTCAGGCTTGCGGCCCAGCATCTCCGCATAGGCATGGCTGACGTACAGGTAGCGCAGGTCCCGGCTGCAGCGGGTGAGCATGAAAGGCGTTCGGCTCAGGATCAATTCAAGCTCCGCCCGGCGGGCCCGCAGCGCCTCGTGCGTTTGCGCCTGCTCGATGATGTCCGCCGCCTGGCGGGCCAGCAGGTCCAGCAACCGCAGCGCGCGCCCGTCGGGCCGTTGCGGCTTACGGTAATGCGTCGAGAAGACACCCACCAGCATGCCGGACCGGCTCACCAGCCGCGTGGACTGCACGGCGCGCACTCCCGCCTGGCGCAAAACTTGCAGCCCCAGCGTGCCCGCAAATATCGGGCTCTGCTCGATGTCCTCCACCACCACCCGCTCGCAGCTCTGCATGGCCGTGCCGCAACTGCCCTCTCCGGCGGCGGTCCGGTTCCAGAAATCGAGAAAGGGCTGCTGAAACCCCTGCTGCGCGACGATCCGCAGCTCGCCCGTCCGCTCGTCCAGAAGCTGGATGTTCCCGAAGTCAGCCCCGGCAATCTCCCTGGCGGCCTCGACGATCGTCCCCAGAACCGGCTCCAGGCCGCCTTCCCTGACGAATAACGTGCTGATCTCCTGCAACCGGGTCATCGCCTCCAGGTCGGCGGCTATGCGGTCCCGGCTTTGCAGTGCCTCCTCCTCCGCCGCCCGCCGGCGTTCGGCTTCGGCCCGCTCCCGCTCCCGCGCGCGGGTCAGGATGCCCGCAATCGCGCTGATCAGGACACCGGCCATGAGGAACAAAGCCGCGCCGATATAATCCGCATGACTCGGCTGCCTGATATGCTCGGCAGGCCGGAGCACCATAACCTCCGCGAAGACGAGCGACATCACGGTCGTGGCCAGCGCCGCCCGCCCTCCGGCGATCAACGCCGCGAGCGCAATGGCCGGGAAGAACGTGATATAAGGAAGCCGGTCTCCCAGCGCGTCCTCCAGCGCGAACCGCGCCGCCGCCGCCACAGCCACCGCGATAGCCGCCACTCCGTACCGCCGCAAAGCGCGGCGTGCGGATGCGGACAGCCAATGTCCCTCCGCCGCTCCGGGGCGCAAAATGCTCCGCATACCTTTGACAGTCTTCCACCATCCCTGTGGGCCGAGCCAAAGCGCCAGGGGGTACCGGCGACGCACTGGGATTACTCAGACGTTCTACTCTTAGCCCAGCCCTGTCAACCGGACCACGTCGCATTTGAGCGTTGGGCAGGGTGAGTGACAACGTCCCGGAGCGCCCAGCGACTCCGCCGTTACCACCCCGTCACCACGCCATATCCTCACCGTAGTACCTCTAATAGGCTATTAGAGGTACTACGGTGAGGATATGGTGAGGATACGGTGTGGTGACGGGGTGGGTGGGGATGGGGATGCGGAACTACCATGGGGATCGGCAGTTACGAGTCTGGTGCGAGATCGGGCCTTGCGGCTTGATTTGGGCCGACCGGAGCGAAGTGCTCTTTGTAAGCGACTACCGCCGCGTGACTTACGCGCTAACTAAGCGCCCTTCGGCTCGGGTTTCGGCCTTGGGGCTTCTGCTCAGGGTATGGGTATCAGCACCCAGCCAGTATGCCACCCTGGCTGGCGTTGCTTACCTGCTTCTGGTAGCGGGCCAGCCAGCCGGTCAGGCTGCGTTTCACTGGCGTCCACGTCTGTTTGCGCTGAGCCAGCTCGGCTTCGGGCACCTGGATGTCTATGCGGCGGTTGGGAAAGTCTATGCGCAAGCGGTCGCCATTGCGGAGCAAGCCTATCGGGCCGCCCTCCTCGGCCTCAGGGGACACATGCCCGATGCAGGCGCCTGCGGTGCCGCCGCTAAAACGGCCGTCGGTGATCAGCGCCACCTTGTCTCCCAGCCCCATGCCCACGATGTAGCTCGTCGGCGAGAGCATCTCCTGCATGCCGGGGCCGCCCCGCGGCCCTTCGTTGCGGATGACGACGACGTCGCCGGCTTTGACCTTGCCGGCGAGGATGCCTTCGCAGGCCTCTTCCTGGCTTTCGAAGATGATGCACGGGCCTTCAAAGGCGAAGGCCGGCCCGCAGTTCTTCTTGAATTCTTCGCTGATGCCGGCGGTCTTTACGACGCTGCCCTCGGGCGCGAGTTGGCCGTAGAGAATGGCCAGGCCGCCGTCCGCGCTGTAGGCCGTGTCGCGCGTGCGGATGCAATCGTTGGCGTCGAACATGAACGCCGAATCGTAAGGCATCAGGCCGCAGGGCTGCACTTCCTTCAGCGGGGCGAGCCGGCGGTCGTGGTAGAGCTTGCTGAACTGCCAGTTGCGCAAGCGTCCGGTGCGCAGCAGGCAGTAAAGCTTCTTCTCCCCGCCTTTGGCATACTGCCAGATCACCAGCACCGGGCTGCCCTTGAGCTGGCCCAGCTCGGCGCGGAGCATGCCCTTGGCCTCGGCGAACCCTGCCTTTAGCCCCGCCTCGATGGCGGGCCTGCCTTTCCAGGTCGTCGTCTCATCAACCTCCAGCTCGCCATCATCCGCGAAGAGGACGGCGGCGGTGGCGGCGTCGCTGGTATTGAAGGCGGCGGCGAAGCGCCAGAGCGTGACGGCGCGCGGGTCGGCGGGGAAGTGGAGCAATGGTTTGGGCGCGAGATTGCCCGAGGCGGTGCGCGCGGCGGGGCCGAGCTTGTCGTTGGGGTCGAGCACAATGGCCGAGCAGCCGGCCACACGCGAGACCCGGGCCCAGTCGGTGCATTTGTCCGAGCGCACGTCCCACTCGTCTATGTTCTCGCCGATGGTTTTGCCGGTGACGGTCTTGCAGCTCGGGGTGAGTGCGCCCATGCGTTTGAGTTCACCCAGGATGGTGTGGATGCCGCCGGCCCGCTGGACGTCCTGCACGTGGTAATTGGAGGAGGGCGAGACCTTGCAGACGCAGGGGACGCGGCGCGAGATGTCGTCAATGCGTTTGATATCGTAAGCAATGCCCGCCTCGCGCGCGATGGCCAGGGTGTGCAGGACGGTATTGGTCGAGCCGCCCATAGCGACGTCGAGCGCCAGGGCGTTGTCGAAAGCCTCGATCGTGGCGATGTCGCGCGGTTTGAGGTCTGCCGCGACCAGCTTGACAATGGCGCGGGCGGCGCGGTCGTAGAGGGCCTCGCGCTCTTTCGAGACAGCCAGGATGGTGCCGTTGCCGGGCAACGCCATGCCCAGCGCTTCGCAGAGGCAGTTCATCGAGTTGGCGGTGAACATGCCCGAGCACGAGCCGCACGTCGGGCAGGCGCTTTGCTCCAGTTTCTTCAAATCCTCTGCGGAAATTTTGCCCGCCTGCAGCTCGCCGACTCCCTTGAACACCGAGATGAGGTCTGATTTCTGCACGGCCGGACGCAGGTGCGCCGGGAGGTCGCCTTCGGCCGCCTGCTGCGCCACGCCCGCTGCCATCGGCCCGCCGCTGACGAACACCGTCGGGATGTTGACGCGCATGGCGGCCATCAGCATGCCCGGCACGATCTTGTCGCAGTTCGGAATGCAGACCATGCCGTCGAAGCAATGCGCCCGGAGCATGGACTCGACGCAGTCGGCGATCAGCTCGCGCGACGGCAGCGAATACTTCATGCCCCCGTGGCCCATCGCAATGCCATCGTCAATGCCGATGGTATTGAAGATAAAGGGCACGCCGCCGGCCTCGCGGACCAGGCGTTTGACGAGCATGCCGACCTCGTTGAGGTGGGCATGGCCCGGGATGCAGTCCGTGTAGGAATTGCAGATGGCGATGAACGGCTTGTCCCAATCCGCCTCGGATTCAATCGAGCCGGTGGCGCGAAGCAACGAGCGATGGGGGGCGCGTTCCGCGCCTTTCTTGATGATGTCAGAGCGCATAAAGCTTGGAGTCAGGTCAATTCAGGTAAACGGCCACGAGGCCGGGCAGCAATCTAGCAAGCAGCGGGCCGGTTGTCACGCGCGGGCGAAGGGTGCTGGGCGGGATGGGGGCAGGTGGGCGTCCAGCAGGAGAAACCCGAAATCCGAAGCACGAAATCCGAAACAAATCCCAAGGCTCAAACCAGCAATGAAGGAAACGTGGCTGGGGCGCGGGCATTTCTGTCTGACTCCGGGGCGTCGTCGAGGGCCGGCAGACAAGGCGGGCAGCGCTGCAGACAAGTTTTGAGCATTCGAGATTGGAGCATTGGGATTTGTTTCGGATTTCGTGCTTCGGAATTCGGATTTGGGCAGAACAGAACTGCCCTGCCCCAAGCGCTCCCGGATCCTACTGCTGCGCGACGGCCTGGTTCTCTTGCGGCGGCGGGAGGATTGGCAAGCCGTCCACCTCCCCGGTGCGACCGGCCAGCAGGAACACGATGTCTTTGTATCCCAGCTTCTGAAGGTCGCTTCTCCAGGCGAGCTTGACCCGGTTCTCCTCGGGGGGACTGAAGTAATGGATCAACAGGATGACCGCGAGTTCGTGGCGCGGCTGGCCGGCGGCCAGCTTGAGCACGGTGGTCCGTTCACACGCCACGAGGAACGGCCCCTCCATAGTCAGCGGCTTCTCGACATGGCTGACCTGGTCCGAGAAATAGCGGAATATGAGGTCGGCGTTGGCGGCGCTGTGGAACCGAGGGAGTTCCGCGACAGTGGCCTGCGGCGTGGTGGCGCACGAGCTGAGCAGAAACACCGCACCGATCAGCGCCGCGGCGGCCGAGAGCGCCGCGAGCTTGCGCCGGTCAGCGGGCCTGCCAGTCCTTACGGAGGGGCCCGCGCAGGGGTGGCGTTGCCACCGCCTGGTTCCTTGCCAGTTCATGGTTGCCATTAAAATGCCACCGCACGCCATGTCCCGCCAGCGCCTCTTTCCAGAGGCCGGGCGGCGGGCAGACAGGGCATTAACGTATTTAGATTGCGCTACCTTGGCGTGAATTCTGACCTCGCGAGGTGGGTCTGGCAAGCAGATTCTCTCCAGCGTTACCGCAGGCGGGGTCGCCCCTGGAATGGACTGCGAGCCGGGAACGGCTCGCGCTCCGGTTACCGCGCCTCCCAGACGATCCGCCCGTCCACGAGCGTCAGCAGGACGCGCGCCCGGTCTATTTGCTCCGCGGGGGTCTGGTAAAGGTCGCGATCGAGCATGACCAGGTCCGCCAGTTTGCCGGGGGCGAGCGACCCCTTGGCGTGCTCGGCGAACTCGGCGTAGGCCGAGCCGACGGTGAAGGCGTGGAGGGCTTCGTCCAATGTCAGCTTCTGCTCGGGGTGCCAGCCATCGGGATGCTTGCCGTCGAGAGTTTGGCGGGTCACGGCGGCTTTCAGGCCGGGCATGGGGTTGAGTGGCGCTACCGTCCAATCCGAGCCGAACGCCAGCACCGCTCCGGCTTCGAGCAACGAGCGGAAGGCATACGTGCCCTTCGAGCGCTCGGGCCCGATGCGCTTGTCGCACCAGCGCCCGTCATCAGCGGCGTGGTAGGGCTGCATCGAGGCGACGACCTTCTGGCTGCCGAAGCGCGGGATTTCCGACGCCCGCAGGTGCTGGGCGTGCTCGATGCGGAAGCGGCGGTCGCGCGGCCCGTTGGCGGCGGCGGCTTCCTGGTAGATGTCCAGGATGCGCTTGTTGGCCTCGTCCCCGATGGCATGGATCATGACCTGCAGGCCGCGCTTGTCTGCCGCCATGACGCGCTGGAGCATGATGCCTTCGGGCAGCATCTGGTCGAAGAGCAGCCCGCGCGTGTTCGGCGTATCGCTATAGGGCTCGAAGAACAGGGCGGTCGAGGAGCCGAGGCTGCCGTCGGCGAAGCCCTTGAGGCCCCCAATGCGTAGCATGTCGCTGCCGAAGGCCGCGCGCACGCCGGCCTTGCCCAGCGTTTCCCAGGACACAATGGACCGGATGGCATAGATGCGCGTCTTTAGTTCCCCACGCTCGAGCATGTATTGGTAAAGGCCCACGTCGTCCCCCGCCGACATGTCCGTGACACTGGTCACCCCGACCTGCGCGGCATGCTCGCTGGCCGCCCGGGCAGCGATGTGCTTCTCCTCGAATGACTTCTCCGGCACGGCGCGCTCGACCAGGTCCTCGGCGGCGTCTTTGAGCACGCCGGTCGGCTCGCCGGTTTGCGGGTCGCGAACAATCACCCCGCCGGGCGGGTCCTTGGTCTCGCGCGACACGCCGGCCAGCTTGAGGGCGAGGCTGTTGGCCAGCGCCATGTGGCCGTCGAGGCGGTTGACCCAGACCGGGTTGTCGGGCGTGGCGGCGTCAAT
>DATKNZ010000260.1:0-13226 GCA_035541055.1 Candidatus Acidiferrum sp. | reverse complement strand
CTGAAGAAGCTCTATGACGCGATAGTCAGCGGTGACGCAAAAACCAGCCAGGCGATGACTCAGCAAGCCCTGGCCGAAGGCGTGGACCCGCTCAAGCTGGTGAACGAACAGATGGTGCCCGCGATGGACGAGGTGGGACGCCGCTTCGAGGCCAACGAGTACTTCGTGCCGGAATTGCTCATCTCGGCTCGGGCCATGAAGGCGGCCCTGGAACTGATCCGCCCGCTGCTGGTCGCCCGGGGCGACAAGCCGGTGGGCCGCGTCGCCATCGGCACCGTGAAGGGCGACCTGCACGACATCGGCAAGAACCTCGTCGCCTCGCTGCTGGAAGGCGGCGGCTTCGAGGTCATTGATCTCGGCGTGAATGTCTCGCCCGAGAAGTTCATCGAGACGGTCAATTCGAAACAGGCAAACGTGATCGCCATGTCGGCCTTGCTCACGACGACCATGCCTTCGATGAAGACGACGATTGACGCGCTCAAGCAGGCGGGAGTGCGGGAGAAGGTGAAGGTCCTCATCGGCGGCGCGCCCATCACGCAGAAGTACGCCGAGGAGATCGGCGCCGACGGCTACAGCGAGAACGCGGTGGGTGCGGTGGCCCTGGCCAAGAAGGCGGTAGGACATTGAGGCAGAAACCGTTGCCCTTCAGTTAAAACCACAGATGGACACAGATAGCCACAGATATGCACGTGCGGAATGGCGGCTTCGGGCAGCCTTGGTAGCTTCGCCGGAAAGTGGCGTGGACTGGGCCGTAGCCAGGACAGTTTTAGTGCACTGCATCTGTGCCCATCGGTGTCCATCTGTGGTTTTCTTCTGCATGAATACGGCTAAACGCCAGGGCTGAGAGGCTAGTGCTCCCCCGGCCGTCAGCCCTTTCGCCCATGCACCCGCTCATCCAGCAACTCACCTCCAAAGGCCCCGTTGTCACCGATGGCGCGTGGGGCACGGAACTCCAGGCGCGCGGCCTTGCGCTCGGCGAGTTCCCCGACCTCTGGAACCTGACCCACCCCGAACGGGTGGGCGAGGTCGCCCAGGCTTACGTCGCGGCGGGCAGCCACGTCATCCTCACCAACACTTTCGGAGCCAACCGCATCCGCCTGCGGGAGCAGGGCGCAGCGGAGCAGGTGACGCAGATCAATACCCGCGGGGTCGAGATCTCACTCGAAGCCGCCCGCGGCCGTGCGCGCGTCTTCGCCTCGATGGGCCCCACCGGCAAGCTGCTCATGAGCGGCGAGGTGAGCGAAGACGAACTGCGGGAAGCGTTCGGCGAACAGGCGCGGGCGCTCGCCGCGGCCCATGCGGATGGGTTGGTGGTGGAAACGATGTCCGACCTGGAGGAAGCCAAGCTGGCCCTCCGGGCGGCCCATGACACCGGGCTGCCGGTGGTCGCCTGCATGGTCTTCGACAGCGGCAAGGACAAGGACCGGACCATGATGGGCACCCGGCCCGAGGAGGCCGCGGCCGGGCTGGCCGAGGCCGGCGCGGATGTGATCGGCGCCAATTGCGGGCAGGGCATCGCGGGGTTCGTCGGCATCTGCCGGCGGCTGCGCGCCGCCACGGACCGGCCCGTGTGGATCAAGGCCAACGCCGGGCTGCCGCAGATGGTGGATGGCCGCCCGACCTACACGACCACCCCGGAGGAATTCGCCAGCTTCGCGCCGGCGCTGGTGGAAGCCGGCGCCAGCTTTATCGGCGGCTGCTGCGGGACGCGGCCCGAGTTCATTGCCGCGATCAGCCGGGTGTTGCATGTCGGCTGAGGCACAGCCCCTAATGAACCGCGGCTGGAGAGAAACGCACCCCTCACCCCTTCCCTCTCTCCATCGGATGGGGAGAGGGTGCCGCAGGCGGGTGAGGGGCTGTTCGCCTTACATCCAGCCATGACCAGCCGCGAACGCGTCCTTGCGCACCTGGCCGGCCGGCCGGTGGACCGCCTGCCCGTCATGCCCATCACCATGATGTTCGCCTGCGCCCAAATCGGCGCGCGCTACCGCGATTACTGCACCGACTACCGCGTGCTCGTGGAAGGCCAGCTCCGCACCGCCGAGACGTTCGGCTTCGACTACCTGAATACCATGTCCGACCCGGCCCGCGAAGCGGCGGACTGCGGCGCGGTCGTCCAGTATTTCGACAACCAGCCTGTCGCCATCGTCGAGGAGCAGGCCTTGCTCGCCGACAAGAGCAAGCTCGTCTCGCTCCGAATGCCTGACCCGTTGGGCGGCGGGCGCATGACCAATGGCATCCGGGCTCTGGAGCTGTTCCGGGAGCGTAGCGGCGGGGAAAAGCTCATTGAGGGCTGGATTGAAGGCCCCATCGCCGAAGCCGCCGACCTGCGAGGCATCAATACCCTGATGATGGACTTCTTCGACGACCCGGCCTTCGTGCGCGACCTCTTTGCGTTCGTGGTCGAGCTGGAGCTTGGCTTCGCCCGCGAGCAGATCAAGGCGGGCGCGGACATCATCGGCGTGGGGGACGCCGCCGCCTCGCTCGTCGGCCCGCAGATATACGAGGAATTCGTCTGGCCTTACGAAAAGAAGCTCGTGGACGGGGTGCACGCCCTCGGCGGGAAAGTGCGGCTGCACATCTGCGGCAACACGCGCTGCATCCTGGCGGGCATGGGCCGGCTCGGCTGCGACATCGTGGACCTGGACTCGCTGGCGCCGATGGCCGAGGCGCGCCAGCAAATGGGTCCGGGCGCCGTCCTGCTGGGAAACCTGAACCCCGTGACGGTGCTGCGGAATGGCGACCCGGCAGGCGTGATGGCTGCCATTGCTGATTGCCACCGGCAGGCCGGCCCGCGCTTCGTTGTCGGCGCCGGCTGCGAAGTCCCCCGCGACACGCCGCCCGCCAACCTGCGCGCCCTCTGCGCCTATGCCCACACCCACGTGCCGTAGAAGAGCGTAGGGCGGGCGTCTCGCCTGCCCCGATCTGCGTCAAGGACACGGAGATTGCGCCCATTCTTCGTTTGACTCTCCGTGGAATTCCACATTGACATTATTCCATAGTCACTATAAGACTTGACCATGCCCAAGGTGTCTATTCTTGTGTTGCTCGGTTCTGCCGCGTGCCTTGCGGTCCTGATCGGTTGCAGGACTCGCACGACTTATGGGACCGTTTATGTGAGCCATCCGCAGGTGTTCACGCGCGAGCGGCTGGTGGCGGCGCGGGAGAAGGAGCTGCAATTCCTGAACAATAGCCTGAATGCGCCGGTGCCGTTCACCCTGCAAGGCGCGAGCGATGCCCGCGAGCTGTCCGCCTTCCAGAACAGCCTCGGCTTGACGCTCTCGCCCACGGCGGGGACAAGCGTCGCCGCCGCCTCGGCCCCGGCGCTGAGCGATCTGAGCAAATTGCAGCCCGCCTCGCCCGAGTCCCTTGCCCTGGCGACCAATCTCAGCATTACCAGCGTGGACCATTTCAAGGACGTGATGGCGTATCGCGACGCGGTCAACGCGGTCATCCGCGAGAAGGAGCTGGACGATACGCACGACCGCGAGGGACACACGCTCTACACGCTTAAATTCGACACCGCGCTCATCCCGGGGGACAACAGCACGCGGGCAGCGCTGGTGAAGATTCGCATCACGCAGCCCGAGTTGGCGAGCGAGGACGTCGCCGAGATATACCGTGTTTGGCTGCAGGACCTCGAAGCCCGGCGCGGCGAGGAGGAGCGGGCCATCGCCTCACGGTTCTCGCGGGGCCAGGTCACCTCGGCCGACGAGGCGCTCCTTTTGTATCTCAAGGATGGGATGGACGACCTCACGGAGAGCGCCCGGCGTGAAATCACGAACTCAAATATAGGGGGGATCACTAACTGGATCATCGCCGCCGGCGAACTGACCGTGGACGTGCTCACTCGCGGCCCGGAGTCCCGGCTCCAGCGCCTGAAGGAGATCATGAGTTACTGCCCGCCGCCGTGGGAGCCGGCGCCCCCGCCGGCATCGGGGCCGACCAACCAGGCGAGCGGCGCCGGCCCGCCTGCCGAGGCAACCAACCGGGCGCCCAACGTCGCGACAAACGAGGCGCCAACAAAGAGCGCGCTGGCACTCGAGAAGCGCAGCGCGCCGGGATTGAACCAAAGAGACCTCCTGCTGGCGGGAATGGAGATGGCCTTGAATGCCAAGTACCTGGACAACTTCAGATACTTCGCCGGCATCCAGTACAGCATAGACCAAATCAGCGACCGGATGACGGCAACCTTCGGGCACATTAGCGACTATCGGCCGCAGAAGGGCACGAACGCTCCCTGGTGGATGCAGCGGACTCCCGAGCGGGCGCGGCGGGCGGTGGCTGAGGGCCTGGTTAATTTCTCCAATGTGCTCCGCGGCTGGACCAATTCCGTGTATGTGGATTCGGTGGACCCACAGGTTTATGCGCAGAACATCTCCGACGTTTCCTCGCAGACCAAGGCGCTGGAACTCGCCCTTTCGGTGAATGCGGCCATTGCCAAGCCGGCCTCCCTGTCCGACACCATGAAGTATCTCCATCAAACACAGGAGTTCCTGGAGGCCATCAAGCGGCAGCCGCTGGCCCTCGGCTTCGCCGACGGCCAGGAATTCGGCTGGTTCCTGGGCCCGGCCTTCGGCATTAGCGAAAGCGGCAAGGCCACGTTTGTCCACTCGGCCAACCGGCAGTCCTTCTCGGTTTCCATTGTCGTGCCCGCCTGGGTCAAGAACCTGGCCTTGAGCGTCACGAATTGCTGGCTCGACGGCAAAGGCGGCGTCATCGAGAAGAAGATGGTGGTAAACGCCATCACGAATGTCCTCCTGCCGCGCGACATGGACGCGCTCACGTCGGCGATCCTGCGGCAGTATGCGCGGCCCGCCCCGACGCTTTACCTCGCCGAGCAGGTCCTGCAAGCCTCGACCAACGGCGACCAGACGCTGCTCATCCGCGGCCGCGAACTCTGGCGCAACCCTGCCGTCCTCGTCGGCTCGACCCCCGCCGACGCAGTGGACCTGCTGCCCGACATGCGCGGCCTGGTCGCCCACTTCAAGTCCATCCCCGCGACCTACGAGCCGAAGGCGGACCTCACTGTCGTCACCAGCTTCGGCGCGGACGCGCTGGAAAAGGCCGTCGAGATCATCGCGCCCTCGAAAGCGCCGACGAAGCCGCCGCCTTCGGCCAGGCTCACCAACTATTTCGCGGTCAACGGCGGCCAGCCGCTCGGCTTCGTTCTGAGTTCCATGCCGGCGGCGTTTGCCGGATTCGCGATCCAGCTTAGTACCAAGGACACGCCGGGCAAGTGGCAGCCGCTGGCTGATAGCGACTACCGCCTGACCAATCGTGCCGCGCTTACCATCCCGATCAAGGTGACCAATCCGCCGGCGCCCGGCGGGCCGGTCGTTTATACGCTCGACCTGGGGCTGCGCCTCACGCCCGATGCTGCGCCGGCCAGCCTGTTCCCCGGCACGAACAAACCCACCTTCGTCTATTTCCCCGTCAGTGGGCAGGAGAAGCCGCAGGTCCCGCCAACCACGATCACCTACAACACCGCGGGAAAACCCGACACGACGAGCATCAAGCTCACCCCGTTGACGGCGGTGTCCAGGGCGCATTTGTATCAGGCCTACCCGGGCCTGGAGAAATCCGTGGACACCGGCAACGCACGGTTGTCCCTGGCCGATAAGCCGGCGGGCATCAAGGCACCGCGCGCCTTGGCCGTGCAGGAGGCGCCGAACGGCGGTACCGGCTGGATGATCCCCATCGCCAACCTTTCGACCAACGACTTGCCCAAGGCAGACTACAACGCCTTCAGCCTCGGATACCGCACGCCGGACGGCAACTCCGCCAGCGTTGATTTCACCGGCGGCCCTATCTCCGTCAAAGGGCCGTAACCGTCAAACCAGCCAGCGAAAGGACCCATGCCCGATACACCGAAGAAGAAGCTCCAGAAGTTCCTTGTGAACCTTGTTGAAAAGCCGCACACGCTCAGGCGGCTCAAAGCCGATCCCGAAGGCTTCATTGCCAAGTCGGGCCTTTCCCCGGCACACAAGAAGATCCTGCTGGGCGGCAACGCCGGGAAAATCAAAGACCTGGTCGCCGGCGCGGGGGGCAAAGCCCTGATTGCGATGGTTTGGCTCCTGGGCGTCGCGCGCAAGCGGGTTACCGTCCTTCCGAACAGGCCGGCTTCGGCGGGGGCTTCCGTGAAGCGAAAAGCCGCGAAGAAAAGCCCGGCGAGCCGCACAACGGCGGCTATTGTGTTCGCCACCAAAGCAGACGTTTAAGCGAGGCCGGCCTCTCAAGGCGTGTCTGAAAAACGCAGCAGCCTGCATGGGGCGGCTCTGATTAATGCGGGAAGAGGCCGTGCTGCCCGCAATCAGAGCCTCCGTGCGTCGGCTGCTACTATGAAAGGCAGTGCCCCGCGTCCCGCCCGCACCGGCTCACTGACGATAGTCGGGACCGGCATTGCCATCGGCCAGATGACGGTCGAGGCGCGCGAATACATCAAGAGCGCGCGCCACATCGTCGCCCTCGTCGCTGACCCTGTCACGCTCGCCTGGGTCCGGCAATGCAATCCGCACACCGAGTCCCTCCAGCGCTTTTATGCCTACGGCAAGGACAGGCGCACGACCTACGCGGACATCGTTGAGTACGTCTTGGGCCTGTTGCGCCGCGGGCGGCACGTGTGCTTCGTGCTCTACGGCCATCCCGGCGTCTTCGCGCTGCCGCCGCACGAACTCATGCGCCGCGCCCGACGGGAAGGCATCCCCGCCGCCATGTTGGCGGGCGTCTCGGCGGAGGATTGCCTGTTCGCCGACCTGGGCGTTGACCCCGGCACGAGCGGGTGCCAAAGCTTCGAGGCGACGGACTTCCTGGTGCGCCGGCGGAAGTTCGACCCGTGCAGCGCGCTCATCCTGTGGCAGTTCGGCGTGGTGGGCGAGGCCTCCTGCCCCAAGGCGATGCGCCGCGATTGCGTGCGGATGCTGGCCGAGCGGCTCGCCCAAACCTACCCGCCCGACCACGAGGTGATTCTCTACGAGGCGGCGGTGTATCCCTTTTGCAACCCGGTCCGCCGCCACGTGCGCCTCTCACGCCTGGCGCGCACGAGATACCTGCCCATGTGCACGCTGTTTGTTCCGCCCCTGCCCGACCGCCGTGCGAGCACGGCAATGATACGGCGGCTGAGATGGGAATAGGCAGTTCGGTCCTGCGGCCCGTGTGGCCCCCGCCATAATCTCACCGGATGCTCACCGGACACACACCGTCGTACCTCTGCAAAGCTTGCAGAGGTACGACGGTGTGTGTCCGGTGAGTATCCGGTGAGACTGTGGCGGGACTCGGGACGGACCCGATGGCCCCGGACGGCATCAACCGCTATTGCCGCCGATGCGTCCGCCTGCTACAAGGGTCCCCGTGAAAGCTGCCTCTCTACTGACCTTCCTGTTCGCTACGGCCCTGTCCGCCGCCAGCGCGGCCGATAACGCCTCCCGGCCCGGCTGGAAGCTGACCTTCAGCGATGAATTCGACGGCAAGGCACTGGATACGGCCAAATGGACCCCGAGTGACCCTTGGGGCCGCGAGCGGAACCGGGAATTGCAGGCCTACGTGAAGGACGCGTTTGAAGTGCGCGACGGCGTCCTGCATATCGAGGCCAAGAAGGGCCAGGCCTTTTACGCCGGCAAGGACCGGGCCTACACCTCCGGCATGATGACCACGTATGGCAAGTTCAGCCAGGAGTATGGCCGCTTCGAGATTCGCTGCCGCGTGCCGGCCGGCAAAGGCATGTGGCCGGCCTTCTGGCTGCTGCCGGATCCGCGGCAGTGGCCGCCGGAGATTGACGTGCTGGAAATCCTCGGCCATGAGCCCGGCAAGGTGTACATGACCCACCACTTCCGCGATGAGGAGCGCAAGCACAAGTCGCACGGAGGCTCGTGGGTGGGGCCGGACTTCTCCGCCGGCTTCCACGAGTTCGCGGTCGAATGGTCGCCCAAAGCCGTGGTGTGGTTTGTGGACGGCGTCGAGCGGTTCCGTTCCGAGGACTCGGTCCCGCACGGGAAAATGTACCTGCTGGTCAACCTGGCCGTGGGCGGCGAGTGGCCGGGTTCGCCGGACGAGAGGACCGCCTTCCCGGCGTCGTTCGACGTGGACTACGTCCGCGTTTACCAGCCGGCGCAGTGATCAGTCCGCCGCCGCCGGGGCGAGCGGCTGGGTGAAGATCGCCCGGTGAATGGGCGCAGGGTAAGGCACGTCCGGCCCCTTCGCAGCGGCCCACAGGATGCGGTTTAGCTCGTCCTCGGGCGCGCGGTCGTATACCCGGAAGTCCATGCGCGCGGACTGCTTGGCAAAAGGCGAGGCCAGGGTGTTCCTCGCCGTGAGATTCACCTTTGGCGTAACCGGGCTAAATGCCTGCGCGACAGCCCCGCTCTGGAAGCAATTGAACATCGGCGTGGCGCCCGCGTCATACTGCGTCAGCGGCGGCAGGCCCAGGATCAGCTCCATCGTCCGCACCATGCTGGCGGTCGTGTAGAAGGTGCTGTCCACAAAGCCACGCTTGCAATATGGGCTGATCACCAGCCCCGCCGTGCGGTGGGCATCCACGTGGTCCGGGCCGTTCTGCGCATCGTCCTCGATCACGAAGATGGCCATCTCGTTCCAGAACTTGCTCTTCGAGGCGGCCTCGACGAGGCGGGCCAGGCCGATGTCGTTGCTGGCCACGCAGGCCTCGGGCGTGAACGCGCCGGGCGTGGTGCCGCGCGTATGGTTCTCGCCCAGCGACATAATCATGAACTGCGGCAGCGTGCCCGTTTGCTCGGCCTGGTGCAGGTCTTCGATCCAGCCCTTCACTTTGTCCATGTCGCGCCCGCCGCCCCAATGGCCGCGATTGACTGTCGGCACGTGCTTGGCGCCCTCGCCGTAGGTCTTGTAGCTCACCCCATTGCGCTGGCACAAGTCCCACAGATAGCCCGCCGAAGGCGTCTCCATTTCCATATTGCCCGGCAAGTGGCCGTGCTTCGAGTAGGACATGATCCAGGCGCGCTGGTTGAAGTCGGTGGCAATGGCGGCGTCGCACCAGCTATGCCCGTCAGCGCTCACCTCGCCGTTGCAGTAGAGGTTGTCGAGCAGCACGTAATCGCGCGCGAGTTGGTGTTGGTTGGGGGTGACCGTTTCGCCGTAAATGGCCAGCGCCGGGTCGCCGTTGCCGATGTGCTTGCCGGCGGCATCCTTCATGTCGCCGAACACCTGGTCGTAGGTGCGGTTCTCCTTGATGATGTAGAGCACGTATTTGATCGGGCAGGGCTGGCCGACAAACTCGGGGATCACGCCCCCGCCGGGCACGGCGGCCCGACGCAGCGCCTGCGGCGAGTAAGGCGAGTTGCGCCGCACCTGCTCCGTGTAGGCGGCCATCTGCGCCGCGCTGGGCCGGCTGATGAAGGAGATGGAGCCTTCGAGCAGGGTCGCGATGTGATTGAAGGCGACCCGGCCCACCTTCCGCTCCGGCCGATCACTGCGCAGCGGGGTGTTAGGGTGCGAAGCCAGGCCCTTGCCGTTGCCTACGAACAGCGTCCGGTTGTCCGGGCTGACGCACACCGCGCTGGGATACCATCCCACGGGGATGAAGCCGTCCACGACCGAGACGGATTCACCGTTGCGCTGGGCGTCCTCTGAAAGCGCGTTGGAAATGTCCACCACCGCCACGCTGTTGTTGTCGGCGTCCGCGACGAAAAGCGCCTTGCCGTCGGGCGAGACCGCCAGGCCGTCCGGCGTGCTGCCTTCCGGGGACCCGGGATAGAGCGCCGTGGAAATGATCTCGCGGGCGTCCTCGGGCGGGCGGCGAGTGAGGCTGGCCTCGGGCGCTTGCTTCTCCAGGGCCTGGGTCTGGATGACGTGCACCGTATTGTCCCCGCTGCACGCGACGAACAGCCGGCCATCCGGCGCCAGCGCCAGATCGTTGGGCCGGATGCCCACCGGTATGTTGCGCACCCGCCGAGCCTCGCGCGTATCCACGACGCTGACGCTGCGGCCGCCCCAGTTGCTGACATACAGGTGGCGCTTGTCGGCGCCGAAAAGGCACGAATGCGGGTGCTCGCCCACGGGCACGCTGGTCTCGAGCGCCAGCGTCGTCCCGTTCAGCACCCAGATTTCATCGTTCGCCTCGTTGCACACATACACCTTGGCTGTCGTGGGGTGCACGGCGATGCCCGCCAGGAACACGGAAGTCGCATTGGGGGAGGGCTTCACCGCCTCTGCGGCCGTCGCCTTGCCATCGGCATAACGGAACACATGCAATTTGCCCGATTCGCCGCCCGAAACCAGGATGCGCCGGCCATCCGGCGTGAAGGCCAGGCCATTCCAGACCCGAGCCAAGGGGAAGAACTGTGTCACGCGCCGCGACGCGATGTCCAGCAGGCTCAACCCGGGGTCGTTGTAGCCCGCGCTGACGGCCAGCAGCATCTTTTTGTCCGGCGCAACCACCAGCTTGAGCGGCAGGTCGCTGATCGTGACGTGCTGGCCCGCCGGCGTGACGCCCCAGCCGTTGAAAAGCAGGTTCGTGCCGGGCCTTAGCCCCTGCGCCTGGCGCAGCGCGGCGTCCTTAACGTCCTGGTCCGCCGTGCGCGCGGGTGGTGGCTGTTGGGCGCTCGCCGCCAGCGTGCTGGTGAGCGCCAAGGTCAGGGCTACAGCCCGGCCAAGCCGCGCGCTGTGGATAAGCAAATTCATATCGGTGTATTCGCAGCGCTGCCACTCTGCGTGCAACCCGCCCCTGCCGCAATTCAAAACTGCCTGCTGCCGCAATCCCTACACCTGCCCGGGCAACAAAAAGGCGGCCCGGTTTCCCAGGCCGCCTTCCAACCTAACCACCCCGAACCAAACAGAAAGACAAACTATACTTGCAGAGTGACACACCCGCCTTGAACCGGCAACCCGGGGGGAAACCCTACTCTCCTCCCCGCCTTTCTCCTAAAAAGGCGGCCCGATCTTTCGACCGGGCCGCCCCAACCCTAACCAGTCACTATGAAACACGGGTGACTACTGCTTTCACAGCAGCCGTCCCGAGGCAGTCCATGAAACACTGCACTAATTGAGACGCCAACCCCGTTCATTCCATTCAAACTTTGCCAAAAATAATTTCGCCCCGCGTGCCCGATGCCATTTCACGCTGGCCCGCAGTGCCTTGCAACGCCGGAACGCGCGCGTCCTCGGGCGCAGCAACATCCGAGTCCGGTTACCGAAGACGCCCAGGCCCAGGCAAAAACTGCAAAGAGATTAGCAACCCCCGTGGAGTCGCCGACCCGGGAGAAACCTAGTTTATAGTCCTTTTAGCAAGGGTGTCTACGCGATAGGCTCCCTGCTCCGTCGGGCTGCGGCCCTAATGCTATATGGCTAAATACAAGATTGCGTGGCTTCCCGGTGACGGCATCGGGGTGGATGTCCTGGAAGCCGCCAAAATCGTCCTCAAGAAGCTCCACTTGGATGCCGAATACATCCACGGCGATATCGGCTGGGAGTTCTGGTGCAAGGAAGGCGATGCCTTCCCGGCGCGCACAATCGAGTTGCTGAAGAACGTGGATGCCGCCCTGTTCGGCGCCATCACCTCCAAACCGGCCAGGACCGCCGCCGCCGAGCTGGCGCCCGCTCTCCAGAACAAGGGCCTCACCTACCGCTCGCCCATCGTGCGTATGCGGCAGTTGTTCGACCTCTACATCTGCCTGCGCCCTTGCAAGGGCTACGCCGGCAACCCGCTCAATTTCAAAGAGGGTATTGACCTGGTCGTTTACCGCGAGAACACCGAAGACCTCTACGCCGGTGTCGAGTTCGCGCCCGTGCCCCAGGAATTGGCCGACCTGCTCGGCAAGCTCGCCAAGCCCTTCGCCCACTTTTGCAAGGTCCCGCTCGACCAATACGCCGTCTCCTGCAAGATCAACACCCGCGCCGGCTCCGAGCGCATCGTCCGCGCCGCCTTCGACTTCGCGCGCAAGCATAAGCGCAAGAAGGTCACCATTGTTCACAAGGCCAACGTCGTCCGCGCCACCGATGGCCTGTTCCTCGAAGCCGCCAAGGCAGTCGCCAGGGACTTCCCGGAGATCAAGATGGACGACGCGAACATTGACGCCATGACCATGTGGCTGCTCAAGAACCCGTTCAACTACGACGTGCTGGTCGCCCCCAATCTCTACGGCGACATCATCTCCGACCTCTGCGCGCAGATGGTCGGCGGCCTCGGCTTCGGCTGCTCGGGCAACATCGGCGCCAAGCTGGCCGTCTTTGAGCCCACGCACGGCTCGGCCCCGAAATACGCTGGCCAATACAAGGTCAACCCTATTGCTACCATTCTCGCCGCCAAGATGATGCTGGACTGGCTCGGCGAAGGCTCCAAAGCCACCGCGCTCGAATACGCTGTCGCCCAGGTCATCAAGGAAGGCAAAGCCCGCACCTACGATATGGGCGGCAACACCACCACTTTGCAGATGGCCGAAGCCATCGCACAAAAGCTTTAACCGGCCCTCAGGCGCCAACGTCTTTACTATTTAACCTATGAAGAAAACAACGGTCCTGCGGAAAGCTATCATGGCCCGGCGCGCTGTTGTCGTGCCCGGCTGTCACGACGCCCTGAGCGCCAAAGTAATCGAGGCCTGCGGCTTCGAGGCCATTCAAATCTCCGGCTACGGCCTGGCCGCCTCGATCCTCGGCAAGCCCGACGTCGGCCTTGTCCAGATGAAAGACGTGCTCGACACCACCTGGAACATCGCCCAGGCAACCAACATCCCCGTCATGGCCGACGTGGACACCGGCGGCGGCAACGCCGTCAATGCCGGCTGGGTCACCGAGCGCCTGATTTCGATGGGCGTGGCGGGCATGAACATCGAGGACCAGATCTTTCCCAAGCGCTGCGGCCACATGGCTGGCAAGGAAGTCATCTCAGGCGAGGAGATGGCCGGCAAAGTCCGCGCCTGCGCCGATGTCCGCAATTGCCTGGACAAGGACTTCATCATCAACGCGCGCACCGATGCTTTCGCCGTCCACGGTCTCGATGAGGCCATCCGCCGCTGCAACCTTTACCTCGAAGCCGGGGCCGATCTCGCCTTCATTGACGGCATCAAGACCAAGGCCGACATCCAGACCGCCATCAAGCAGCTTAAAGGCCCGCTCTCGGTCAACCTCATGGATGCCATATCCGGCATGAAGACCGAGCTGATTCCCATCCCGGAGCTGGCGAAAATGGGCGTGGGCCGCGTCTCGATCCCTGTCGCCTCGTGCATGGTGGCGCACAAAGCGCTGACCGACTTCTTCAA
>DATKNZ010000259.1:0-16309 GCA_035541055.1 Candidatus Acidiferrum sp. | reverse complement strand
GACCATTCCGAGCCGGGGACCTTCGACTTTCTGGGCTTCACCCACTATTGGGGTAAGAGCCGGACAGGGCGATGGGTGATCCGGCGCAAGACGGCCCGCAAACGCTTGGGGCGGAGCCTGCAGGCCATCAGCCAGTGGTGTCGGAACAACCGGCACCGGCCGCTCCGGGAGCAAGTAGAAGCGCTGGGCCGCAAACTCAAAGGCCACTTTGGGTATTATGGCATTACCGGCAACTACTCGGCCTTGGCGCGGTATTGGTCGAAGGTTATCGGGATATGGCGCAAGTGGCTAGCGCGGCGGGGCGACTCGGAAGGGATGCCCTGGGAGCGCATGCGCCGACTGATAGCCTTCTACTACTTGCCTGCGCCGTGCGTCGTGCACTCGATCTACGCAGCGAAGCCGTGACAACACCGAAGAACCGTATGCGGTAAATCTGCTCGTACGGGTCTGTGGGGGCGCCGGAGGGCAACCTCCGGCGCTACCCGGCGGGGTGACGAATGGGATTGCACGGCGCCGGAGCGGCGCCGAAGCTGGGGACGTGAAAGTCACCCGAAAGCATGCATTGGTGCTTGTCACCACGCCAGATATCAAAACGGCGCGGGCGCTGGCGCAGGCGGCACTCGAGGAGCGGCTGATTGCCTGCGCGAACCTTGTGCCCCGGGTCGAATCTCACTACCGATGGCAGGGCAAGCTCGAGCGCAGCGCCGAGGTATTGATGCTGATGAAGACGCCTGCTGCGCGCCTGGCCGCACTGGAGCGGTTCGTCCTGGCAAGGCATCCCTACGACACGCCTGAGTTCATTGTCCTGCCCATCACGCGAGGCAGCCGGGGCTACCTGGAGTGGCTGGAGCAGGCTACGCACTGACACCCTGTGAGGTAGGGAGGCCTCGCCGAGGCGTCCGCGGCTGCCGGAACACGGACGCCTCGGCGAGGCGTCCCTACCTCTGCAAGATCCGACTGGGTGCCCCGTATAGGAGAGTGAGGCGGTCCGGCAGGTGCCGGGGGCCTCACCGGAAAACATGAAGACAATGAAGATTATGAAAACGAAACTGCTCCTTACGGCCGCCCTGCTGGGTGCGGCGACTTTGTCGGCCCATGCCGGTGTTTGCTTCGGCTTTTCAATTGGGGTGCCCGTGCCGGCGCCCGTGGTGGTAGCGGCGCCCGCTCCGCCGGTTGCGGTAGTGGCCCCGCCCGCCGTCGTGGTGGCGGCGCCGGCTTGCCCCGGGCCAGGCTACGTCTGGGCGCCGGGCTACTGGTCGTTCGTCGGCTGCCGCCGGGTTTGGGTGCCGGGTTGCTGGCACTGCGGGCCGGTTCACGGCGGATGGGGCCACGGCTACGGCTGGCATGGCCGGTAGGTTCTGAATCAGGAGGGTAATGGGTTCGGGAGGAACGCGAGGGCAGGGAGAGTGGGCTTCAGGCCCGCTCTCCCTGCGTGCTTTTAGGGCCCGCCCTTAAGCCGGGCCAGGCGCACGCAGTCTTTGCCGGCGAAGCGGGTAAAACCGCCTACCACGATCACCTTGCCGTCCGTCTGCGGCGCCACCCACCGCACGACCTCATTGGCGCCTTCGCCGGGATCGAAGCTCGCGTCCAGGCTGCCATCGGCGTTCAGGCGCGCCACGCGGCCTCGCGGGACGCCGTTGACGCTGGTGAAGAGGCCGCCGATGAGGACGTTGCCGTCGGGCTGCACGGCCAGGCAGCGGATGCCGTTGTTTGGGCCGACACCGGGGTCGAAGGCGTGGTCCACGCTGCCGTCCGGGTTCAGGCGGGCAACGCGGTTGCGTTCAAGCGCATTGAAACGGGTGAAGTCGCCCCCAATGACGATCTTGCCATCCGCCTGCAACGCCACCGCGAATACCGCCGCATCGGCGCCGGCGCCGGTATTAAAGGTGGTGTCCAGGCTTCCATTCGGATTGAGTCGCACCAACCCGCCCCAAGGCTTGCCGTCGAAGCTCTTGAAGTCGCCGCCCACGAGTATTCTCCCGTCCGTTTGCAGGGCGATGGACCACACGACGCCGGCGGCGGCACGGCCCGGGTTAAATGTGGAGTCTCTCACCCCGTCCTCAAAGAAGCGGGTAATGTGGTTTTGACGGCGGCCATTGACCGTATTGAAGTTGCCGCCGGCTAGAATCTTGCCGTCGGCCTGGACGACCAGCGCGCGCACTTCATGGTTGCAGCCCGCCCGGGCGGTGAAGGTCTCGTCGAGTGTGCCATCGGGGTTCACTCGGGCGAGGTGCCGGCAGGGCTGGCCATCGGCTTCCGTGAAGCCGCCGCCGATGAGGATCTTGTGGTCGGACTGCAGCGCCAGGGCAAAGACGTCGCCGCGGACGGTCGCTCCCAGCGAGGCGTCCACGGACCCACCTTTCTCGAGGCGGGCAAGGCCGCCGGAATGCGCGTCCCCGATTTCCGTGAACATGCCGCCGAGGAGAATCCTGCCCTCGGGCAGCGGCAGCGCGACACGGATTTCCCTGTCGGCATTGGTGCCCGGGGCGAAGGAGGCATCCAGCGAGCCGGCCGAGGCGCGTGACGCCAGCCAGCCGCGGCGTGAATGGCCGATGGTGAACCAGGTTGCGGCACCCGCCACCGCCAGCAGGCACAGCGCCGCTCCGGCAATCAGCGCGGTAGGGACGCGCTTGCCCGCGTGCCTGTTATCTCGCGAAGGCGGGGACGCGGTGGAAGGCGTCCCTACCAGTGGCGGCGGCTCGGCTGCGGCAAGGGCGGAGGACACAGCCGCCGGCGCCTCGACCGCGGGCGGAGGGCTTGCCGGGGGCGTCGTCACGGGCTCCGGCTTGTTGACGCTGGCGGGCGTTGGCACCTCCGAGCGTTCCAGCAACTGGAGTACATGCTTGATGCTTTGGGGCCGTTTGGCGGGGTCTTTCTCGAGGCACTGCGCCACCGTGTCTTCCACGACGAGCGGGATGGAATCCTCGATGCCCAGGTCCAACAGCCGCTCGGTCATGCTGGGTGGTTTGAGGTCGCAAACCTGTGCCAGGACCTGGCCTTTGTAGAAGGGCGCCGTGCCGGTCAGCAAATCGAACAGGGTCGCCCCCAGCCCATAGACGTCGTCGAGAACGGTGGGCTTCTCACCCAGCGCCTGCTGCGGGCTCATGAAGCCCAGGCTCGCCGCTGCCGCGTGGAGGTCTGCCGGCGCGGTGACGCCTTGAAGGCTGCGGGCGATGCCGAAATCGGTGACCTTGAGCTGCTCGCGGGAGTTGAGCATCAGGTTGGCGGGCTTGAGCGCCAGGTGCAGGATGCCGGCCTCGGTGTGGGCGTAAGTCAGGGCGGCGCAAAGCTGGCGGACCCAGGGAGTCGCCTCCTCGAGCCGATACCGGTGCTGCGGGCGGTCCACCCGAGAAGCGGCGAGGGACCATCCATCCACGTATTCCGAGGCAATGGCGGCGAGCTGCAATTCCTGGATGAAATCGTAGGTGCGGGCGATCTGTGGATGCGCAAGCTGGAGGTTGCGCCGGGTTTCGCCTTTGAGCCGTTCCAGCGCATTGGGGTCGCGCAGGAGGGGTTCCGGCAGCAGCTTCAGCGCGACGTCCTGTTCCAGCTTCACGTCGCGCGCGAGCCAAACGATCGTCATGGCGCCGCGTCCAAGCACCCGCCGCAGGACGTAGCGCGCGCCGCCGACTCGCACGCCGGGGCCGAGCTCCTGAGACAGACCATACGCCTGGCCCGATCCGGACGAAGGCTGTTTGTTCGTCATGGCACCGCCTCTGAGGGTCTCTGCATAGGGCAATTCACGCAGCCAAATGCTTCAGACGGGATGGTAGGCGCCCACGCTCCCGAGGGACAAGGGAAAAGCGGGAGCCGGAGGCTTGCTCTACTACCCGTTTGTGCTGTAAGCCCCTGAACCCGAAGCCAGCAACATCCAACATCCAACTTCGAACGTCCAACATCCAATGAGCGCCGCGGTGACAGTCATTGAATGTTGGATGTTCGATGTTGGTTGTTGGATGTTCCCACAGCCCGACGCATCGGCGTGCTCTCAGCGTTGCCGCAGGGCCAGGATCTGTGAGCGGGTCTGGGTATAAGCGGCTTCGAGTTCGCGGAAGAGGGCGGGGGCGCCGTGGACGTTACGAGTGCGGCCCAGGTCTTCCAGTTTCTGCGAGAGTTCGATGAGGCGTTTGGCGCCCAGGTGCAGGCTGATGGTCTTGAGGGCATGGGCGTGGAAGGCGAGCATCGGGGCATCGTTGATGGACTGGCCGATCTGGGCCATGCGCTGGGGGGCATTTTCCAGGAAAAGAGCGACCACGTCCTGGAGCACATCGGCCTGACTGGGAGAGGACAAGGCGCGCAGGCCGGAGATGGCCGCGTGGTCCAAGAGGTCATCCGGCGCCGGTTGCCGCGGGCGGGATACGAAGGACGTCTCCGCTTTCCTGGTCTTCATTGGGCCCCAGCGCTCGAGAGCGGACTGGAGCTCCTCGACGCGGACGGGCTTGGAGATGTAATCGTCCATGCCGGCCTGGAGGCACTTCTCGCGGTCGCCGATGAGCGCGTTGCCCGTCATGGCGATGATCCGGGGGCGCTTGTCTCCCGACCACTTTTGGCAAATCTGGCGGGCAGCCTCCAAGCCATCCATTTCGGGCATTTGCACGTCCAGGAACAGAATGTCGTAAGCCCTCTGGTCCAGGGCCTTGAGGACCTCCAGGCCATTGGTGGCGATATCGGCCTCATAGCCGAGCTTGTGAAGGACGCTCAGGCCGACCTTCTGGTTAATGGGGTTATCGTCGGCAAGCAGCACGCGCAGGGGGAGGCGGCGGGCGAGGCTGGCATCGAGAGCGGGAGCCGCAGGGGCTTTCTTCTCGCGCTGGACCTGAACGCTCAAGGCGCGGCACAAGGCGTCGAGGAGCTGGGCTGGACGGATGGGCTTGTGGATGGAAATGGCGGTTCCGGGAGGCAGCGGGCGCAGCTCATCGCTGCCGGCCCGGATACTGGAGAGCAGGAGGATCGGCAAGTAGCGGCCGGTCGTGTGCTGGCGGATTTCAGACGTCAGGGCCAGAGCGTCCGTATCGGGCAACTGCAGGTCGAGGATCAGAGCGTCGAAGCCTTGACTCTCTTCGAGCAGGGCCAGGGCCTGCTGGGCGGTGGCGGCCGTCTCAACTACCATGCCCCACTGGGCACCGCGCTGGGAGAAGATGGTGCGGTTGGTGGCATTGTCCTCGATGACGAGCAGCCGCTTGCCGGTGAGCTGGGGCTGAGGCGCTTGCCAGGCGGGCGGAGTGTTGGCGGCGGCCGCCCGGACCAGTATGGTAAAGTGGAACGTCGCCCCTTTCCCGGTGTCGCTCTCGACCCAGATCTTGCCGCCCATGAGTTCGGTCAGGCGCTTGCAGATAGCCAGGCCCAGGCCGGTGCCGCCGTAGTGGCGCGCGGTCGAGGCATCCACCTGCTGGAAGGATTTGAAGAGCCGATTCTGCCGGTCCAGGGGAATGCCGATGCCGGTGTCGCGAACTGCGAAATGGAGCACCCATTCCTCGGGGTGGCGGATGAAATCGGTATCGGGCTTTTGCCCGGCCGGGGGCTGGCGGACGGTGCGGCCGGCGGACTTGACCTCGACGACCACTTCGCCGCGGCTGGTGAACTTGACCGCGTTGGCGAGCAGGTTGACCAGCACCTGCCGCAGCCGCACGACATCGCTGACCAGCACCTTGGGAATGGAGTCCTCGATCACGCAGGCGAGGTCAATGTCCTTTTCCGCCGCCTTGGGCGCGAGCAGGTCCAGCACCTCATCGAGGCAGGTGTGGATCTCGAAGGGATGGTGCTCGAGTTCGAGCTTGCCGGATTCTATCTTCGAGAGGTCGAGAATATCGTTGATGATGGTGAGCAGGCTGTCGGCGCTGTTACGGGTAGCCTCGACGTATTCGCGCTGCTCGTCGGTCAGCTCGGTATCGAGCAGGAGCGCCGTCATGCCGATGACGCCGTTCATGGGGGTGCGAATCTCGTGGCTCATGTTGGCCAGGAACTGGGACTTGGCCGTTGTGGCCTCTTCCAGCCGCTGGTTTAGCGAGATGAGCGCGGCATTGCTCTCGATGAGCTGCTGCTGGCTTTCGCGCAACGCCCGGTAGGTGGCGTCGCGCTGCACCAGGTTCAGATAGGCCTTCGAGTGGTACCGGATCCGGGCCACCAGCTCGATTTTGTCGGGGAGCTTGACCAAGTAGTCGTTGGCGCCGAGGGCGAAGGCCTGGCCCTTGACCTGGGGGTTCTCGTTGGTGGAAAGGACAATGATCGGGGTATCCCTGGTGCCCGGGTTGGCGCGGTATTGGCTGAGCAGCGCCAGCCCATCAAGGCCCGGCATGACCAGGTCTTGCAGAATGACGGTTGGTTTGACCTGGTTGGCGATGGAAACGGCTTCTCCGGCATCAGGACAATAGTGAAAGTTGATGTCCCCGTGGGAGGCGAGCGCGCGGCGCACGGCTTCACAGACCATGGCCTGGTCGTCCACCAGCAGGACCATGACGTGGTAATGCGGCGGATGCGTGAACGAATCGGTGTCGAGCCCTGGGGCGGGTTGGGTAGGTGGTTCAGGCATGGCGGCGCAGGGAGTCTCGCGTCTCGGGTCTAAAATCTTGAGTCCGCACCGGCAAGCAGCGACTCGAGACTTCAGACCCGGGACTCAAGACTGAGGTTTTCATGGTTTGGGTTTGCCGATCAGGTCGGCCACGGCCTGGAGAAGGGTTTCATCCTCGAAGCTGCCTTTGGTCAGGTAGTAGTCGGCCCCGGCTTCCAGGCCGCGCAGGCGGTCGCGGTCGCCATCCAGGTAGGAGACGATCATAACGGGCAGCGACTCGAAGCGCGGCTCCTGTTTGATCAGGGTCGCCAGTTCGATGCCCCCCATCCGGGGCATATCCACGTCGGTGATGACCAGATCGTAGTGGCCGGAGCGAAGGGCATTCCAGGCCTCCAGGCCGTCAGCGGCTACATCGGCGTCGTAACCGCCCCCGGTGAGCAGCTTGCGTTGCAGCTCGCGCACGACGGCTGAGTCATCCACGGCCAGCACGCGCTTGCGGGCAGGGCCTGTCGAGAACAGGGCGCGGCGCGTGGCCTGCACCATGCCGCCATTAGCGGCGAGCGCCTCGATGGACCGGAGCAGGTCGTCCACATCCAGGATCAGGATGGGGGAGCCGTCCTCCATCAGCGCCGCGGCGCTGATATCCCGTATCTTGCCGAGCCGCAGGTCCAGGGGCTGCACCACCAGCTCGCTTTGGCCCAGGAATCGGTCCACGATCAATCCGTAACGGGCGCTGCGGTCGCCCAGGATCACGACGGGCAGATCCGCGGTGGGCGGTTTGGCCTCGGTGCACTCGAGAAGCTGGTGCGCGGTGAGCAGCCCGACCGGCTGACCGCCGAACTTGAAATGGTGGCGGCCTTCGAGGGATTCGACACGGTCGCGCGGCAGCCGCAGGGCGCGCGTGATTTGGGTCAGCGGTACGGCGTAGGGCTCGTCGCCAACCTCGACCAGCAGGGCGCGCAGGACCGAGAGCGTCAGGGGTAACTGCAATTGGATGCGCAGGCCGCGGCCAGGCTGGTTCTGGATGCGGATGTTGCCCCGCACGCTCCGGACCATGTGCTGGACAACATCCAAGCCGACCCCGCGCCCCGAGATTTCGGTCACCGTTTGCCGGAGGGTGAACCCGGGCAGGAGCAGGAAGTCGAGCAGCTCAGGCTCGGTCAGCTTGCGGGCGGCGGCGGGCGAGGCCAGGTTTTTCTGCACGACGACCTCGCGCACGCGCTCGAGGCTGACGCCGGGGCCGTCGTCGCTCACCGTCACAAGCAACATGCCGGCGCTGTGGCGCGCTTCGAGGCGGATGGCGCCTTCGGTGGGTTTGCCGGCGCGCAGGCGTTGCTCGGGGGTTTCGCAGCCGTGGTCCACCGCGTTGCGGAGCAGGTGGGCCAGCGGCGCTTCCAGGCGCTCGAGCATGTCGCGGTCCACCTGCGTGGTCTCGCCGACGATCTCCAGCTTCACATCTTTTCCGAGCACCCGCGCCAGGTCGCGCGCCATGCGCGCGAAGCGCCGGGTGCCGTCGCCGAAGGGGCGCATCCGCGTGCGCAGCGCCTCCAGGTACAGGCGCTGCGAGAGGTGAGCCGAGCGCCGGTCGAAGACGTCCAGTTCCTGGATGCGCTCGGCCAGGAACTGCTGGCACTCGCCAGCCTTTTGGAAGAGTTCATTCAGCCGCTCCTCGCTGCGCACGGACAGATTCGCGCCGCTCAGTTGCGCCCGCAGCTCTTGGAGCCGATGCGTGAGGTCGGCCTGCTGCCGTTTCAGGCGCTGGAGCGACTCGGCGAACGGGCGCAGCCAACGGGACTCGACGAGGGATTCGCCGGCCAGGCCAAGCAGGCGGTTGAGATTCTCGGCGCCGAGCCGGACGACGCGTTCCGGCGGTTCGAGGCCGGGGGGGGCAACCGGCAAGGACGACGCTTCCCGCGCCTGGTCTCTGGCCAGGGCGAGGTCTGGCTCCCGGGGCCGGAGCGCGTTGGCCGACGCGGGCAGCTCGCTGCGACCCAGCAGGTTGCGGAGTGCGTCCAACAACGGTTGCACTTCGGGGCCGTGGTCGCTTTCGTTGCCGGTGCCGGCCGCACTCCCGGGCTTGGCCAGGTTGAGCAGCATGTCAACGGTTCGCAGCAGCAAATCAACGTCCGCCTGCCCGAACTGCAGGCGGCCCTGTTGCGCGGCGGCAAAGCAGTCTTCCAGGCCATGCGCGAGGCGGACGGCTGCCTGGAGATTCACGATTCGCGCGGCGCCCTTGAGCGAGTGAGCGGCGCGCATCAGCATGTCCCAGGGCTGGGGCGCAGTCGGCTCGCGTTCCAGCGCCAGCAGTCCACTGGTCAGCATGGCCCCCTGGTTCTCGGCCTCCACGCGGAAGAGTTCCAGCATGGAGAGGCTGCTCAGGTCCTCGAAGGGCGGGCGATTCATGCGAGGCCCCGGTCCAACGCGGAAAACACCAGGTTGGCGTCGAGGAAACCTACGGTTCTTCCCTGCCAGTGTAGCAGGCCGCGGGTGAAGGACTGGTGGGATTTAATCACCGTTGCGGGCGGCTCCTGCAACTGCTGCACCTCGAAACGATGGATCCCGCAGACCTCGTCCACCGGAAACACCAGGCGGCTGCGAGCCCAGTCGCAGACCAGCAGGTGCTGCTGGCGCAGGCGCAGCTCCTCGAGCGGCTGAGGGCTGGATACGTTCAGCAGGTGCCCCAGCGAGACACAGACCAGCAGCTCGCCTCGGACGTTGACTAGCCCCAGAACCAGCCCGCGGTGCCGGTGGGGCAGCGAATGGATCGGACGCGGCTCGGCCACCTCCTGAAAGGCTTCCGTGGGGAGGGCCAGCCACTCGCCGGCAATGCGGAAGATAACTCCCGAGTGGCGGCGCGGCGCCGGAAGCTGCTTGCGCCGGGCAATGTGTTCTCTCTGCTCCCGCCGGTATTCCGGCGGCGGCGGCCGGTCCAGCAAGCGCGCGCCCGCGCTGGCATAAACCGGGCAGTTCTGGCAGCGGATGAACTCGGCCAGTTGCGGGCACGTGCCGTTCCCGTGGACGCCTATCTCGTTCCAGCACGCCTCGACCCGGGCGGAGGATTCAACGGGGTTCATGGCCGGCGGGCGAGAGGTCGGAGGTCAGCAGCTCACTGACCCGCTGCGGGAGCCAGCGCCGCTCGTGGACCCACTGGATGGCAGTGCCGTCTTCCATGAGAATCGGCCCGAGCTGCGGCGATAGACCCGGGTGACCGCCCGGATCGACGAAATCCCTGGCATCCTTGCGCAGCGTGGACGTGACACGCTCGGCCACCAGGCCGAGAAAGTGGTTGCTGCCGAAATCATCGGGGTAGTTCACGACGACAATGCGCGTGCTCAGGAGTTCGCGAGCGGGCCGTCCCAGCATCAGCGAGGCAAGGTCAACGGCGGGAATCGGGCGGCCCCGGTAATCGAAGACTCCAGCCACGCCTTCCGGGGCCTGCGGCAAGGGCTTGAGCTCGACCAGCGGCACCACCTCGACGACGCGGCTGGTTTCGAGCGCATACCGGTTCTCGCCGACCTGGAACAGAAGGAAGAGCATGGCTACCTGGCGAGCTTGAAGCGGGCCACGCTGGTCTGCAGGCTCTGCGCGGCGCCGTGGAGCTGCTCGATTGAGAGGTTGGACTGCCGCAACGACTCGGCGGTCTCGTTGGCCGCCTCGCCGAGCTGGGCCAGCGTCTCGTTCATTTGCTGCGCGCCGGCAGCCTGGCCGTGCATGGCCCGGTTGACCTGCTGGAACCGGGGCGTCAGCGTCTGCACCTGCCGGATGATCTGCGCCAGGTGCGTGCTGACCTGGCGAACCTGCTCGACGCCGCGACGCACTTCCTCGGAGAACTTATCCATCCCCATGACGCCGGCGGCAACCGCGGATTGCATCTCCTTGACCATCTTCTCGATGTCGTAGGTGGCGACGCCCGTCTGGTCGGCGAGGCGGCGGATTTCCATGGCGACGACAGCGAAGCCCAGGCCGTATTCGCCCGCCTTCTCGGCCTCGATGGCGGCGTTGAGCGACAGGAGGTTGGTTTGGTCGGCGACCTTGGTGATAGTCGTCACGACCGAGTTGATGTTGGCCGTCTTCTCGCTGAGCACGGCCAGTTTGGAGGAGATCGAGCTGGCGGCTTCCATGATCTGGCGCATGGTGGATTCCATGTGCGCGATGGAGTTCTGGCCGCTGCCGGCAAGGTCGGCGGTTTCCTCGGCCACCCGGTTCACCTCGCTCATCGTTTTGACCAGCTCCTGCGACGTGAGCAGAATCTGCTTCGAGGCGGCGCCAATGCCCGCCGTGGTGGCGGCGATTTCATGCGCTGTGCCCTGCTGCTTCTTGGCGGTCGCCGAGATCTCGGAAGCGGTGGCGTTGACCTGCAGGCCCCAGCGCTGGACCTGGCCCACCAGCTCGGATAGATCATCGGCCAGGCGATTGAGGCCGTCGCTGAGCACGCCAAACTCGTCGCGCCGCTCCAAGGTCAGCCGCTGGGTGAAATCCCCTTGCCGCATGCACTCGAGGCTGGCCGCCAGGCGGTTCAGCGGCTGGGCGAAGCTCCAGGAATGCAGCCGCCCCATGACCGGCACCGCCAGGAGTATGATCACCAGCGGCGTCAGGCCCAGCAAGGCCAGCGCCTGCGCCCGCTCGGACTCCTGCCCCCGCAAGCTGGCGATTTCGGCCGTGAGCTGGGCAAACAGGGTCCGGCGCTCTGCGCGCAGCTCCGGGTAGTCGCGATTGTAGAGGGCGATGGCCGCCGCGGCATCGCTCTCCGCCGTGTCCAGCACCTGCCGGTTGAAGCCGCCGAGCTTCTGGGAGGCGAAATCCCGCAACCGGCCTACGGTGGTCATCAGCGGCGCGTCGTTGGTGTAGCTATAAGGGATGCCATTGAGCGTGGCGACCAGGTCAGCTTCGGCTTCCCGCTTCTGCTTTAGCTCGGCTTGATTCTTCGGGTCTAGCAGCAGCTCGCACACGCTCTCGCTGACCTGCAGCAGGTCGTAGCGGATGCGGTGGTCGGCGCCCGAGAGTTGCTCGATGCGCTGGGTGGCCGCCAGGCGGGACTCAGCCACCCAGAGCGCCAGACCCACGCCGGCCAGCAGCAACAAAATCAACAGCAGAAGGGCCAGATTCAGGCGCTGCCAGATGGACGTTCTCTTGATGACGCGCTCCTCTTGCATTCAGTGCAGGCCGATGCTGAGCCAAACTCTGCCGACTGGCGAGGGAAATGCCAAGCTCACGACCGCCCTTCAAGCACAGCCCCAACACCCGGCTCGAACCAGGTCACCCGTCGCGATTGGCTGGGGGCCATGTCCATGCTTCGTTCGATATGTTGCGGAAGCTATACGTAAGCCCGCAAAGTCTCTAACACAAGGCTGAACTGGCGTAGGCAACGGTGCTGGTCGGGTGGATATCCGCCTCGGTTTAAGCGGGTTTGCCATGGTCAAAGCAAACACCGCTCCCTGCGGCGACTTCCGCCGGCCCTATTTCCGGCCTAAATCTGCGTGAAATCGGTCGTCTCCTTGATCTCCCGCAGGAGCCGGGCGCGGCTGAAGCCATCCAGCCAATGGCTGTTCAAGTAGCCGGAGAAATGCACCACGGCGCCGAAGCGCGTCTTCCTGAGCAACGTCTCGGTCACAGGTCGCTCCAGCGGGCGCTGCGCGCAGATTTCCCAGAGGAACTTCGATGGCAGCCGGCCACTGCAAACGACCACTCGGGGCTGGTAGAGCGTGAGTTCGGCTTCCAGGATCTCCTTGCACTGGATACACACCGGATCGTTGTCGGCTTCCGGGTTCATGACCGCCAGCAGGTCGTCGGCAATGCGGTGGTCGGTCGTGATGTGCAGGCTATCGGTAAACTCGACCAGGAGGGGCTTCTCGCCGCGCTCGACCTGCGGCCACACGCCGAACCGCGGGTCAATCCGCCGCGCGAACTGCAGCAGCGGATCATAGAACGAGTCGTTGGTGAACGAAGCGCCCCGGTTCCCCGCGGCGGTGACGTATTCGAAATCCCGCGCCAAGCGCTCCGCGCCCGCGCGTTGCGCCGCGTAGCCGATCCGGGCCACCGGGCTGGGCGAGATGCCCACAATCAGCAGGTCCACCCGCCTCGGGCGCGGCGGCGGGGGCAGCAACACCTTCCGTTTGCTCCGGCGCGGCCCCTCCTTCTCCAATTGCGCCTGGTACAAGGCCCACACCTGGTCGCAAATGCGGCGATAGCTTTCTTCGCTATGGCTCATGTTCGTCAGCTTAAAAGCGTTTGCAGCCCGAGCGCAAGGAGAGTTATTCAGCCTTCGCGAGGTTCGATGACTCAAGCCTCCATACCTCAGACTCAAGACTGAAACGATTTGCGGGCGGGCGCCGCTTGCTGCTACAAATTGGGCGCAGAACATGACGCCTGCTACCACCACCGCCTCCAATGCCCCAGCGGCAGGCAAGCTTTCCGCCGCCCGCACCCCCTGGTGGTGGGTGCCGAGCCTTTATTTCTCGCAGGGAGTCCCCTACGTGATCGTCATGCAGATGACCAAGGTCATGTACAAGCGCCTGGGGGTCTCAAACACAGACATCACGTTCTACACCAGCCTGCTCTATTGGGCCTGGGTCATCAAACCCCTGTGGAGCCCGTTCGTGGACACCACGCGCACCAAGCGCGCCTGGGTGGTCTCGATGCAGTTCGTGGTCTCGCTGGGGCTGGGGCTGGCCGCCTTTGCGGTGCACGGGTCCAACTTCCTGACGTGGTCCCTGATCTTCTTTGCTATCATGGCCTTTGCCTCGGCGACGCACGACATTGCCGCCGACGGGTTTTACATGCTCAGCCTCTCGAAGCACGAGCAGGCCTGGTGGGTGGGGCTGCGCAGCACGTTCTACCGCACCGCGATGATCGTCGGCAGCGGCCTGCTGGTCGTGCTGGCTGGCTCGCTGGAAGGCCGCAACGGCCTGCCTGCGGCGGATATCCCCGTCCAGGCAAGCACCACCGCGCCGCTGGTTTCGGCCTGGGACCCGGCCACGATCAAATTCCCGGCAGAACAGGGAGAGCAGCGCGTCCTGGTGCAGCCCGCCTCGCTGGCAATTCCCCTGACCGAGCGTAGCGCCGGCGACGCCAAGGCGGTGATCAGCCAGGCCAGAGAATGGAACCGCGAGCATGGGTTCGTGGCCCCCGAGAAGCCCGTGGCCGCCAAGGCCGACTCCAGGGCGCCTTCATGGTGGAGTTCGCACGTGACCGGCCCCTTCGGCGCGTTCCTGGCAAGCCACTTCCCCAAGGCGGTCAAAAGCGCCGCCGCCCCCGCCGTGGCCTCCGGCAACGTCGGCGTCCTCTACGTCGCTCTCGCCAGGCCCGTGGCCGCCGGCCAGGAAGTCACGGTCAACCTGGGCCGCAAACCCCGGGGTGTGGAAAAGCTCGGCCTGGTCAAGAACGATAACTCCTTCAGCCTGAAGGAGGGCGAGCGCCTGGTCTTCAATTCCAGCAACTGGAACCAGCCCGCTATGGCCGTCATCCAGCTTGATCCCAACCTCAAGGCGGACACCGCGGTCACCTTCGTCACCAGCTCGGGCAACATCCCGCTGGCCTGGTCGCTCACCCTGTTCTTCGTGGCGGCGCTCTTCCTGGCGTTCACCTGCTGGCACAGCTTCGTGCTGCCGCGGCCACCGAACGACGGCCCCGTACTCACCCACCACAGCCTCACGGCCGAGTTCTTCGCCACCCTCATCTCCTTCTTCCGCAAACCGGGCGTCGGTCTGGCCATCGCCTTCTTCCTGCTCTACCGCTTTGACGAGGCGCAGTTGACCAACGTGAACTCGCTGTTCCTGCTGGACAGCCGCGACGCGGGCGGCCTGGGCCTGACCACCAGCCAGGTGGGCGTGGCCAACGGCATCTTCGGCATCCTGGCGCTGACTTGCGGCGGGCTGCTGGGCGGGTTCACTGCCGCCAAGTACGGCCTCCGGCGCATGTTGCCGATCATGGTGATCTCGATGTACCTGCCCAAGCTGGCCTATCTGTTCCTGTCCTGGACCCAGCCCGCCAACTTCCTCCTCACCTGCGGTGCGGTCGCCGCCGAGCAGTTCGGCTACGGCTTCGGCTTCACCGCGTTCATGCTCTATATGCTCCTCTTTGCCGACGGCCCCCATAAGACCGCCCACTACGCCCTCTGCACGGGCTTCATGGCCCTGGGAATGATGGTGCCCGGCTTCTGGAGCGGCTGGGTGGCTGACCTCGTCGGCTACAAGCACTTCTTCGTCTGGGTCATCTGCTCGGCCCTGCCCGGCTTCACGCTGGCCATGGTCCTCAACCGAAGGATTGACCCGCAGTTTGGGAAGAAAACAGGCTGAGTTAAGGCACCACCACCCAAACCTCTGTGCCTCAGCAGGTTACACCCAAGCCTGTGCGGTTCTGCCACGGCCAGACCACGGCGATACCCCGGTGTGTCTCCCATGGGGCCCGGACCACATGGGAGACACACCGGCGTATCGCAGGAATCGCACCGGTCTTTCGTGCAGGTTCGCCGCGCGCACCGCTTCCCGGGCTTGAATTCATCCCTTGCCACATGCAGATTCGGCCCGCATGAGATCCGCCCTCACGTCCCTGCTGCTTGCGATGGCAGCAATCCTAACGTCGGCGGGGCGGGTCCAGGGCGCTGTTGCCCCTGCCGAGCATGTCCGCATTGCCGGGCAGGATTACGTGCGGCTGGCCGATTGGGCCAAGGATAACCGGCTCGAAGGCACCTGGGTCAAACCGGACGAAACCCTCCTGTTGACCAACCATTCCACCCGGCTCGTGCTCGCGGTGGACCACCGCGAGGCACAGGTCAACGGCATCCAGGTGTGGCTGCTGTTCCCGGTGGTGGTGTGCAATAAGATCCCGTACATCACGCGGCTGGATTTGCAGGCCACCTTGCTGCCCATCCTCTACCCGCCCAAAAACCCAAGCCGAGCCCGCGTCAGGACCATCTGCCTCGACCCGGGGCACGGCGGCAAGGACACCGGCTATATGATCGGCTCGAACGCGGAGAAGACTTATACGCTGCTGCTGGCGCAGGAGCTCCGCAAACAGCTCAGCCAGGCGGGCTTCAAGGTGTTCCTGACGCGCAGCACGGATGAGTTCGTCGAGTTGCCGGCGCGCCCGGAGACTGCCCGCCGCAAAAAGGCCGACCTCATGGTGAGCTTGCATTTCAATGCCACCGACGGCGCGCGCGAATCGGCGCAGGGGGCCGAGGTGTATTGCCTCACACCGGCGGGCGCCAGCTCCACCAATGCCCGGGGCGAGGGCGGCGGCGAGGGCGCCTTCCCGGGCAACCACTGCAACGACAGAAGCCTCTTCCTTGCCTACGAATTGCAGTCGGCCCTCAGCCGCGGCCTGGGCGTGGAGGACCGCGGCGTGCGGCGGGCGCGCTTTGCGGTATTGCGTGACGCCGTGATGCCCGCGACACTCATCGAGGCGGGCTTTATGTCGCACCCGATTGAAGGCCGGAAGATCTTCACCGCGGCATATAGGCAGAAGCTGGCGCGGGCGATTGTCGAAGGCGTAGTCGCCTACAAAAGGCAGGTCGAGCGGCCATAGCTTAGAAATGAGCATCGTCACGAAGACAGGCGACCAAGGCCAAACGCGGCTGATGTATAACCGCACGGTGTCCAAGTGCCATCCCCGGGTCGAGGCCTACGGCGCCGTGGATGAACTCAACGCGGCCATTGGCTTGGCTCGCGCCACGGGGCAACAGGAATTCGTCCACGCGAACCTCGCCGCGATCCAGAAGGACCTGGTGGTGGTCATGGGTGAGTTGGCCACCGCCATAGAGGACCTGCCGCGCTACCTGAAGGACGGCTACCCCGTCGTGACCGC
>DATKNZ010000258.1:0-10085 GCA_035541055.1 Candidatus Acidiferrum sp. | reverse complement strand
TCCTCTTCGGCCTCTACGATTGGCAGTTCGAGGTGCTGGCTATGCTGCAACACATCGCGCACCTGGAAACCACCTTCGGAGTAGGGCCGCACACCATCAGCGTGCCGCGCATCGAGCCGGCGGTAGGCTCCGACCTGGCGTATCGGCCTCCGCACCCGGTCTCGGACACCGACTTCAAGAAGCTGGTGGCCATCTTGCGATTGGCGGTGCCGTATACGGGCATCATCATGTCCACGCGCGAGAACGCCGCAACGCGCCGCGCCACCTTCGCGTTGGGCGTCTCGCAGATATCCGCCGGCAGCCGGTGCGATCCGGGCGGCTATGCCGAGCACGGCGAAAGCTATGCCGCCGAGCAGTTCCAGCTCGGCGACCACCGCTCGCTGGACGAGGTCGTGCGCGACGTCGCGGCACTGGGCTACACGCCATCGTTCTGCACCGCCTGCTACCGCCTGGGCCGCACCGGCGCCGACTTCATGGACCTCGCCAAGCCCGGGCTGATTAAGCGGCATTGCGGCCCCAACGCGCTCTCAAGCTGCATGGAATACCTGCTCGACTACGCTTCGCCGCAAACCCGGCAGGTCGGCGAGAAGCTGGTGGACAGTGAACTCAGCACACTCGAAAACCCTGTGCGGCAGATCTCAACTCGGCTGGTTGAGCAGGTCAGGCAAGACAAGCGCGACGTGTTTGTCTAAGCGGCGATGAACGCCTTTCGCACCGAGCGAGACCTTCTGGGCGAGCGGCAGCTTCCTTCAGCTTCGCTGCATGGGATCCACACGGCGCGCGCATTGGAGAACTTTCCACTGAGCGGCCGGACAGTGCCCGAACAACTGGCGCGGGCCTACGGCACCGTGAAGCTCGCGTGCGCGGTGACAAATCGTTCCCTCGGGTGCTGGCGGGCCGACGAGCCGAAGGCGACGGCCATCGAACAAGCCTGCGCCGAGCTAAGCGAAGGCACCCTCGCGCAACATATTGTCGTGGATTTGCTCCAGGGCGGCGCGGGCACCAGCACGAACATGAACGTCAACGAGGTGCTGGCCAACCGCGCCCTGGAGTTGTTGGGCTGCGAGCACGGGGCCTACGACCGGGTCTCCCCCCTGGACGACATCAATCTGCACCAATCCACGAACGATACTTACCCGACCGCGCTGAAGCTCGCGGCCATCCTGGGCCTGAAGGAGCTGGAAGAACAACTGGTGGCGCTGCAGGAAGCCTTTCAGGCCGCGGAGAAATGCTTCGCCGCCGTAGTCAAAGTCGGCCGCACCCAGTTACAGGACGCCGTGCTGACCACGCTGGGACGTGAGATGAGCGCCTACGCGGAGGCCATCAACCGCGACCGCTGGCGCGTCTATAAATGCGAGGAGCGGCTCCGGGTCGTGAACCTGGGCGGCACGGCCATCGGCACCGGGCTGGCGGCGCCGCGGGAATTCATATTCCGCGTGGTGGACACGCTGCGCGAGTTGACGGGGATCGGCTTCGCCCGCGCGGAGAACCTGGTGGACGCCACCCAGAACGCCGATGTGTTTGCCGAGGTGTCCGGCATTCTCAAGGCGCACGCCGTCTCCCTGCTCAAGATCTGCAGCGACCTGCGGCTGCTCGCTTCCGGGCCGGAAGCAGGGCTGGGCGAACTGCGATTGCCCGCCCGGCAGGCTGGGTCATCTATCATGCCCGGCAAGGTAAACCCCGTAATCCCCGAAGCCGCCAGCCAGGTGGCCATGCTCGTCATGGGATATGACGTAACCCTCGCCAGCGCGTGCGCCGCCGGCAGCCTGGAGTTGAACCCCTTTCTGCCGCTGGTTGCCGCCTGCCTGCTCGAAAGCATCACCTTGCTGGCCCGCGCCGACGAAATGCTCCGGCGGCACTGTATCGAAGGCCTTCAGGCGAACGAACTGCGCTGTCGCGAACACGTTGAAAGCTCCACAGCCATAGCCACAGCGCTGCTGCCGGCGCTCGGATACAACCGGGTATGCGAGGCGGCCATGCTCGCGCGCAAGGCCGGGCGCAGCGTCCGGGACATTGTCCTGGAGAAGGCCTGGCTCTCGCCGACTGAGTATGAGGCCCTGATTACCCCGGAAGCCGTTTGCCGCCTGGGCTACGCTCCCGCCAGTCCCCCCGCCAATCGCGCGCGACCTGTTTAGCCTGGTATGATGCCGAGTACGCCAAGAGGTCTGCGCCTGCACGTTGCCTTCCTGGGCCGCCGCAACGTTGGCAAGTCAAGCCTGCTGAATGCGCTCACGCACCAGCAGGTTTCCATCGTCTCGCCCGTGCCCGGCACCACGACCGACCCGGTGGAGAAACCGATGGAACTGCAACCTCTGGGCCCGGTCCTGTTCATTGACACAGCCGGCATAGACGACGAAGGCGCACTCGGCGATTTGCGCGTGCAGAAAACACGCCAGGTGCTCGCCCGTGCGGACGTGGGCATCATCGTGGCCGAAGCCGGCTGCTGGGGCTCTTTCGAGGAGAACCTGGTGCGGGAACTCCAGGCGCGCGCGGTGCCGGCGGTGGTTGCCTTCAACAAGGCCGATGCAGGCCGCCCGGACGCTGCCCTGCTGCAAACGCTGGCGAAGAGCGGCTGCCGGACAGTGCAAACCTCAGCCCTAACCGGCGCCGGGGTGGCGGAACTGCGTGGTGCCCTGCTCGAAGCGGCGCCCGCGGAATTCATCAACAATCCCGCCATCGTCGGCGACCTGGTCGGCCCGGGCGAGATGGCGGTGCTCGTGGTGCCGATTGACAAGGAAGCCCCGAAAGGAAGGCTGATTCTGCCCCAGGTACAGGCCATCCGCGACCTGCTGGACAGTGACTCATACTGCCTCGTCGTCAAAGAACGTGAGTTGCGCAGCGCCCTCGGGAAACTGAAGGCTCCGCCCAAGCTGGTGGTCACGGACTCACAGGCATTCCTCAAGGTGGCGGCCGACACGCCTCGTTCCGTGCCGCTGACAAGCTTCTCAATCCTGATGGCGCGCTTCAAAGGCGACCTGAACCTCCTGGTGCAGGGCACGATGGCCATTGACAGCCTTCGCGCCGGCGATCGCGTCCTCGTGGCTGAAGCCTGCTCGCACCATCCCATCGGCGAGGACATTGGGCGCGTTAAGATACCGCGCTGGTTGACCCAGTACGTCGGCGGGCGGCTGCAATTCGACCACGTCCAGGGCCACGATTTTCCCGCCGACCTTTCACCCTAAAAGCTGCTCATTCATTGCGGGGCATGCATGTGGAACCGGCATGAGATGCTTGGCCGGCTCTGGAAATGCCAGGCGGCCGGACTGCCTGCCACCAACTACGGCCTGAGCATTGCCTACAGCCTGGGTATCTTCGAGCGGGCACTCGAACCCTTTCCCGCAGCGCTGGACACTTACCGCCGCAGCCGCCTTGCCGCTGCGCTCGCAAACGCGTCATGAACGCGCCGCTTGAATATGACGAGATCCTGGCCTGGCTGCGCGAAGCGGACCCTCAACGCCTGCTCATCTTGTGGCAGATGGCCGACGAGACGCGACGCGCGGGCGTGGGAGATGCGGTCCACCTGCGCGGGCTGGTTGAGCTGTCGAACCACTGCGCCCGGCAGTGCGCCTATTGCGGGCTGCGCGCCGGCAACACGGGCCTCGACCGCTATCGCATGACCATGGAAGAGGTGCTCGCGGCGGCGCACCAGGCGGTGGACTTCGGATACGGCACGGTGGTGCTCCAGGCCGGAGAGGACTGCGCCCTCAGCGTGCGATGGATCGCGCAGGTCGTTAGCCGTATCAAGACCGAGACCGCACTGGCCGTGACTCTCAGCCTCGGTGAGCGGCAGCCAGAGGAACTGGAATTGTGGCGGAGTGCGGGCGCCGACCGCTATTTGCTGCGCTTCGAGACCTCCGACCGCGTGTTGTTCAATGTGGTCCACCCAGGCCGGGGCGGGCGCGCATCAGACCGCGTTGCCATTCTCCGGCAGCTTAAGGCGCTTGGCTACGAAGCCGGCAGTGGCAATATGGTCGGCCTGCCCGGTCAGACGTACGAGAGCGTAGCGCGGGACATATGCCTCTTTCGGGAGCTGGACCTCGACATGATCGGCATCGGGCCGTTCATCCCGCATCCCCAGACCCCCTTGGGGAACCAGGAGTTGTGGACGCAGTTCGTCCGAGCGCAGGACCAATCATTGCACCGGGACTGCGCCGACCAGGTGCCGAACACCGAACTGATGGTTTACAAGGCAGTCGCTCTAACCCGGTTGGTTTGCCCCGAGGCGAACATCCCCAGCACCACGGCGCTGGCGACGATCAACCGGCAGAACGGGCGTGAACTGGGGCTGAAGCGCGGAGCCAATGTCCTGATGCCAAACCTCACGCCCGTCAAATACCGCAGCCTGTACCAGATTTACCCCGCCAAAGCCTGCATCACGGAGACGGGAACCGCCTGCCACAGTTGCCTGCACCTGCGCATCGCCGCACTTGGCCGGCACATAGGAGTCGGGCCGGGTAGACGCGGCCTTATGCGCCAGGCAGGGGTCACGACGCAACGATCGCCTATTGCAGGGAATTGGAAATTGCCAATTGTAAATTTACAATTGTCAATTTGCAATTCCCACCAGCAGAGGACAAACGCGCGCCCCGAATACCGCGACAGCCTGGCCTGCCTCCCGGAAAGGAGGCCGGGTCGCGGGAACGCTCGTCCTCCCTGCCCTGCGTATGACCCCTGAGCCGCTTACCAGCATCACGATTTGCATGGGCAGTTCCTGCTTCTCGCGCGGGAACAACCGTAACATCGAAGTGATCAAGGATCACCTGGCCTCGCACCCGTTGCCGCCCGGAGTCGAGCTGACCGGCCATCTGTGCCAGGGTCACTGCAAATCCGGGCCGAACGTGACCATCAACGACAAGATGTATCACGAAGTGGACCCCATTGTGATCATCGGCTTGCTGAACCACTACTGCGCCCGGGGCAAGTCATGAATTACCTCAACCCCATCTACACCGAAAAGCGCGAGTGCCAGGACTGCTACAAGTGTGTCCGCCACTGCCCGGTCAAAGCCATCAAAGTTGAAGGCGGCTACGCCTCCGTGATTGCCGAGCTGTGTATCGTTTGCGGTCACTGTGTCGAGGTGTGCCCGAATGGCGCCAAGCGGGTGCGGGATGATCTGCCGCGGGTGCGCCAGCTTCTGGCAACTAAAGAACGCGTGCTGGTCTCCCTGGCGCCCTCCTTTGTGACCGAGTTCTCCGGGCTCGAGCCTGCCCGGCTCATCCACGCGCTGACGCGGCTCGGGTTCCACGGCGTCTCTGAGACAGCCCTGGGTGCGCAACAGGTCTCCGCGCAAGCGGCGGCCCTGCTGACGGCCAAACCCGACGGCGTTCTGTTCTCTTCGGCCTGCCCGACGATCGTAAGCTGGCTGCAGAAGCATCAGCCGGACGACTCACGTTTCCTCACCGGCTTGCTTTCACCCTTGCTGACCCACTGCAAACTCCTGCGGCAGCATTTCGGCGCCGATATCGGCATCGTGTTCATTGGGCCCTGCATTGCCAAGAAGCTCGAGGCCCAGGAGCATCCCGAGTTGCTGGATGCGGCGCTGACCTTCGAGGACCTGCGGCGCTGGTTCGAGCAGGAAAAGCTTGCGCCCGAGACTCTCCCGCCCACTGGCAGCTTCGTCCCAGAGCGCGCCGCCGAGGGCGCGTGGTATCCGGTGGACGGGGGCATGATCGCCGGCATGAAATCGGTCTGCGCCGTGAACGACGTCTCCTTCATGGCCTTCTCGGGCCTCGCGGCTGTAGAGAAGGCGATCGGCGGCTTCGGCGCCGAACCGGTTGTCCCTGGAGGGATGTTCCTGGAGTTGTTGGCCTGCGAAGGCGGTTGCGTTAACGGTCCTCGTGCCGCGCACCGCACGGGCACGGCGGCGAAGCGCTGTGAGGTGTTCCAGTATGCTCGCAAGCCCCCGCTGGCGCTGCCACGGCGGCCGGAACTGGATAGTCGTTCGGCCTTCGCCGTCGCGGCTCCGCCCGCGGTCAAATACCCCGACGCGCAGATCCGGGAAGCGTTGCGGCAGGTGGGGAAGCTCTCGCGCGACGATGAATTGGACTGCGGCGGCTGCGGCTATGACTCGTGCCGCGCGTTCGCCGAAGCGCTCATCCGGCATAAGGCCGAGCGCGCGATGTGCGTCACCTACATGCGCAAGCTCGCGCTCAAGAAGGCCAACGCGCTGATCCAGAAGATGCCCTCGGCGGTGGTCATCGTGAACGACGCCATGCGCATCATCGAGTTCAACGCGGCCTTTGCCAGGCTGGTCGGCAAAGCCGAATCGGGCACCCCGGATGCGCCGCCCCCTTTGGAGAATCTGATGCTCAGCGAAGTGTTGCCCTTCGCCAACCTGTTCCACAGCGTGCTCAAAAGCGGCGAAGACATCGTGGACCGAGACCTCCGCCACAAGCGAACGATCCTGCACGCCACCATCTTCACCATCGAGAAACACTGCGTCGTCGGTGGCATCCTGCAGGACATCACCGAGCCCGCCGTCCGCAAAGCCGAGGTGATTCGCAAGGCCCAGGAAGTCATCCAGCGCAGCCTGGCCACCACCCAGAAGATCGCCTGCCTGCTGGGCGAGAACGCGGCGGAATCGGAAATCACACTCAACTCGATAATCGAGTCGTTCTCACCCGCCGAGCCGGAGGAACCGAAAGAGGACCATGACTGGCGCAAGCTTTATAGACCTTGATTTCTGCCAGAAGCCCAAGACCGGGCAGGTCGTCTCCGGAGACGTGTTCATGTCCCGCAAGATCAAGGAAGAAGGCCGGGTGATCTCGGTGCTCTCCGATGGCTTGGGCAGCGGTGTGAAGGCGAGCGTGCTGGCAAGCCTGACGGCTACCATGGCGCTGCGCTACACCTCGGCGTTCGTGGACGTCCGCAAGAGCGCCGGCACGATCATGGACACGCTGCCGGTCTGCGAGGTCCGCAAGATCAGCTACTCGACCTTCACCATCGTGGACCTGGACGAAGTCGGCCGCGCGCGGGCTATTGAGCACGGGAATCCCGCCCTGGTGCTCATCCGCGGCAGCGTGCCGGTCCCGTTTAAGCGGACGGAAGTCAAGCTGGACAATTGGAAGGACCGCACCATCTGCTACGGCGAGTTCGACGTCCAGCTTGGCGACCGCGTGGTCTGCTTCTCCGACGGGATCAGCCAGTCAGGTTTGGGCCGCCGTGGATTTCCCCTCGGCTGGGGCCAGGACCGCGTCTGCGCGTTCCTGGGTGACCTCGTCGCGCGCGACCGCGAGGTCTCCTCCCGTGAACTGACGCGCAAGCTGGTCGCGGAGGCCCTGGCCAACGATGCCTCGATCCCGCGCGACGACATGACCTGCGCCGCCGTCTATTACCGGCATCCGCGCCGCCTCTTGCTAATCACCGGCCCGCCTTTCCTTAAAGAGCACGATGCCGACCTGGCGGCCCGGGTGCTGGCCTTCGAAGGCAGGAAAGTAATCTGCGGAGGCACCACCGCGACCATTGTGGCCCGCCAGTTGAACTGCCCGGTGCGCACGCTGCTGAACCGGTTGGACCCGGAAATCCCGCCGGCCGCCGAGATGGAAGGCGTGGACCTCGTGACCGAAGGCACCATGACGCTCGCGCGCGTGGCTGAGATGCTGGACCGCGGCGCCGGGGAAGCCTGGCCTGACAACCCGGCGCGTGACCTGATGAACCTGATGCTCCAAAGCGACATCGTGCAGTTTGTCGTCGGCACCCGGATCAACGAGGCTCACCAGGACCCCAACGTGCCGGTGGAACTGGACCTGCGCCGCAACATCGTGCGCCGGATCATCTCGCTGCTGGAGAGCAAACACCTCAAGGAGTGCTCGGTGCAGTTCGTCTAAGCCCAGCACAGGACGATGCAAATCGGACCGGGCAAAAGGTGTCACCGATACCTCGAGGGAAAGCCAAAAACGGCGCCAGCAACCAACGTATCCAATACCAGTTTGCGGCCCAATGCGTGCTTGGCCATCGCCGCAAAAAACCGCAAAATCAACCCAGTTTGCGGCGCTCGGCTCGTGGGAGCGTGGCCAGCCACTGGCGAGGCGTGAGGATGCGGATGCCAAAGGGGTTCCTCAAAACTGTCAAGTCTGGGTCGCGCGCAATAATGGTGCGCGCGTCGGCTGCCACCGCCGCCTCGATCATCATATCGTCCTTTGGGTCACGGCAAACGGGTTCTGCGAGAGTGTGTGGGGTCACCCAGAAAGCCGTGTTACGAACAGCCTCCAGCCAGGGCGCAAGATCGGTCGTGAACCCTTGGTCGGCCTTCACCTCTCGCAACACCCGCTCGTATTCGGAGAAGATGGGCTCGGACACGGCCATCGTGAACAAGCCAAGAAGCCAAGCCTGGACACACCGGTTGGGCTCATGCCGCCAGAAGATGCCTGCTACCAGGACCCCAGTGTGGAGGACAGTAGCCTTCACCTCCCGCGCACCTTGCGCAAGGCACGCCTAACGATGGCGGAAGCCTCTGCCGGGGACTGAGGGCCGGCTCCCGGCTGTGCCAGAAGTTCGGCCACTTCCGCCTTGGTTAGCGGCTTGACGGGCCGGATGAGCAGGCCCTTGTCCCCCAGATCAAACACGTTGAGAGGCCCCCCATGCTCCAATCCCACGCGCCGGCACCATTCCAGCGGAAATACCGTTTGGCGCTTTCGCGTCAAGGTCATCGTCGTTGTCTTCATAGGTAATATTCTACTACCTCGCGGCACCGACGCAACTTCCTTCCCTCGGCCCATCAGGGCAAGTTGCCATCCCTCTCCAGGAGGAAGGGAACCGCGCGGCGACCCAAGCCGTATAGATCGCGGCATGGTGGTAGAGGAGAACCCATTGGGGCCGCAACCTCACCTTCAACGTTCAACCCTCAACCCCGTGCCACGCCAAAGCAATGCGAGGGCGGGTGAACCTTCCTCAACCCTCAGCTCACAACCAGGCCCGCCTGGTCCGGCCAGAATCCCACCGGTTCCCGGAAAACCCCGGCAGCCCGGCTCACACGAGAATTATCGTGCGGCTTGTAAGCCCAGCCAGTCGTTCCATGTCGCGCTAGGTCGAATTCACATCTACGGTTTGACCCGCGGTTCAAACCGGCCCCGTTGATCAACTAGCGTCCCAACCCCGACCCAGGAGCTTGCGTCATGAGCCCAACCTCTGACTGGCCCCTTTCCAGGCGACAACTTTTCATTCGGAATCGAGTTGCGACCGCTTCTTCTCTTTTTGTCCGAGGAGGCGGTCGCCGTAGTCGTTGACCTCGACGATCACAACACGGTCGCGATCCTCGCCGTTGAAGTCTGCACTCTCCCAAGCACCCTGGAGTTGCGTGTTGAAGACCCAGGAATCTTCATCGCCTGCGCTGGCGATGCCCGTGCGGAGATCGCGCATAATGCCTACACGCGCCGATCGCAATTCGGACGGGGTGAATCGCTCACCGGTTGACTTGTAGATGCGGAGCACGCCTCCCCTCGAGAAGCCGGAAAGCATACGCTCGAACAAGTCGTCGTATAGGGCGCGCTCACCGGGGTACCGGTCGATTAATGTACGTCCGCCAAACGACTCGTGGGGGGTGACGATGCTCACGTACTCGGCAGTAGGCAGTTCGGCAAGAAAGGCGTCTCCGTCTGGATCGCCAGGGTCGTCGTCTTCGTCGAGCCAATACCGCAAGGCGTGCTCCAACCATGGACTGAGCGACTCGCGGATGTCGGCGGCGGTCAAACTCGCCATCTGTCGGGCATGTTCGCGCCCATAGAACTCACGGGCAAGCCGCCCTCTTGCCGACGGGGAGCCCGCGAAGAAGAAGTCCGTACGCTCCTTCGCGATGTCCTTGCGGCTCCTCACGATCCTCCGCCAATGGGCCGTGAACGCTGCGACAACGCGTCGGCGGGCGCCTTCAAGGCTTTCGTTAGCCACATTGGTGCTCATTTCCTTTTGGACTTCCGAACCTCCGCCACGAACTGGATGTTACTGGATGTGCTTCTTCGACGTTTGTAATGGGTATCAGCCATAGTAAGGAATCTCTAGTTTGCCTGCGACAAAGTAGAGCATGGCAATCTGATACTCGGAGGAGCGGTAGCCGCGAGCCTTGCGTTTGGTGGCGGAGAACAAGCTGTTGA
>DATKNZ010000257.1:0-2129 GCA_035541055.1 Candidatus Acidiferrum sp. | reverse complement strand
CGCCGCTTCCAGCTTCGTGTGCCCGTGTGGGTTCGCCGTGGGCCCGTCTCCAGCTCCGACCACGCCCAACGGAGCGTACGTAGGCCAAAGCTCTATCTCATTGGCTCGGCGATCGGTGTTTTCGAGGGCACGGGCAAGCGTGGGCGTGCTGCTCTTGGTGCTCTGCACGCTGGGCGGCCGCCTCCTGGCGAGCGTCTGGCTTCAGCCGAGCACGCCGAGGATGCTCGCCGCCCTCGCCGCAGAACTGGAACAGCAACGCACCCGCTACCAGAAGCGCGGGAAGACGGCTAAGCTCAATACTGTTCATTTAGTGTACGACCTGTGGTATCCTTGGGAAACTCTTTCCCAGGAGGCCACACATGGCGCGTACCGCGGCAAGCCTCCCTGCTGGGAGTCGGATCACGGACTACATCAGTCTCGGCGTCATTGCCAACACGTTCCCCCGGGAGACGGTGCAAGCGGTGCTGGCCATTACGGGTACGGAAAGCCGGCGGCGGCGGGATTTGCCGGCCCACGTGGTGGTCTATTACGTGATCGCCCTGGCGCTGTACATGCACGCGTCCACGCGCGAGGTGTTACGCTGCCTGCTCGAGGGCGTGCAGTGGCTGCTCGGGCCCCGCGCCACCGTGAAGGTGGCCGGCAAGTCGGGCATCTCCCAGGCCCGCACGCGGCTGGGCTGGCAGCCGCTCCAGCAACTGCACGACTCAGTGGTGCAGCCCCTCGCCCGGGCGGGGACGAAAGGGGCCTGGTATCGGACCTGGCGCCTGGTGAGCCTGGATGGCAGTACCCTCGACGTCGCCGACGAGCAGGGCAATGCCCAGGCGTTTGGCCGCCCGGCGGCCAGCCGCGGCCAGAGCGCGTATCCGCAGATCCGCTTCGTGTCCCTGGTCGAGAACGGCACCCATGTCCTGTTTGGCACCCGGCTGGCGGGCGTCGCTACGGGGGAGATCACGCTCGCCAAGGAGGTCCTGGGGGCGCTGCGCCCCGGGATGCTGTGTCTCGCGGATCGGAACTTCTTCGGGTTCGAGTTGTGGCAGCAGGCGCGGGCGCAGGGCGCGGCGCTGCTCTGGCGGGTGAAGAAAAACCTCCGGCTGCCGTGCGAGCAGCGGCTGGCCGATGGCTCGTACCTGAGCCGGGTCTATGCCTCGCAACGGGACCAGCGGCAGGCCCGCTCCGGGGTCGGCGTGCGCGTGATCGAGTACCGCCTGGACGGGGTCCCCGGCGCGGAGCCGGTCTACCGGCTGTTGACCACGGTGCTGGATCCCGCGGCGGCCCCGGCGGCAGAACTGGCCGCGTTGTACCACGAGCGCTGGGAGATCGAGACGGCCCTGGACGAACTCAAGACCCACCTGCGGGGCGCCCGCATCGTCTTGCGGAGCAAGACCCCGGACCTCGTTCGTCAGGAGTTCTATGGCTTGCTGTTGGCGCATTTCGCTGTCCGGGGCCTCATGCACGAGGCCGCCCTGCAGGCGGGGGAAGATCCCGACCGGCTCTCGTTCCTGCACGCGGTTCGGGTGGTCCGGCGCCAGCTCGCACGCTTCACCGCCCTTCCCCCCGGGGGAGCGGCTCGCGTTTCATGCGGCGGTCCTCCGGGAACTCCTGGAGGACCGCGTGGTCTCCGGGCGCTCGCGGTGCACCCCGCGCGGGGTGAAGCGGAAGATGAGCAACTATCCCCTGCGTCCACGACAGCGCGCTGGCACAACTTGGTTGCAACCGACCATTCACCTCGCAACTGTTAAATGAACAGTATTGGGCCTAGGATGGTCCTGGCAGCGGTCCAACAAGCCGCATCGTCCTTATTTATTGATAAGAAGATCCAGCCCATCGGCGCATGCTCGGGCAACAGCATAGTCAGCCTTTTCTTGCCCGGGCATCTTATCCCAGCCACCTTTTTCAATGAATTCAGCGCGCTGCCAGCTATTTCCTGGATTGTGCACTGTACCTGTAGAAGCCAATTGAAAAACCATCGGGGAACCGCCAGAGGATCGGTTGGGCTTAAACAACGATCAATCCGACAGGAGGTCACCCCGATGGTGACACGCGATCGTAGGACAAAGCGATGCCGAGCGCAAGGGGCGAAGGCGTCCGCGGCCGCGAATACGAGGCGCCGGTCCGTGCGGATTACGGCA
>DATKNZ010000256.1:0-4700 GCA_035541055.1 Candidatus Acidiferrum sp. | reverse complement strand
GGGTCAAAGCCCAGCGCCAGCACAATCCAATCTGCCGGCAGGTCATACTCGGTGCCCTGCCGCACGACAAAGGGGCGCGGTCCCATGCTCTTAGGCAAAGCGAGTTCGGTCTGGATGACCCGCAGCGCGCGGACCCGGCCTTGTTCCTCACCCAGCACCGCGACGGGCGCGGCCTGAAAGCGGAAGCGCGCACCTTCCTCACGGGCATTTTCGAACTCGCGCCGGCTGCACGGCATGTCGCCTTCGTCACGGCGATAGACGCAAGTCGCCTCGCGCGCCCCATAGCGGAGGGCGGTGCGCAGGCAGTCCATGGCCGTGTCACCCGCGCCGACGACCAGGACGCGCTTGTCCGCCACCTCGATGGGAGGGCAATCCAAGGGCACGGGGGTGATTTTCTGGAGCAGGAAAGGCAGCGCCTGGACGATGCCCGACAGGCTGGCACCGGGCACGCTGAGCGTGCGGGCCTTCCGCGCGTCGAAGCCCAGGAAGATGGCGTGATACTCCTCGCGCAGTTTGCCCAGGGCGAGACCGCTGTCCAGCTTCACGCCTAATCGGAAGACGACGCCCCGTTTCTGCAGGATTTCGATCCGGCGCTGGACGATGGACTTCTCGACCCGGAAGGCGGGAGTGCCGTTTACGAACAGCCCGCCCGGCACCAGGCCCGAGTCGAGCACGGTCACGGCGTAGCCTTTTTTGGCCAGCTCGTCCGCGCAGGCCAGCCCGCCCGGCCCCGAGCCGACCACTGCGACCCGCTTGCCGTTGGGCCGCTCAGTGCTGGCGTCCACCTGGCCATGCGCGAAGGCGTACTCGGTCAGGAACTGCTCGAGGGCGCCAATGGCGACCGGCTCGGAGACGCCGCTCAGGATGCAGGAGCCTTCGCACAAGCGGTCGGTCGGGCAGACGCGCGCGCAGATTTCGGCGAGGTTGGTGGCCGAGCCGAGCACGGCCGCGGCTTCGAGGAAGCGGCCTTCAGCCGTGAGGAGCATCCACTGGGGAATGGGATTGCAGAGCGGGCACCCGGTGACGCAACTGGGGTTGGGGCACTGGATGCAGCGGCTGGCTTGCTCCCGGGCGGTGGCCTCGTCGTAAAGGCCGTAGATCTCCAGGAAGTCCGAGACCCGCTGCTCCGCCGAGCGTTTGGGCAGGTCCTTGTGGGCCAACTCGCGCCATGCGTACTTAGGATTGAGGGTATGTGCGGGCGTCTCGCTCATCGCGCGGTGAAACGGCTCTGACCCTTTTATCGCATGAATTGCGCGCCGCTGCAAGCACTTAGCGGCATCCATGCTATCTGTGGTGGGGAGCGCACGCGCCTCGCGTGCGGCCAACGGCGCCCCGCCGTTGGTTCTCTCGCCCGCGGGAAGCATTCGCGACGAGGCGCCGTGAATCACACGCGAGGGCGCGTGTGGTCCCCAGGTCCAACTGAATCGTTACGGCTTGGAGCGAGGCGAGGGGGCCGGAACGGCTGCCCTACCTGGTCCGCGTCTCCCTGTAAGGCTGTCCGGCGCGGTAAAGCGCGGCGAGCTTGCGGTTGATGGCGGCGGTTTCAGCATCGCCCTCCTGGTCGGCGAGGGCGGCGGCCTTTTCGGCAGATTCCAGTGCCTGGGAAAAGCGGCCGGCTTCGGCGTAGGCGGCGCCCAGAGTGCCGAGCATGTAGGCTTCTTTGTAATCGGTCAGCCGGCAGGCGCGCAGAGCGAGGGCGGTGGCCTCGGTGCCGTCGCGCAGTTCGGGGTCGGGGTCGGTGGCCCGCAGCCATGCCAGATTGTTGAGGGCCTCCGGGAAATTGGGTCGTGCTTTGAGCGCGGCACGGTAATGGGCCAGCGCCTGTTTCGACTCACCCCGGGCGCCGAGCGTCAGGGCGAGTTGGTAGTGAGCGGCCGGGTCGTCCGGGTTGGCGCGCAGTAGCGTGTCGAACTGGGCGATGGCGTCATCGGTCTTTTGCTGCCGGGCGAGGATGATGCCTAGTTGCAGGCGCGCGGCTGCGCAGGAGGGGTGCGACGCCAGCAAGTCGGACAACTCGCGGACGGCTTCATCGGGTTTGCCTTGCTTGGCCAGTGCGCCCGCCAGGCCGCAAGCCGCGTCCAGCAGCCCGGGATCCAACTCCAGGGCGCGGCTGTATTCGGAGACGGCCTGGTCCCACTGCCCTTCCGTGGCATATAGAGCGGCGAGGTTGATATGCGGCTCGGCGGCATAGGGGTCAATTCCGGAGGCCGCACGGCACTGAGCCTTGGCCTCCTCGGCACGGCCACAGGCGGCCAGGGCAGTGGCCAGATTGTTCCGCGCTGTGAGGTGATCCGGGGCAAGCCGGATGGCCGTCTCGTAGCTGTTCACCGCTTCCGCGTAGTGGCCCAGGTTGGCTTGGGCATAGCCCAGGCCGTTCCAAGCCTCGGCGAAGGATGGCCGTATCTGAACTGCCCGCTCGTAACAGGCTTCGGCCTGGCGCTCCTCGCCTTGCTCGGCGAGGCAGTAGCCCAGGCCGCTCCAGGCGATGAAGTTGTCGCCGTTAATGCTCAAGGCGCGGCGGAACACGGATTCGGAGTTCTGCCAGTAGCGCAGTTGGGAAGCGGTGACCAGGGCGCAGGCACTGAGAGCGGCCAGAGCCACGCAGCTCGACAGCGCTACTGCGCGCGGCGAGCCGGGGACGGCTGGCGCTCCGGCAGCGGTATCGCCCTGCGCGCCCGCGCCGACTGCAGCTTCGGCGAGGCCCCATGCCACCATGATGAACACGCCGATGGCGGGCAGATAGGTGTAGCGGTCGGCCATGCTCTGGCTCCCGACCTGCACCAACCCGATCACCGGCACGAGCATCCCCAGGTACCACGCCCAGCCGACGAGCAGATATGGCCGGCGCTTGCGCTGCCAGAGCACGAGCAGGGTTACGGCGGCCAGGAGCACGATGGCAATGAGGATTGCCGCCCCTGTGGTCCCGGTGGATGTGTAGATCGGCGCCAGCCCCGCCGGCCAGAACAGATGCCGGAGATAGCCCACGTAGCTGTCGAGGGCGTTGCACAGCCGCGCTCTGAAAGGCAGGACCTCCAGTGGCACGAGTGCCCTGCCAACCTTTTGCGCGCCCAAGGTCGCCAGGCAGGAGGCGGCGGAGAGAATGAAGAAGGGCAACTTTTCGAGGAGGCGGGAGGTTAACGGCTTGAAGCTGAAGCGTGTTGCGTGATGCGTGTTGCGTGGTGCGTGGTGCGTGGACTTAAGACTTGGGACTTTAGACTCAAGACTCGCGAAGCGGCCGAGCGGCCAATAATCGAGCAGGAGCAGCACGAACGGCAGGGTCACGAGCATGGGCTTGCTCATCAGGCCCAAGGCGAAGAACAGGAGAGCGAGAGTGTAGAAACCCAAGACGTGGAGCGTAGAGCGTGGAGCGTAAGCCTGGTCGTTGGATGTTGGATGTTGGATGTTGGATGTTGGATGTTCCCTCCTCTCCCCTTTTGGATCCTTTGCATTTCGCCTTTCGACCTTGGCCCTCCGGCCTTCGGCGTAGCGGCCATAGGCCCAGAGTGAGAGCAGCCCGAACAGGGTGCAGAGCACGTCTTTCCGCTCCGCCACCCAGGCGACGGATTCAACATGCAGCGGGTGCAGGGCGAACAGAGCAGCCACCAGGGCGCTGCGCCAAAACGTGCCCGTCACCGAACGCAGCCAGAGGAACAGCAGCACCGAGTTGGCCGCGTGGAGGAGGACACTCGTCAGATGGTGTCCGACCGGACGCAAGCCGTAGAGCTGGCAGTCCAGCATGTGCGATATCCAGGTCAGGGGATGCCAATTGGACGCGTGGACGTGCGTGAACGCCCAGCGCACTCCGGCCAGGGTGACCCCCGCCGTGACCTGAGGGTTGCGGGTGACGTAGTAGTCGTCGTCGAAGGTAAGGAAGCCGCAGCAGAGGGCCGGCAGATACGCGGCGAGGGTCGCCAGCACCAGGAAGGCGCACACAACCCACGGGCGCTCGAGGTTCCGGGCAGCAGGCATTTTGGGAAGCATATCTGGCCTGCTACCTTGAAACGCAAGCCTCAAATCAGGCTTGCCTTCCCAGGCTTTGCTTTGCAAAGTATGTGGCATGGAATCCAATTGGGCTGCCGAACACTTGCAGGTTATCCGCACTTTGATGGAACGCTCCGCGCTGTACCGGCGGGCGCTGGCGCCCATCATGCTTTACAACGGCATCGTGGGGTCCGTGGCGGCCGTCCTGGCCTGGCGGTTGCGGATTTGCCCGCCCAAGGCATTCATCGTGTACTGGGCCCTGGTCGCCGTGGGTGCGCTCGCCGGCTCGCTCCTGCTCGTGCGGCGTCAGGCGCTCAAGGACAAGGAGCCGTTCTGGTCGCCACCGACACGCCGGGTCACGCAGGCGTTGCTGCCGCCGCTGGTCGCCGGGGGCATCTGCACGGTCGGCGCCTTTCTCCGCCCGCCGATGATTCGCGGCCTGGGTCCTCCCGTCACCGAGCTATGGCTGCCCCTGAGCTGGGTCGTGCTCTACGGCTGCGCCATCCATGCCGCCGGGTTTTTTATGCCGCGCGGCATGAGGCTTTTCGGGTGGGGCTTCATTGTCGCGGGTTGCGCTCTGCTCGCCGCAGACCTTGCCCGCGACGAGTTGCCGCACTACGGCACCGCTCATATCATCATGGGCACCTTCTTCGGCGGGTTCCACCTCGCCTACGGGCTCTACCTCTACTTTACCGAACGGCGCAGGGCAGCGGCGTGAA
>DATKNZ010000255.1:0-7123 GCA_035541055.1 Candidatus Acidiferrum sp. | reverse complement strand
ATTGTGGAAGCCAATAAGGCCCCCATCACCGCGACGATGTCCAACCTCCAGGCGCTCACGCACGACCTCTCGTACCAGATTTCGGAGGGCAAGGGCACCATCGGGAAGCTGGTAAAGGACGAGGCGCTTTACAACTCGGCTCTGGCGGCGGTCACCAATTTGCAGGGCACCGCTGTCGAGGTGCGGCAGACGGTGGCCGATGCGCGCCGGATAGTGGACCAGGTCAACTCGGGCAAGGGCACCGTCGGCAAGCTGCTCACCGACGACACCTTGTACCGGGAGACCGTGGCCTCAGTGACCAACCTCCACGGAATTCTCCAGAAGATTAACGAGGGCCAAGGCACCGTGGGCAAGCTGGTGAACGACCAGGAGTTCTACAAGAATGCGAAGATGTCCTTGCAGAAGCTCGATAAGGCCACCGAGGGCCTCGAGGACCAGGGGCCCCTCAGCGTCATGGGCATCCTGGTGAACAAGCTGTTCTGAGCTTGCGCGGCGGGGCTGATCAACGGAGGCCTATGAACGTGTTGGTAACTGGCGGGGCGGGTTATATCGGTTCGATCTGCACCGAGGCACTGCTCGAGGCGGGGCACCGGGTCACGGTGTACGACGATTTGAGCGAGGGGCATCGCTCGGCAGTGGATCCGGAGGCGCGCTTCGTCCCGGGCCGGCCCGAGGAGGCAGATAACATCTTGCGCGCCGTCCAAGAAACGCGCCCCGAGGCGATCATGCACTTTGCCGCCAACGCCCTTGTCGGCGAGTCCATGACGAATCCGGGCAAGTACTTCCGCAACAACGTCGGCAACGGACTGAAACTTTTGGACGCGGCCGTGAGCTGCGGGGTGAAGAAGTTTGTGTTCAGCTCGACGTGTGCTACCTACGGCCCGCCGGACCGCGTGCCGATGACGGAAGACCTGCCCCAGCGCCCGATCAACCCCTACGGCGAGTCCAAGCTGATGTTCGAGAAAATGCTCCAGTGGTACGAGCGCATCCACGGCCTGGAGTTCATCGCCTTCCGCTATTTCAACGCCGCGGGCGCGAGCGACAAATACGGCGAGCACCACCGCATCGAGACGCATCTGATCCCCAACGTGCTGCAGGTGGCCCTGGGGCGGAAGCCGCACTGCGAGATTTATGGCACGGATTACCCCACGCCGGACGGCACGTGCATCCGCGATTACATCCACATCCTCGATTTGGCCCAGGCGCACATTCTCGGGCTGGCGCCGGGCCGGAAGAGCTTCTACAACCTGGGCAACGGCGACGGCTACTCCGTGCGCGAGGTCATCCGCACGTGCGAGAAGGTGACGGGCAAACGGATCCCGGCGGTCGAGAAGCCGCGCCGCCCGGGGGACCCGCCCAGGCTGGTCGCCGCCGCCGCCAAGGCAATGAACGAGCTGGGCTGGAAACCACGTCTCCCCAGGCTGGAGGATATTGTCAGCACCGCCTGGGCCTGGCACAGCAAGCACCCGGACGGGTATCCGGACTGAAAGGGGCCGCCCGCCGCTCCCGCCGGGGCGGGTTTGGGTATTTGCCTGTTTGCGCCTTTGAATTTGTTTCGGATTTCGTGCCTCGGATTTGGGATTCGGGCCGCGTGATGTTCGACGCGCGAAGGTACTATTGAGCCGGGCACCGGCTTGACAGCCCCGAATTGGCTGCTATCGTCTCGCGCTCCTTTAGTGGAGCGTTTCCTGGGGCTGCGTAGTGGAATGCGGCTGGGCGGGAGACCCTCTTGGACAGATTTATGAAGCGACAATATCAACCGTCTAAGATTCGCCGCAAGCGGCAGCATGGCTTCCTGAGCCGCAAGGCCACCAAGAGCGGCCGCGGCATCCTGCGCAACCGGCGCCGGGTCGGGCGCAAGCGGCTGACGCCGGTCTAGGGCGAAGGCGCGACGCGCCGGAAGGCTTATGGCTCCGGACGTTGAAACGTGCGAGGAGGCCGAGCGGGGTTGCCCGATGGGCGGCGAAGCCAGAAATCGCCTGCGGTTCTCCCGCAGCGCCCGCATCAAGCAGGGCCGGGATTTCCGCCGTGTGCGCGAGGCCGGCGTCCGGCTGCCGTGCGGGTGCCTGATCGCGAACTGGCAGCGGCTGCCGCCGACGGCCGGCTCGCGCCTGGGCGTGGTCACGAGCTCTCGTCTTGGTGGCGCGGTGGTGCGCAATCGCGCGCGACGGCTCCTTCGCGAGGCCTTCCGGTTGCACCAGCAGGAACTGGCCGGGCCGGTGGACCTCGTGCTGGTGGCGCGGCAATCCATCGTGGGCCGGGCATTCGCGGACGTCGAACGGGACGTATTGACGGCGCTTCGAAAGGCCGGTTTATTAAGGTGAACGAACTAGTAGGCCAGGTGAGCGTGGTTCAACATATCCTGATATTCGCGGTCCGGCTTTATCGCTGGACGCTTTCTCCCGCCATTGCGGTGTGCTTCGGCCCTCTGGCGCGCTGCCGGTTTAGTCCCAGTTGCTCGCAGTACGCGCTGGAGGCGCTGCAGATGCATGGGGCCGTTCGCGGCAGCGCCCTGGCCCTGCGCCGGCTGTGCCGTTGCCACCCCTGGGGGCAGTGCGGCGACGACCCCGTGCCCGGGAGGACAGCCTGATATATGGATAGGACCTCAATCATGGTCATCGCGGCCTGCCTGGTCCTGATCGTGCTGTGGAACTTCGTCCTGATGCCCAAGCTCAATCCGCCCCGGCCGTTGCCGCCGCGAGGCACGAATGTCCCCACCGCCTACCAGTCCACAAATAACGTCACCGGCACCGCGCCACGCCCCCTGCCGGAAGAGCCGACGCCGGCTCCTGCGCCCATCGCCAACACCAATGTTGCGGAACAGTTGCTGACAGTCACCAATGACAATGCGCGCTACACCTTCACGTCCTACGGCGGCGGCCTGAAGCTGGTCGAGTTGCTGCGTTACCCGGAGACGGTATCGGCCCGTCACGAGGCGAATAGCCCCAGCACCAACGTCGCCACCCTCAACACGTTCACCCCGGCCCCGACGCTGGCGCTGCTGGATGGAGAAGCGGCGCAGGGCGACGGCATCTACACGCTGACCAGGGCGGGCAACGTGGTCCGTGCCGAGAAGAGCCTGACCAATGGCCTGAGCATCGTTAAGGAATTCCAGATCAGCACGAACTATCTCGTGAGCGTGAATACGCGGCTGGAGAACCGGGGTTCGCACCCGCTGGCGTTGCCGGCGCGGCAATGCGTCGTCGGCACGGCTACGCCTATGGGCCCGCGCGACAACGGCATGGCGGTTGGCGTGCTGTGGTACAATGGCATTAAGACGGACGAGGTGGGTTCCAGCTATTTCTCCAGCCGGGGTTTTGCCTGCATGCCGCGCATTCCGCCGGCGGAGTACAGGGGAGGCAACAGCAACATCGTTTGGGTGGCCGCCCACAACCAGTTCTTCACGCTGGCGCTCATGCCCGAGACGTCCGTCACCGCGACCTCCGCGCCTCCCGCGGCCGAGGTCGTGGTGCGCAAGGTCGAGGTGCCGCGCCCGGCGATTTCCGGGGCGCAGCCCTTGCCGACGAACGGCCCCCCGCAGCCGGGCTACGAGGCGACGCTGGTGTATCCTGCCGAAACGCTGGCCCCGCACCAATCTGTGCAGCGCCAGATGCACATCTTCGCGGGACCGAAGGAGTACCAGACGCTGGCCCGAATCGGCAGCCGCTTCAACAACAACATTGACCTGGTAATGGGCTACAGCGGCTTCTTCGGCTTCTTTGCCAAGGCCCTGCTGCTGACCATGAACTGGGTGCACAACGGGCTGGGGATTGCCTACGGCTGGGCCATCATTCTCATCACCGTCATGATCAAGGTGGTGTTCTGGCCGTTGACCCAGGCAAGCACGCGCTCGATGAAGCGCATGCAGGCCCTGCAGCCGCAGATGAACGCCATCAAGGAGAAGTACAAGGACGACCCGGTCAAGGCCAACAAGAAGACGATGGAGTTCATGAAGGAGCACAAGGTCAGCCCCCTGGGAGGCTGCCTGCCGATGGTCCTGCAGATTCCCGTGTTCTTCGGGTTCTACCGCATGATCCAAAGCGCCATTGAATTGCGCGGCGCTCATTTCCTTTGGGTCAGAGACCTGTCCCAGCCCGATACGCTGTTCATCATCCCCGGCACCACCTTCCCGTTCAACCTGCTGCCGCTGATCATGGGGGTGACGATGCTCTGGCAGGCGCGCCTTTCGCCGCCCTCGCCCGGCATGGACCCCATGCAAGCCAAGATGATGCGTTACATGCCGCTCATCTTCCTGTTTGTGCTGTATAACTTCTCCGCCGGGCTGGCGCTCTACTGGACCGTGCAGAACCTCTTGACCATTGCCCAGACGAAGCTGACCAGGACCGTTCCGGAGCCCGCCGGGGCAGCCAAAGGTCCGGTGTTGACGCCGCCCCAGAAAAAGCGGAAATAGAGGGCCATGGATCAGCCGCCGGCGGCCAGATTAACCATAACCTACTGAACACCTTATGCCTGCTACACCACGCGCCACGCTGCAACAAATTCTGGACTTGCTCCATATCACCGCCACGGTGGACGAGCACCAAATGGAGGACGGCCTTCTGCTGGACGTAAAGACCGAGGACTCAGGCCGGCTTATTGGGCGGCAGGGACAGACCCTCGCCGATCTGCAATACATCACCAACCGCATGCTCTTTCAACAGGACCCCTCCGTGCCCAAGGTCATGGTGGACGTGAGCGGCTACCGTGCCCAGGCCCGCGATGCCCTGGTAAAGAAGGCCAAGGAGGCAGCCGAGAAGGTCCGCCGCTGGGGAGACGTGGTCGAGCTGGAGCCGTTGAACGCATTCGACCGCCGCATCATCCACCAGGCTCTCAAAGACGACCCCGGCATCGAGACGCACAGCGTCGAGGTCGAGGGCACGGACAAGAAGGCCATCCTGCTGCGCCCGAAGCACTGACCCTCTTCGAACGCAGAGGCGGAGGTTCAGTCTTGAGTCTAACGTCCAAAGTCTTGAGTCGCCGCCAAAGTTCGATGACTCAAGACTCCGGACCTTAGACTCAAGACTGAATCTGTGTCTCTGCTGCTAAATAATCCAGTCCTCTGCGCCCAACGCTTTTGGGTTTCGGGCTTCGGGCTTCGGATTTCAGCGCCCCCGCCCTCGATCCCGAAAGTAGAACTCCGCCACCTTCTTCGCCAAGGGCGTGGCGATAGCCTCGTCCGTGTTGGTGAGAATGATGATGGCCAGCCGGTCATCCGGAAACCGCTGGATCGTGGCGGAGAAGCCGGAGGTCGAACCGCTGTGGTCGATGTTCTTGTGCCCGTCCAGCGTATCTATGAACCAGCCGAATCCGTACTTCGTCGCCTTGCCGTTGTTCAAGGTGGCCGGGGTCCACATCTGCTGCTTCGTTGCGGCGCTGAGCAAGGTGTCGCCATCCAAAGCCGCGTTCCATTTTGCCAGGTCGCCCACGGTCGAGACGATGGCGCCTGCGGAGAATATATCCGTCAGGTTATAGTCCCGGTTGATAAACATCCTGTTGGTCTGCTCGTAGCCGGAGGCACGGTTTGGGATGACCAGGCTCGGGAGTCGGTTGGTCGTGGCGTTCATCCCGAGCGGGCGGAAGATGTGCTCGCCCATGAAGTCCCAGTAGTTCCTGCCGCTGACATTCTCGATGATGTAGCCGAGCAGGTTGAAGCCGGTGTTGCAGTATTTCCACGACTCGCCAGGGGCAAAGTCCATGGGCTGCCTGCCAATGGTTTCGATGAACTGTGCCTGGGTCAGGTGCCGGGTCAGCTCGAACCCATCAAGCACGGTGTAGTTCTTGAGGCCGGAGGTGTGGGTCAGCAGGTGCCGGATCGTGATATTGCTCCAGGCGGCAGGGGTATTCGCCAGGTGCGCGCTGATCTTGTCGTCCACCGAGAGCTTGCCGTCCTGCGCCAGCAGCAGGATGCCCGCCGCCGTGAACTGCTTGGTGATCGAGCCGATCTCGAACACGGTATCGGCCTTTGCTGGCGCCTTAAGTTCGAGGTTGGCGTAACCGTAGGCCCTGGTTTTGATCGCCTTGCCATTCCTGATGATCCTGAGCACCACGCCGGGGATGCGGTGCGTGGCCATCTCGCCTTTGATATAGTCGTCCACCCGGTCGGCCCGGGCCAGGGCGGGCCCCAGCAGGATCGCGGCTAGCAGAAATCGGATCATTACGCGCTGTGTCATGGGCAAAAGCCTAGCGAACGGGTTGGCGAGAAAGCCATAGCAAAGCTGCTGAGTGCCGCTCCCGGGTGTTCGAACATGGTCGCCGACGCATTCCCGCTCGGTGATTGCCCAATCGATTTCAGTTGACTCTATTCCAAGCCGGTTTCCAGCCTCGCGTCGACGCCTCCGTTACCACACCGTGACCTCGCCGTATCCTCCCCGTGACCACACCGTATATTCAATTTGAATATACGGTGTGGTCACGGGGAGGATACGGCGAGGTCACGGTGTGGTCACGGTGCGACACGCGTGTAGTGGCATAAGCTGCGTCATGACAAAGGCTTGGGAATCGGGTAGGCCGAAGGTTGGCTGAACGGGTGCCAGGGGTAGGGCTTCGGGCCAGCGAGCAGGCGACGGGCACTCCAGTGTGGGGAGGAGAGTGCCTGAGGCCGTGACAGTCGGCATCCATTTCAATTGACATCCTGTGGCCCCGCGCCCGGATCCCCAAACCGTCCCGGGTATTCCTCCGTGATGTCCGTCTGCCCGTCCTGTCTAACTCGATGGAATGAGCAGCGCGCACCCCATGCCGCTGAACCTGCTCAGGCCGGTGAACCCGGCAAAGGAAGGAGTCGCCTATGTCCAGTTATTCCTACGTGGCAGTTGACCCCCAGGGCGCCGAACGGCGCGGCACGCTGGAGGTGTCGGACCAGGCTGAAGCCTTGCGCCGCATCAAGGAAATGGGCCTGTTTCCCACCAAGGTGCTAACCGCGCACGCCGACCGGCCACGCGCGGGGCGAGCGCGGCCTGCCGCCCGGGCCCGGAGCCTGGACATCCCCATCCCGTGGTTCCGGGGCAAGGTCAAGGCGGCCACTCTCTGCGTCTTCACGCGCCAGCTCGCCACCCTGGTGGAAGCGGGCATGCCCTTGCTGCGCGGCTTGCGGGTGTTGGAGGAGCAGGAGGAGAACCGGACACTC
>DATKNZ010000254.1:0-13251 GCA_035541055.1 Candidatus Acidiferrum sp. | reverse complement strand
CATAGAGCACTTCCTTGCCACAGAAGGCCGCCTGCGCGGCACCGTAGCCAACCCGGATTACGACTTCACAGACCCGCGTCTGAACGCCTATTTCACCTGCCTGAATGAGCGGGTGTCCGCCTGCATTCAGGGTTCAGACTCCCTGGCCAACCAGCTTAATTTCGCCTGGCAGGAGTACTGGGTGATGCGGCGGCTGTCGCTGCGCGTGTCGGGCCTGCCGGACTATGAGCGCTCGTTACGATCCGTCACCAGCGGGTATAACGATTTCATTTTGTCCACGGTCGAAGATGGCGCGCGGGAGTTCGAGAATGGGGGAGACTCACTGCCGCCTCTGGCCGAGTTTCACGAAGCCCGGCGTCGCTTCAGCAGCCAATTGATAGAGTTGCGAGATCCCTTTGTCCTGCGTAACCAGGCCGTGCTGATGGCATCACTGAACGTTCCTGGGTGAGCAAGCCTGCTCGGCTATGGCTGCGGCGAAACAGCGCCCTGGCCACCCCGCAGGGCCGCCGTTCCCGGCATAAAGTCGGCCTCAAGCTCTGTCCAGTAAGCACCTGGGCTTGTTCACCTGGTCAAAGAACTCTGCATTTAACGACTCGATTTCCTGCCCTCAAGCCGTCACCCTGCCGTCCGTGGATGAGTGTGTCGTCCGGACGGTGTCTTTGCCCGCGACTTTGTTCTATTTATACTGTTAGCCAGGCGAGATCATGGGAGCCATAACGAGAGTGACGCTAGCGATGGCTGCGGCAGCAAGCTTCTGCTATCTCGCGGATACGATTCGCACTCTTCTTCCCTGGGCTCCGTGCCATGGCGGCTTTTTGAATATGGTACTCCATCAGGCTGCGTTTCGGCTCTCCGCACATTCATTGATTCCTATCTGGGTTTCAATGATCGCTGCATTTGCGATGTTGGTCGGGGCCGGGGTAGCCCTGCTCTTAAGTGGAGGGACGCATCGTGGCCAACCCGGTACATGCACTGGACGGCGGGATTCCATCCAGTTGTCATATCGGATATTGCTGGCCCGCCGCCAGTGATGTGCATCGTTGGCGCTGAAACCATGCGCGTGTTTGGGTGTTAGACTCTGTGCATATGAAACGTTTAATCCGGGGCTTTTTCATCTTCTGCGCCCTGGCTGCCAGCTCTGCCGCGGGCGAACCCAGTTACGGAGGCCGCTTGCTATCCGAGTGGCTCGCCGATGTGCGCTGCAGTTCAGGAGTCAGGCTCGTCGTTGCCCCCAATCTACCTGAGGAAGCGATCTGTGCGATAGGGTCAAATGCCATTCCTACGCTTCTTAAGTGGATCAGCTACGAGGGGTCCTCGCAGAGCTTCGGCCAGATTCCTCCTGGTACGCGCTGGCACAAACTCAGTACGGGAGAGCTGGCCGAGACCGCACCGTCCGCCTTTGGGTTCCTGGGTGCAGCGGCGCGGCCCGCTATTCCGCAGCTCACCCGGTTGGTCCGCACGTCCTCCGAGCATTGGCGAGCCGAGCGCTGCGCCGCCGCTCTGGCTGCCATCGGGCCGGAGGCTATTCCAACCCTATGCTCCCTGGCCACCAATGGCCCGCCCTGGGTGCGGTATGCTGGGGCTGCTGCGTTGGAGCGCTTCTGCCGGAAGCCCGAGGGGCTACAGACCCTTCCCGCGCTGATAAAGTGCCTGGAGGATACCAACACCTACTATTCCGCTGCTGGCGAAGCACAGTTGAGCTTAATCGTTTTGCTCGAAACGTATCCAGCCGCGACGTTGCCGGCTCTGACGAATGCTCTGCAGTCTCCCTCGCCTGAAGCACGGCGCCTTGCCATCGGGTGCCTGCAGGTGGAAACGGAGTCCACTAATTTCCCTCCCACCGCGCTCCCGTCCATTCGTGCAGCGATGGGCGACTCGGACCCACAGGTCCGGAGTTCGGCTACTAACATCCTCCGCCAAATCGGGGAGCCGGAGGCCCCGGGCGCTAACCAGCACCTGCAGCCGACCCCGCGATGACCTCTCTGTTCCATGCTGGACGTGATCGGCGCGGGGCGGCTGAGGTGCGTTGTTGACGAGAATCCAACATGTACACTCCTCGCAAACGCTGGCTGGCCCTCGCTATCGTCATCGGAGCGCCTGTTTTGGCCATCCTCAGCCGACACAATCCTCCGCGCCCGGGCACAGCGGTTACCATTTCGTTTGTTGGTTACACCAATCCCCCCAACAACAGCCGACGTTTTGCGCTCTTCTTGGCTTCCAACCAAGCTCCCTATTCCATTACCTGGCGAGACGACTGGGTCGAGGTTGAAGGAAATCCAGAACACCAGGCTAGAACCATCAACCCCTTTCTCCCTGAATGCCGCTTCGAGCCCATCCTGCAAGGTGGACACTCCATTACAATGGCAGTTGGGGAGCCCTTGGACTCCACGCAAAGTGGGCGCTGGAGGTTCGCTATGGGGTTCTCGCGGTATACGTTCCGGGCGCGCTGGCTCGACCTTTCGTATCGGCACAAATCGCTGGCAAAGCTCGGGTGGCTCCTGGGGGTGGACAGTCAGCGCATACTCAGCCCCAGCAACCAGGTTACCGTGAGCACCGGGTGGCTTGCAAAATGAAAGTGTCGCGGTTCTCCTTCAGATTCCCGCCCCTGCGATGGTCCGCTTCAAGAGTTGGAGGATATACTGGAAGGAGCACGACACGTTGGCCGCCTAACGGGATGATTGCCGCGACCATTCTGGCGCAGGGCCTCACCATTGCCACGCGCAGCATTCAGGGTTTCCAGCATACGAGGGCGAGGCTCTTGGACCCTTTCGCCTGAGGCAATGTTGGTTTAGACTGCGCTTTGCATGAAGGCCTATCTCATCACGACGGGCATTGTCTTTGCCTTGATCACGCTGGCGCATATTCTGCGCGTATTCGCGGAGGGGCCGCGCCTGGCGAAGGACCCAGTCTTCATTTTGCTGACGTTGCTCGCCGCCGGGCTCTCGGCCTGGGCCTGGGGCCTGCTGCGGAGATCGCCGCCGCCTCAACCGCCCACGGCCAACCGGGGAGCCTGAGCCCATGGCAGACTGGAATCCCGGCCTGTACCTGAAGTTCGAGCGTGAGCGCACGCAGCCGGTCCGGGACCTGGTGGCTCGCCTGGAAGTGCGCGAGCCGTCACGGATCCTGGACATCGGCTGCGGGCCCGGCAACAGCACCGCGGTCCTCAAGGAGCGGTGGCCAAAGGCATCGGTGACCGGCCTGGACAACTCACGCGCCATGATTGAGAAGGCACGCCGTGCGCGAACCGACATTGAGTGGCTGGAAGCGGATGCCGCGTCCGACTTGTCGCACCTGGGAGCTTTTGACGTCGTCCTCGCCAACGCGTCGCTGCAGTGGCTTCCCAATCATGCGGCGCTGCTGCCGCGGCTGTTCCGCAGTGTGGGTCGCGGCGGAGCGCTGGCGGTGCAGATTCCGCAATTCGACCGGATGCCCATCGCCCAGGCTCTTTCTGAGACGACCCGCCAAGCGGAGTTTGCATCCTTTTTCACCGGGTTCGACGATGCGCTTGAACGTCTGGAGGATGCGGCCTACTACGACGTTCTCTCCGAGTCGAGCGGCGCGGTGGACCTTTGGGTCACCCACTACTACCACGTGATGGAGGGGCACGAGGCGATTATCGAATGGATGACATCCACCGCCTTACGGCCTTACCTCGACCGGCTGCCGCCAAACCAGCAGGGACCCTTCCTGGCTGCGGTGCTGGCGCGCCTGAGACAGGCTTATCCGGCCCAGCACGACGGAAGGGTGCTATTCATTTTCAAACGCCTGTTTTTCATCGCTTACCGTGCGGGGGAGCGCGACAGCTCACGACGCGAGGCATTTGACAGGGCGGGTGGGCCGGTGGAGAGTTCGCGTGCAGCCTTGGATGAGCGAAATGACCGCTAAGCAGACGCTTTGACTTATGGCGATTTCCGTTACTGGCATTCTCCGTAACCAGAACATCCCTCCCAGCCTGGCATTAGGCGGGACACAGATCCTGAGCGGAGTCGTCGAATGTGTGTTCAAGGGGGACGGCGCAGCGGGCGTCAACCGGGACACGTTGAGCTTTACCGTGGGGCGGGTCAACTTTCCGGGCAGCACGACGCTTCCGACGGCGAGTTGCGTCATTTCGCCGGCGAGCTTTGCCTACGACGGCCCGGTGAGTGATGCGCTCTGGGCGGTGGATAGCGCCCAGGTCACGGAGTTCCTGAATGTGGACAGTGGTTCCGGCACGGCTGATCTGCAAGTGGTCGCGCAGTTGGCCGTTCGCGGCGGCAATGGCATTATCCTGCGGGTGAACTATATCGTGTTCTACTTCCCGTCGTGATTTGCGCCGACGATTGGCCCGGGTGACCGAGACGGCCTGCGCGCCGCAGCCCGGGCCTCTGCCTCACGCGGGCTTGCGTTTGAACAGGATGCCGGTGATGCGTCCGCCACCCAACGTCATTCCGGTCACTTTGCCTGATGAGTCGCGCTGGAATTTTACTTCCGCCATAAACCATGCCTGGGCTGCGAACCGGTCTGGCATCAGCGGCACCAGATCAATGGTGCCGTGCCGGATATGTTCGGCGGTCAGTTTGCCCTCCTTCAACTTGATGGTGTACTGCGTTTCGAGCTCGCCGCTCCAATAGACGCCCTGGAAGTCTTCGAGGTCCTTTGGCGCCCACGGACCTTTGGCGATCCGCTCGCCGGTGACTTTGCGGCCGTTGACGTGCGCGAACTTCAATCGCATGCCTCCATCGCTTTGAGCGGAGAATTCGAGTTCGCCCTCCGGCATTTCGACGAAGAACCTGTTGGTAGCCAGCGGGTGAAGTTGCACGGTGCCTTGTCCCGGCACTTCCGCGACGAGCACACCGTCCTTCTCCAGGAAGTTCGCTATAAGGCCGGCGTCGAGTTTGTAGGCGCCCGCAAACTGCTTGAGCATACGGGATTCGAGTTTGACGTACTTGGGCTTGGGTCCTGCGGCGGCGGGCGCCGGCGCTTTATTCGCCTCCGCGGCCGGGTGGGTCCCGAGTACGGTCTCCGCAGCTTTAAACGCCGTGCCGCTGCAATCAAAGCTGGCCAGGCCGCTCAGCACCGCCACGCCCAGTTCCTGGTCGGGGAACCAAACCACGAAGCTGCGATAACCGGCGTCGCCGCCGGCGTGGGAGACCGTCCGGGAGCCGCCATGCTTTCCAATCTCCACTCCCAGCGCGTAGCCGATTTTGGTGCCGTCGGCGAGGACGGCCTGTTCCTGCAGGCGATCGAGGGCGCGGCGCCCGCCCACCTTGAAATCGCGGAAATTGTCCAGCCAGCGCGTGAGGTCCGGCGCGGTGGTGAACAAGCTGGTGGCGCCGACGTTGGCGTAGTTCAGGGGCTCGGCTTCGTAGCCGTGTTCACTCTTGCTATAGGAATAGGCCCGGTCGTGGACGATGCGGCGGTGGTCGATATGAAAGTGCGTATGCGCCATGCCCAGCGGGTTGAAGATGCGCTCCCGGCAGAAGTCGGGAAACGGCTTGCCGGCGACGCGTGTGACGATCTCAGCCGCGAGGGTGTAGCCGCCGTTGGAATAGAGATGCCGGGTGCCGGGAACGAAGTTCAACTCCTTCTGGCGAAAGAGCACGCGCAGGATTTGGTCCTGGGTGATCACGTCGTCGAGCCGCCAGCCGGCCAGCGCCAGCGTTTGCCATTGGTCGCGAATGCCGCTGGTGTGCTGCAGCAGTTGGCGGATGGTGACCGGGTGACCGTAATCCGGGAGCTCGGGCAGATACTTGTGAACGTCGTCCTCCAGCGAGAGCTTGCCGTCCTGTTCGAGCAGCACCAGCGCCATGGCGGTGAACTGCTTTGAGACCGAGGCAACGTGGTAGATCGTCTGTGGCCTGACGGGGATATCGTATTCAAGGTTAGCGAGGCCAAAGCCCTTTTCGTACACCGGCTTGCCGTGCTGAATGACTGCCACCGAGAAGCCTGGCGCTCCTGCCTTGCAGGTCCCATTCAGCAGTTCGTCCAGGCGTTGGGCGATCCCGGCGTTCGCCGCCCGCGCGGATAACGGGAGGATCAAGAGGGCCAGGAAGCCAGTGTATTCGAGCCGAAGCTTGCGCAGCACGGTTCGAGACTCTCCCGTGCCGGGGCGGAGGGTCAAGTGCGAAATAAAGCGGCGCAACCCTGCGCGTTTTGGGGCATCAACCCCATACGTCAATACACCCCGAGGCTTACGTTGCTGTACATAAGAACCGCAGACGTTTATGCCAACAATAGCAGCAACCCATCAGGCCGCGCCGGTGGAGGAGAGCATCAAGAGCCCCGCGTTCCAGGCGTATCAAATCCTGCACTGGGTGTTCACCGTCGTGCCGATCCTGGCGGGCGTGGATAAGTTCTTCAACAAACTTACCGAGTGGACCATGTATCTCTGGAACCCGCTCGGGAGGATCTTTGGCAGTGCAGGCACTTTCATGCACATTGCGGGAGCCCTGGAGATCGTTGCCGGGTTCCTGGTAGCCTTCAAACCGAAGATCGGTGCGCCGATTGTGGCCCTCTGGCTGGCGGGCATCATCGTGAACATCCTATTCCAGCAGAGCAATTACGACATCGCCTTGCGCGACTTCGGCCTGCTGGCGGGAGCGTTGGCGCTGTCGCGGCTGGCCATGCATTTTGACCATCCTCACGCGGAGCTTCCCAGGGTGTAATTGTCGGATTGCCGGAGCAGTTTGGGCTTGCGAGGGCGCTCGCCGGCCCTTGAGCGAAACTGAACTTCAATGTTTGGCGTGCCAAATATCCACCGGCACGTCGTTGGTTTGCGGCAGGCCGGGAGTGCTCCGTCCATCAGCGACATACTTCTCCAGCAACTTCACCATGTTGGTGATTAAGAGGGCGTTCTGGCCCTGGATATTGACCTTCTCCCCCACATCATCGCGCATATTGTAGAGCTGGATGGGTGGCAACCCTTGTTTGAGCGCCTGAGCGTCGCCGGGCTTCCCGCTTCCCCCGGAGCCGGGACACAATTCCAGCTTCCAGGCACCCTGCCGGAGCGCAAACCGGCCATTCCCGCCGGAATGATTCACCACCGCCTCGTGCAGCGGCTGCTTGTCCGAGCCCAGCAGCGCCGGCACGAGGCTCACGGAATCCTCGCCCGCCGTATCGGGGAGCTTCGCCTGCAGGATATCCGCGCACGTGGCTAGCAAGTCGGCCAGGCACACAATCTGGTCGCTATGGCTGTTGGGCTTGATCTTTGCCGGCCAGCGCACCAGGAACGGAATGCGGTGTCCGCCATCCCAAATGTCTCTCTTGTAGCCGCGGAACTGCGCGCTGGGGTAGTGGCCCATGGCCTCCAGTTTGTGGACCCCGATGTAGGGCGCACAGCCGTTGTCACTGGCGAAGCACACCAGCGTATTGTCGTCCAGGCCGGCGCCGTGCAGAGCCTTAAGCACCTGGCCCACCGACCAGTCGGTTTCCATCACATAATCGCCATACGGCCCAAGGCAGCTTTTGCCCTGCCACTCCTTAGTCGGCACCAATGGTGTATGCGGCGAGGGCAACGCGAGATACAGGAAGAACGGCTTCTGGTCTCTGCCGCGCGCGCTGATGTAATCCATTGCCCTGGCGGTGAGCTTGGGCAGGACATCCTCGGCTTGGAAGTCCGGCGCGGCTCGGCCGAGACGGGTCGGGCCGCGCACTGCGTTGGTTCCATACATAAAGGAAGGGAATTCCCTGGTCGCACTCGGGATTGCCGTGAAATGGCCGTCTTCGACGAAGACATAGGGCGGCATGTCCAACGAGGCCAGGATGCCAAAGAAATGATCAAAGCCGTGCTGCAGGGGGCCGTCGGTAATCGGCTGGCTGAAGTCCTTCTTGTCATATCGCATCCCCAGATGCCACTTGCCCATAGCGGCGGTGACATACCCGTGCTGCTTGAGGAATTGAGCCACGGTCAAACGAGCCGGCGCAATCAAGGGCTCGCTCTCGCCGTTAAAAACGCCGTGCTGCAATCGCGTGCGCCAGTCATACCGGCCGGTGAGAATGCTGTAACGCGAGGGAGTGCATAAGGAAGAGCTGGCATGGCAATCGGTGAAGGCCATGCCCTGTGCGCGCAGGCTGTCCAGGTTCGGCGTCGCTATCTTGCATCGCTCGGGGTTGAGGGCATGCACATCGCCATAGCCCAGGTCATCGGCCAGAATGTAGACGATATTGGGCGGCGTGGCTGACGCGGACGCTTCCGCATGAACGGAGACAACCCAGGCCAGGAACATCAAGGAGACAGAGAACAATCGGCGCAGGTTCTTTGGGTTCAAATTCATGATGTAATGCTAAAGGGCTCGCCCTTGGTCCGAGACCTTCTGGCGACGGGCTTTCATGCCGCCAAGGTTTAGCATTCACCGCCAGGAATGCCAATGATACAAAGGGAGCGCCCACGAACGTCTTGCCGCGCATCGAGTCGATGAACCAGGCCGGCACCGAACATCCAACATCCAATGACTGACCCGGTGGCGCTCATTGGATGTTGGATGTTCGATGTTGGATGTTGGATGTTTCCCCCGGCCCTCCAACATCGCTGTATCCAGCCGCGCCTGGCTTTCGTCTAGCCACGCAAGAACGACTCGCATGAAGAACGCGCTTACAGCTATTCGTTGGCTCCTGACGCTCGCCGCCCCCTTGGCCGCCAGTGCGCTGGCCGCCGACAAACCCAACATTCTCTGGCTCGTCAGCGAGGACAACAACCCGTACCTGGGCTGCTACGGCGACAAATTGGCGCGCACGCCCACGCTGGACGCATTGGCCCGGGACGGCGTTCTTTACGAGCACTGCCACACCATGCCCGTGTGCGCGCCCTCGCGCTTCTCCATCATCACGGGCATGTACCCGGCGTCCTGCGGCCCGGCCAACCAGATGCGTGCCAAAGGCAACATCCCCGCCTGGCTGCGCGGTTTCCCCACGTTTCTGCGGCAGGCTGGCTATTTCACTTCCAATAACCCCAAGACCGATTACAACTCGCCTCTCGATTCCCGGCGCGCCCTGGCGGAAATGTGGGACGAGTGCAACGCCCAGGCGCACTGGCGGCACCGCAAGCCGGGACAACCCTTCTTTGCCGTATTCAACACCATGATCACGCACGAGAGCTGCCTCCACCCCGAGCGCATGCAATCCGACCATGTGCCGCGCCACACGGACCCCAAAGACGTGCGGATTCCCGCCTATCAGCCCGACGCGCCTGAGTTCCGCAGCGACCTGGCTTATTACTACGACTGCATGACCAAAATGGACTCCTTCATGGCCGGCTTGCTCCAGCAGCTCAAGGACGACGGCCTCTACGACGACACCATCATCTTTTACTACGGCGATAACGGTGGCATCCTCCCGCGCTCAAAGCGCTTTCTCTACGACACCGGCACGCATGTGCCGCTCATTATTCATTTCCCGAAGAGGTATCAGGACCTCGCCCCGGCCAAACCGGGCTCGCGCGTGAGCGGGGTCGTGTCCTTTCTCGATTTCGCCCCTACGGTCCTGAGCTTGGCCGGCCTCCAGCCCAGGGATTACATGGAAGGCTATGCGCTGGCCGGCCCGTTCCGCAAAGAGCACGGCCCATACATTTTCGCCGCGCGCGACCGCATGGACGGCACCCTCGACATGTCCCGCACCGTGAAGGACGAACAATTCTGCTACATCAGGAACTACAACCCGCATTTGCCCTACGGCATCTTCGAGCAATACCAGTTCCGCACGGCGGCCTACCAGGCCTGGCAGCGCCTGCATGACGAGGGCAAACTGACCGGCTTGCCGGCACAATTCTTCGAGCCCAAGCCCGCCGAGGAGCTTTACCACACGCCCAGCGATCCCGACGAAGTCCGCAATCTCGCCGCCGATCCCCATTATACCGCCGTGCTGGACCGCATGCGCGCGGCGCTGCGCCAGCACCTGCTCCACGTTCGCGACAACGGATTCCTGCCCGAAAGTTCGCCGCAGCAGGGCTACGACACCACGCGCGACGAGGCGACCTATCCGCTCGCCAAAATCCTCGATATGGCCGACCTCGCCATCCAGCGCGATGAAAAGAACCTGCCGCAGTTCGAAGCCGCCCTGGATGGCGCGCACGAAGGCATCCGCTACTGGGGCGCGATGGGCTGCGTGATGCTGGCCGACAAAGCCAGGCCGGCCGCCGGCAAACTCAAGGCGCACCTGCACGATCCATCGGCCGGCGTCGGCCTGGCGTGCGCCGAATCCCTCTGCCATATCGGCGCCGACGTGGCGCTGCCGGTCATCGAAGAAGCCCTTCAGCACGGCTCGCTCCAGACGCGAACCCAAGCCGCCAATATCCTGGAGCATGTGGGCGAAATTGCGCGTCCAGCCTTGCCTGTCATGAGAACGGTCCTCGAAGCAGATCGTAACGCAAATAAACAACGCGGCGGCGCTATCCCCGATGAAATGCTAAGCCACGTTATTGCAACACTGCATTCCAATTAATATCCGCGATGCATTCCCTGGCGCGGGGCGGCCTGCTGGGGACCTATAAAGAGTGGCAGCGATGCTTGGAGCGTTCGAAAGGTATTGGGCTTAGCCTCGGGTTAGCCGATTGTGCCTTTCAGCGCACAGAGAAGGCTGTGGAGGAAAGCTACGTTATCGCATTGGACGTAGTGCATCGTGCCGCCCATGCGGGAGTAGCTTTTGCAGAAGCGCAGGTAGTAGGCCGGGCTGGTTTTGGGCGGCTCCCCGCGCGACCAGTCCCAGTTGCCCCCGTCCTGGATGTCCACCACGTAGATGACGTGGCCCTGGAGAATGCCGCGACCAGCCTGCAGGCGCAGATTGTTCACGCAACTGACGCTCTTCTCGAATACCTGCGGCGCCATGATCGCCGAGCCCACGGACAGTACCACGCCGCCGTCCAACCCCTCGACTGCCGCGGCGATCTGCGCGAAATCGAGGGCTGCCGCCCGGCCAACCGCCGCGCCGTTGAACATGGGGTGGGTCGCGATAATGTCGTAGCCGATGCCCGGGTGCGCGGTCATGGGCACGTTGCGCCGGAACGCGTTGGCGAGGATCGAGCTTTCCTTCCAGGGGTGCCTGACCTCGATGCATCCGGACGGGAGCTTGTGCGCCAGCATGGCCTGCAGCAGTTCGGCCCGCGCCGGGGCCAGGGGATGGGATGGCTCGGCTCGCAGCAGCTCGTGCAGGGACGCGGTGCCGGGCAGGGTGACGCCGTCTTCGCAGATGAACCGGCCCAGGCTGCGACCGTACCCCTCGCCTCGGAGGGCGCCGGCCAGGAGCGCCAGCGTAATGGCCCGGCCCGTTTCGTCCCAGGTGCCGAAAGTGCCGGTGGCGATGTTGCGCTTGACGCTTTCCTCGGTGCGGCCCAGGTATGCCAGTTCCCAATCGTGGATCGTGCCGGCGCCGTTGGTGGCCAGGTGCGTGCACCAGCCGAGGTCCAGGAGGCGGTTCACGATGCCCAGCGCACCATTCTTGATCAGGTGGGCGCCATAGAGGAGGATCACGCTCGCCCCGCGGCGGCGAGCCTTGGCAATGCTCCGGCCGCACTGCTGGATCGCTTCGAGGGCCGGCGGATCGCAAGCGCGGGGCGCCTGGTCGGGATCAACCAGGATCTTCTCCAGCGGGCTCAGGCTTTCCCGCTTGGTCAGGGGATAGACTTTTACCTTCTTGAGGTCGAGCGGCTGGGGGTAATCGCTCACAAGCAGGTTAGAGCGTCGCGGCGGGCGCGGCGGCGGCGATCGCAGGCAAGGAACGACCGGGATGGCGTTCGCATCGGGTGAGGTGCCGGCGCATGCCGCGGCGGCAGCGCTGCTACACGTCGCAGATGAGCACGCACTCTTTCAGAGAGGCCAATGCATCCGCGTGTTTGGGCACAAACTCCTGGCCCACGAAGCCCTTGTAGCCGGTGGCCAGGATCGCCCGCATAACCGCCGGGTAGCAAATCTCCTGCGTGTCATCCAGCTCATTGCGGCCGGGCACGCCGCCGGTGTGATAGTGGGCGATGTACTGGTGGTTCTCACGGATGGTGTCAATGAGATCGCCCTCCATGATCTGCATGTGGTAGATGTCGAACAGCAGCTTGACTCGGTCGGAGCCGACGCGCTTGATGACCTCCACGCCCCAGGCGGTGTGGTCGCACATGTAGTCTTTGTGGTTGCGCTTGCTGTTGAGCAGCTCCATGCACACGGTGACCTTGTGCTTTTCGGCGATGGACGCCACCTTCTGGAGTCCCTTCACACAATTCTCCAGCCCCTGCTCGTCGCTCATGCCGTTGCGGTTGCCGGAGAAGGTGATGATGTTCGGGTACCCCATTTCCGCTACCTGGGGAATGGCTTTCTCGAACTTGGGCAACAGATCGTCATGGTGCTCAAGGCGGTTCCAGCCGTAGGGGATGCTGTCCGGGCCGTTGCACATGGCGCAAATGAGGCCCGCTTTTTTCACGGCCGGCCAGTCGCTGGGCCCGAGCAGTTCGACGGACTGCAGCCCCATGCTGGCGCACGCCTGGCAGAACTCCTCGAAGGACATCTTCGCCGGCTTGTTCTTTCCGGGGTCGAAGAGACTCTTGTAGCACCAGGCCGAGACGGAGTGATGGATGTTCCCTTTGAGCCGGGGTGGCTGGGTCGCTTCCGCCGACCGCACTCGCCGCTCCAGTCCTGCCGTAGCGGCAATCCCAATCGTCCCCGTGCCGATTTTGCCCAGGGCCGAACGCCGAGAGATATGTTGATTCATGGGCTTTACCCTACACACCTCCCGAAGAGCCTCAAGCTTTTAGCTGGCTCACCTGGCTGGTCTGCGCCATTTTCGTTGGTTGACGTGAGAAATTTGCCCCGCCTTTTGATGGCTGCGCTCGTCCTCCGAGGGCCGTCGGTCACGCTGCACGCGGCCGCCGCCTACCCGATCGTGGCCACGGGTCAGAGCAAGTGCTACGACGATCGCGGCGAGATTCCACCGCCGAAGCCGGGCCAGGCCTTTTATGGGCAGGACGCCCAGTTTCAATGTCATCCGGCCAGCTACACCGTGAGCGCCGGCGGGCTGACCGTGCGCGACAATGTCACCGGGCTCACCTGGCAACGCAGCCCTCATTTCGGCGGGGGCGGCGCGGTGACTTCACGCGACAAGCTGACCCTGGCCCAGGCCCAGGCGTTGCCAGCGAAGCTTAACGCCGCGCGGTTTGGAGGCTTCAGCGATTGGCGGCTGCCCGGCATCAAGGAGTTGTATTCGCTTTTCGATGCGCGGGGCGTGGACCCCAGCGGGCCAATGGACGTGCGCGCTTCGGGCCTCAGGCCGTTCATTGACACGAACGTCTTCGCGTTCGCA
>DATKNZ010000253.1:0-19360 GCA_035541055.1 Candidatus Acidiferrum sp. | reverse complement strand
GAACACCATGGAATCGTAGAAGGAAATCTTTACGAGGTCGTCCACCACGACGGGTGTTTTGCCGACCAGCCAGCGCACGGGATGTTTCTTCCCAATCCAGCCGGAGTTAAGGACGTGCGCCAGTTTGGCGGCGTCGCGGACGAAGCCTCCGTAGGCCGCGGAGAATGGGTTGCAACCAAACCAGTAATTGGCATGAAGGTCCTCGACGCAATAGCAGCCCGGCTTCGAGAGGTAAGGCCATAGGGCCTCAAATGACGCCATTTGTTGGTAGCGCTTGTGGCCGCCGTCGTCGATAACGACGTCGAAAGGGCCGTGCTGTTTGCCGATTTTAGCCATCTCTTCCCGGTTGGCCTGGTCGCAAATGATGACTTCGATGCGGTCCTCGGCGTGTTTCTTGCACTTTTCACTGACGTCGATTCCGAAGATCTGGGCTTCGGGGAACTTGCGTTTCCACCAACGGAGGCTGCCCCCGTTGGCCACGCCGATCTCCAGCAGCCGCTTCACGGGAATGCCGCTAAACTCGGCGTTATACGCGGGCACATAGTGGGCTAGTTTCTGGAACGGCGCTTTCGACGTCATTGATGGCGATAATATCAGCAGGCGGCAGTGGCAGCCAAACGTTTTCTCCCGTTGGAAGGGGCGGGAGCGCATCCTGGTCCTGGTAGGGACGCCTCGCCGAGGCGTCCGGGTGCGCTCGAAGCGGACGCCTCGGCGAGGCGTCCCTACCAAACCTCGCCCGGGGACGGGCGCGCTCCGGTGGAATGAATATTGAGCTTTCTTTTCAAGCGCATTCTAGGAAGCATTCCTGCTATGAGTGAGTCGAAAAGCGGACGAATCGACTGGCGGCGGGCGCTGCTGCAGTTCGGTCTCGCAGCCGCCTGCCTGATAATTCTGCTGGGGGTGCTGTTCTGGGAAGGCCTTTTGCCCGGGCGCACGGTCTTTTCGAACGACGGCCCGCTGGGCGCCATCAGTGCGCAATACGGCAAACTGCCCGCGGCTTATTTCGGTTTTTGGATGGACTTGAACTGGCTGGGAGCCGCTGGGCCAAGCGCCTCGCCGGACGTAACGAGTATGCTGGCTTGGGTCCTCGGCCCTCTCATTTTCTCGAAGGTTTATGCGGCGTTCAGCCTGTTGTTCCTCGGCCTGAGCGCCTGGTTGTGCTTCCGGCAGTGGAAGTTCTCGCCGATGGCGTGCGTGGTGGGCGGAATTGCGGCGGCGCTGAACTCGGGGTTCTTCTCGACGGCGTGCTGGGGTGTGGCGTCGCAGACCTTGTGTTTCGGCCTGTGTTTTCTGGCGCTGGCTGCGCTGGCGGACGAGACGTCGCCCAAACGCTGGGTGCGCGTGGCCCTGGCGGGCATCGCCGTGGGCATGGGCGTGATGGAAGCCTACGACATCGGCGCCATTTTCAGCATCGTCGTGGCAGTTTATGTGATCTTCCAGGCGCTGGTTTCCGAGGGGCCGGTGGCGGCACGCCTGGGCCGCGGGGTGGGGCGGCTGGCCCTGGTGGTGCCGTGCGCCGCGCTGATCGCGGCCTCGGCGGTCAGCACCCTGATCACCACCCAGGTCAAGGGGGTGGTCGGCATGGGGCAGGACGTCGAGACCAAGGCCCAGCGCTGGGACGAGGCCACGCAGTGGAGCATGCCCAAAGGGGAGATGCTGGCTATGCTGATCCCGGGCATTTACGGCTACCGCATGGATAGCGGGGACGGCGGGGCTTACTGGGGACGTTCGGGACGATATCCATCCTGGGACCGCTACTTTGCCTCGGGCAAGACGCTGCCGCGGCCGGATTCCAGGTTCTTCTTCCTGCGGTATGGCGGGGGTGGGCCGTACACGGGCGTGGTGGTGATCGTCATCGCCTTGTGGGCTATCCTGCAGTCGTGGCGAAAGGAGCGTTCGGTGTTCTCGCTGCGAGAGCGGAAATTCGTATGGTTCTGGAGCGCGATGGCGCTGGGTTGCGCGCTGGTGGGCTTCGGGCGGTTTGCGCCTTTTTACCAGATTTTCTACGCGCTGCCGTTCGCTTCAACCATGCGCAGTCCGGGCAAGTTTTTCCATGTGGTGCAATGGTGCCTGGTCATTCTCTGCGCCTACGGGCTGAACGGGCTGAGCCGGTGCTGCCTGGAAACGCCGGGCGCGGTCGGGCGCGGCCTGAGCGACCAATTGCGGGCCTGGTGGGGCAAGGCGGCGGAGTTCGACCGCAACTGGGTGCGGGGCCTGGTGATTGCGCTGGGCGCCAGCATGCTGGGCTGGTGGCTTTACGCGTCCTCGCAGGAACGGCTGGTCGCCTACCTCCAGGAGGTGGACTTTGACCGCGCAACGGCGGCGGCGGTTGCTGCTTTCAGCGTGCGGCAGGTCGGGTGGTTCATCCTGTTCCTGGCGCTGGCGACGACGCTGCTCATTCTGCTGCTGAGCGGTTTTCTCAACGGGCGGCGGGCGCCGCTCGGAGCGCTTTTCCTTGGGTTGGTGCTGGCCGTGGACCTGGCGCGGGCGGATGTGCCCTGGGTGGTCACCTGGGATTATGAACGGAAGTACGCCTCGAACCCGGTCATAGATTTCCTGCGGGAGAAGCCTTACGAGAATCGTGTGGCTATTTTGCCTTTCCCGGTGCCGGACCAGCTCGCCATGTTCAATCAGCTCTATAACATCGAGTGGCTGCAGCAAATCTTTCAGTATTACAACGTCCAGTCGCTAGACCAGATCATGAACCCGCGCCCGCGCGAGGACGAGATTGCTTTCAAGCGCGCCATGGCGCTGGACGGTTCGACGAACACGCTGCACCGGATCACCCGCAACTGGGCGCTCACGAATACTCGATACCTGCTTGGGCCGGCGCCCTTCCTGGATGCGCTCAACCACCAGCTCGATCCGGTGAAGCAGCGCTTCCGGGTGGCGATGGCTTTCGACGTGGTGCCCAAGCCGGGCATCACGAACCCGGTGGGGCTGGACGAGCTTACCGCGGTGCTCAACACGAACGGCATGTATGCGCTCTTTGAGTTCACGGGGGCGTTGCCGCGCGCCAGCCTTTACGGGAACTGGGAGGTGAGCACCAACGACTCGGCGGCGCTGAAGGAGTTGGCCAGCGCGGGGTTTGATCCGCACAGCAAGGTCCTCGTGGCGGACACCGCCGTGCCGGCGCCGAAGGCTCCCGTTCCAGCGCAGGGCTGCGGCACCGTGGAATTCGCCAGCTACGCGCCCAAGGACGTGGTGCTCAAAGCGAACGCGCAGGTCCCGGCGGTGCTGCTGCTCAATGACCGGTACGATGACAATTGGCGGGCGACGGTGGACGGCAAACCGGAGAAGCTGCTGCGCTGCAATTACATTATGCGCGGGGTGTATCTGCAGCCCGGCTCGCACAGGGTGGAGTTCCGGTTCGCGCCGCCGGTGCATACGCTCTACGTGAGCCTGGCGGCATTGGCGATGGCCGTGCTGATGCTGGGCTACCTGGCGATCGGACGGGGCAGTCAGCCGAAGGCGCCCTCCTCGAAGTCCTGATACCGCCCGCGCGGCCCACCACAAGAGAAGCTGAATGTGACCACTCCCACCACTCCCAACAGCGCTGCCCAGGTCAGGCGCGGCGAGATATCCATCCTCATGGCTACACGGGCCCGGCCCGAGATGTTGCTCGAGGAACTGCAGACTTTGCAGGCCAATACCCAGCGCAAGGACCTGCTGAACGTGTGGCTCTATGTGGACGATGACGACGAGGTCACCCGCGGGGCCGTCAACGCGGGCCGGTTCGCGGGCCTGGACTACCGCGTGCACTGGCACTTCGGCCCGCGGCCGCCGGCGCTGGGCCAGGCGCACCAGGCCTTGTGGAACGAGTCGGGCCGCGCCTCGGAAGTTTATATGATCTCGTGCGACGACGCGCGGTTCGACACACCGGGCTGGGACGAGATCGTGCGGCGCGAGTTCAGCCGTTACGGAGACGGCATTCTGCTGGCCTTCGCGCATGACCCGAACGCCGAGGTCGCCACGTATCCGTTCATCGGGTGGGGGATGCTGCAGACCCTGGGCTACGACAAGGTCTTCCTGGGCATGTTCGCCTTCTGGTTCGACGACAAGTGGGTGGAGCAGATCGCGCAACTGGCCGGGAGGTGCGCGTTGATCCCCATCACTATCAACCCGATTGGCGGGGGCAAAGGCAAGACGCAGCGGATGCGGTGCGTGCCCTTCTGGATGCGCTTCTTCCAGTTGCTCATGCCCGAGCGGAAGGAGCACGCCCAAAAGCTTGTGGCGGCCATGCAGTTCCCTGACGAGCAGGCGCGGGCGGCTGCCCTGAAGGAGTTGGAGAAGACCTGGACCCGGCTGGTGAACGAGGAGGAGAAGGCGTTCTCGGATGTGTATTGCGTGTTCCAGGAGGAGCGGCACACGGCACTGAGCCCGGAGGACCGCAATAAATTCAACCCGCTCTATATCCGGCAGGAGGTCATGGCCGTGACCCGGCTGCTCACGCATGCGCAGAACTACATGGCCAAGGGCGATTACGCGGAGGCGCTCAAGTATGTCGAGGCCACGCAGATGGCCGATTTGCGGCTGCGACAAGCGCAGGAGATGAAGATCGAGTGTCTGCGGCGCCTGGGCCGGAACAGCGAGGCGGCGCACCTTGAGCGGGAGCAGTTCCTGGCGTGGCCGGAGATGAGCGCCGTGCGGCGGCTGTTCCGTTTCCTGGGCATGATCGCGAACGAGGCGCGGCGCATCGTGGCGGCGCGCAGCGCGAGGAAGGCGCAGAAGGGGAAATGAGTCTTGAGTCTAAAGTCTTGAGTCTAAAGTCGTCAGAGTAGTAGCGTAAGCCTCCGGCTTGCGACCGTCCCGGCAACCCTCTGGGTTGCCAGGCTACTATTCTGACGACTCAAGACTCCTAAAGCCCTGTGGGGTGATCCAAAAACGTCCAGGGAACCTTGAACCTGGCTGCCAGCCTGGCTGCGAGGGCTTTCACTCCGAACGTCTCGGTAGCGTAATGACCGCCGTATAGCACGTTGATGCCGAGTTCTTCGGCCAGGGCGTAGGTCCAGTGCGGGCCCTCGCCGGTGACGAAGGTATCCACGCCTTCGTCGGCGGCCTTCTGCAGGTCGCCGCCCGCCCCGCCGCTGACTACGCCGATACGGCGGCAGATGTCCGGCCCGGCTGGGATCACCTTGGGCGCGGCCTGCGTTGCGCGTCGCAGACTGGCGGCCAACCGGGCGCGGGGAACTCGTGCGCTGGCTTGGAACCCGAGGTACAGGCCGTGGTCGAAGAAGAACGGGCGGAGGTTCTTCAGACCCAGGGCGGCGCAGAGCTGAGCGTTGTTGCCCAGGCGCGGGTGAGCGTCCAACGGCAGGTGCGAGCTATAGACGGCAATGTTGTGGTGCACCAGGAGCCGGATCAGCTCGTAGCGCCTGCCCGTCCAGGGGTGTGCCGGCCCCCAGAACAGCCCGTGGTGCACGAGCAGCAGGTCGGCCCCGGCTTCCGCGGCCAGGCGGACAGTCGCCAGGCTGGCGTCCACCGCCGCGGCGATGCGATGCACCGTTCCGGTGTTCTCAACCTGCAGGCCGTTGGCGGCGCGCTCGTAATCCTGCACCTCGGCAGTATCCAGGAACTGGTCACAGTAGTGGACGATGGCTGACAGGGAGGCGCTCGCCATGGGATACAGCAAAGCAGACCGGCGGGTCGGAGGGAAGGCGGAATTATTTTCCACACGCGTATTGAATTCCCCCCGCAGAGTTCTATAGTGCGCCTCGTTCTGACACGCGGACATGAACAACTCGACGGAAGGCACTGAGCCTTGGGACATCCAGGCGGCTCGAAACCTATACAACATTCATCGCTGGGGGGCGGAATACTTCGACGTTAACGAGGCTGGGCACGTAGTGGCGCGGCCGCAGCGGGATTCGGGCGCGTCAGTGGACCTGACCGACGTTATCGAGGAAGCCAAGGCGCGGGGGTTGAAGTTCCCGTTGCTGATCCGCTTCCAGGACATCCTGCGGCACCGCGTCGAGTCCATCAACCTGGCCTTCCGCAGCTCGATCGCCGAGTTCAATTACCAGGGCAGGTACCGCGGCGTGTTCCCGATCAAGGTGAACCAGTTGCGCGAGGTGGTGGAGGAAATCCTCGATGCCGGCAAGCCGTTCGACTTCGGGCTGGAGGTGGGCAGCAAGCCGGAGCTCTTTGCGGGGCTGGCGCTGCAAAGCCAGATCGGGAGCCTCATTGTTTGCAACGGCTTCAAGGACGCCAGCTTTATCCGCATGGCCCTGCTGGGCACCAAGCTGAACAAGAAGGTGATCATGGTGGTCGAGAAGCTCGGAGAGCTGCGGCAGATCATCAGCATCTCGAAGCAGTTGGGCGTCGAGCCGTTGATCGGCATCCGGGCGCGCCTGCTCAGCCGGGGCGCCGGCAAATGGGCCGAGAGCGCGGGCGAGAATGCCAAATTCGGCCTGACCACCGCCGAGCTGCTGGCCGCCGCCGAACTGCTCAAGGCGGAGAACCTACCCCACTGTTTCAAGCTGCTCCATTTCCACATCGGCTCGCAGGTGCCGGACATTCTCATCGTCAAGAAGGCCGTGCAGGAGGCGGGCCGTTTCTACGCGAAGCTCTACAAGATGGGCTTCCAGATCGAGTACCTCGACGTCGGCGGCGGCCTGGGAGTGGACTACGACGGCAGCCGCTCGGCCTTTGACAGCTCGACCAACTACACGCTGCAGGAATACACCAACGACATCGTCTATTACGTGGCCGACGTGTGCAACACGGAGAAGGTGCCGCACCCGGACATCATCAGCGAGAGCGGGCGGGCTATTGTGGCCCACCACAGCGTGCTCATCGTCGAGGTCTTCGGCGCCATCGAGAAGGCCCGGCCGGTGGAGGTCCAATGCGCCGAAGGGGATTCGCCGCTGGTCAGGGAGCTGCTCGACATCCGGAAGAACCTTCCCAAGCTGAACAAACTGGAGGCCTACCACGACGCGCTGGAGCGCAAGGAGGACGCCCAGCACATGTTCACGCTCGGCATGATGGACCTGCCGGAGAAGGCCAAGATCGAAAACCTTTACTGGGAGATCGGCCGCGCCGTCGTCCAAAGCTTCAAGGGCCAGGCCTATGTCCCGGAGGAGATCCGCAAGCTCGAAGACAGCCTGGGCGACCAATACCTCTGCAACTTCTCCGTCTTCCAATCCCTGCTCGACCACTGGGCCCTTGACCAGTTGTTCCCAATTATGCCCATCAGCCGCCTCAACCAGCGCCCCACCCGCGAGGCCACCCTGGTGGACATCACCTGCGACTCCGATGGCCAGGTCAACAAGTTCATTGACCTGCGTGACGTGCGCGACACCCTGCCCCTGCACCCTCTCAACGTTAACGGCAACGGCCAGCTCGAGCCCTACTACCTCGGCTTCTTCCTGATGGGCGCCTACCAGGATATTATGGGGGACCTTCACAATCTCTTTGGCCGCGTCAATGAGGTCCACGTCTTCCTGGACCCCGATGAACCCGCCGGCTATTATGTCGAGGAAATCATCGAGGGCAGCACGGTCGTCCAGTGCCTCGCCTCCGTGCAATACGACGAGAATGAACTCAAGCGGCAGATGAAGGCCCAGATTGACGACGCCATTAAATCCGACCGCATGAAACCCTCCGAAGCCATGCGGTTGCTGGACGACTACGAACGCGGGCTCAGAGAATACACCTACCTGAGCTTCTGAAATGGGCGATGACGAAGGAAATGGAGAGCGCCCGTCCTCGGGAGCAGCAGCGTCCCCTGCCGGCTGCCCTGGAGTGGCTGCGCCTGAGGATGGGCGCGCCCCGCACTCCGAACTTCGCCTTCCGCCCCCCCCCGGCTCCGACCTCATGCGTTCCCTGGGCCGGCTGGTGCGGGGTCTGTCCGCTTTGTTTTGGGGGCTGCCCATCACGCTCGTAGTGTGTTTTTGGACGGCGCGGCTTGAGACACTGAGGCCCCTGGGAGTCGGGCCGCCCCTCCTCGCGACAGGACTCCTGGCTTTCGGCCTCTGGCAACTCGGCGATTTCCGCAAGCAGGAGCGCGTGTGGCGCGCGGCGCTCGACCGCGCCCGCGTGCTGAACATGGTGAACCTCTTCCTCAGCCCTTTCCTTTACTGGTGGAACAAAGTGCCGGCCAACATGTTCTTCTTCGTCATGGTTATGGCGATGACCTTCTGCTCGCTGCTCTTCCTGGGCAGCCTGAACCTCGTGTTGCGCCGGCTGGGGGCCATGCTGCCCGACGAGGCCCTGAGGCTCGAAACCCGGCAGTTCACCGCCTTGAACATCAACCTGCTTCTCGCCACGTCCCTGGTCGCCCTGCTGTATCTCGCTTTGTGGCACGTCCGCTCGCTTCCGCGCTGGCTGGGGGTGGTGGTCGGCGTGCTGGATCGCGAAAGCTTCTGGCTGCTCATCATTCCTGTCCTGCTCCCGCTGGCCCTGACGATGGCCCTGCTCTGGAAGACCAAAGAGGTGATCCTCGAGAACGTCTTTGGCGTCAGTCGGCCCGAGTAGAGAGGCCGAGATGAAACGTGCTGGCCAGGAATGCGGACGCTTCAGTCCGGTTCCTGTGCCCAGGCGTGGGGCGACTCAACGGTCCCTAAGCCTTCTGATCTCCGCAGTCGCTTTCCTGTTGGCGGCGACCGCTTCCGGCCAGGGCCTGGAAGGCATGAACCTGCGCGTTTTCAAGCTCGCCGACGGGTTGGCTGAATCCGCCTGTATGTCCGTTACCGTTGCGCCGCAAGGTAAAGTGCTTACTCGACACACCGGTGTGGCGGGCGTCAGCGAACTCAACGGCTACACCATCCGCGTCTATCCCGCCCCTGGCGAAGGGGCCAGCCGTATTTACGGTGGTCCGGCAGGCCAGCTCTGGACGGTCTCCCCGCTGGGGCTGGAGGAGTTCAGCGGAGAAAGCTGGATTGTGCACCCGGTGCCGGAGATCGTGGCTGAGTTCCGCCAGGGACTGCCGCGGGTCATAGACCCGGTCCCCCTTTGCCCGATCAAGCACGGCCAGGTGCTGTTTCTGCTGCCGGACCGGTTAGCCGAATTTGATTCTGAGCAAGTCGACAGGGCCGGGACCCACGTGCTGCGATTGGCGAGCCAGACTCGTTTGGAGAAGTTCGGCAGCCTGGCCGCCGCGCGCGATGGCGGTCTTTGGATCAGCGGCCTTGCCGGGCTGCTGAAGCTCAACGGACCACTGCGCTATCTCAAGCCCGGGACGCAGTGCCAGGAGTATGTGCCGCCGGAAAACCTGCAGGTGCGCAACCTGCAGTCCCCGCACGAGGGGCCCACGGGCGGGGTGACCATGGTAGGAGAGTCGGCCTCAGGAAATCAGAAGCTGCTGGTGCATTTCGGGGACCAGAAATGGATGGCCGAAGCGCCGGGCACGGACAAGATTCGACAGGCCTGGCGCGGCGTGGATGGCTCGTTCTGGATTTCAACCATTGACTCACTGCAAGTGTGGGGTGGCGGGACACGTCAGACCATTGAGAACGAGGAGGTCACTGCGAGGCAGTTTTTTGACGTGGCCGTCGAGCGGGATGGGGCATTCTGGATTGCCACCTCGGATGGCCTGCTGCGGTTCGCGCCGCTTACCTGGAGAACTCCCGCTGCCGTCCGGCAGGTTGTTTCGCCCGTGTCCTGCCTGGCAGTGGACCAGGGCGGCGGGCTCTGGTTCGTCGCGAGCAACTCGTTGCATTCGCTCAGAGGCGACCAGCATCAGCAGTACCCGCTGCCTGCTTCGCTGGCGAGCGAAGGCGGCGCGCTTCGCGGCGTTTATGCGCTCAAGAATGGGTCGCTGGTGCTGGCGGCTGATAATCAAATGCAGGTTTTCCGGCCAGCCACCGGCAAGTTCGCCGCCGTGGTTGATCCCCGATCCGCGGGCCGGCTGAATTGCATCGGCAAGCTGCGGGATGGGACCCTGGTGGTGGACCGACCCAGGCCGGACGCGGAGTGGCCAGGCTACGCGCTCAGCACGTTCGATGGCGTGAGCTTCTCACGTTTAGCGGAGCCTACGCGGGATGTTTTCGTGGGCACCAACCTGCTAGGCGCTTACCGTGCCGAGAACGGCGACCTCTGGCTGTGCGGCGACGGCGGACTCGCTGTTTCTCACGACGGCAAGTGGCGGACGTTCGCCGCCAGAGATCGGGGCTTTCCTGGCGGCGGACTGTGGTTTGCAGAACTGCCGGGCGGCAGGATGTGGTGCGCCACTCGCGACCGCGTTTGGGAATTTACGGGCGATAACTGGGTGGTGGTGCGCAGCGGCTTCGACCACATCAACGGGCTATTGCGGGCTCGCGACGGCAGCGTCTGGCTGGCCTGCAACAGCGGCTTGCAGCACTATGCGCAGGGAGCGTGGATAGAAAATGGCCGGGAGGAGGGCCTGCCGGCCACTGCCATTCAGGACGTCTGTGAAGACCCGCATGGGCCCATTTGGGCTGGCACTTCGCACGGCTTGAGCCTTTACCATCCTGAGGCCGATCCCGACCCCCCCAAGACGTTTATTCACGGACTTACGGCGAAGGAGAGCAATGTGCCCGAGGGGGGCACGATCACGCTGGCCTTCGGCGGCGAGGATAAATGGAACTATACCCGGCATCAGCGCCTGCTCTACTCCCATCGCCTGGACGGGCAGGACTGGTCGGACTATGAGCCGGCGAACAACATTGCCTTCGTTGACCTGCCTGCCGGCAAGCATCGCTTTGAGGCGCGCGCGATAGACCGCAACGGCAACGTGGACCCCACCCCGGCCCGGGTCGAGTTTGCCGTGATTCTCCCCTGGTATAAGGAATTGCGGCTGGTGCTGATCATGCTGACCGGCTTGGCGTCCGTGGTCTTCTTTGCCGGACTGGCTTTCAATCGGCATCGCCAATTGCTGCGGAGCTATGCCCAAGTGGAGAAGAAGGTTGCCGAACGCACGCGGGAACTGGAAATCGCCCATCGCGCGCTGGCCCACAGCCAGAAGATGAATGCTCTGGGAACGCTCGCTGCGGGCGTTGCTCACGATTTCAACAACATCCTTTCCATTATTAAGGGCTCTGCCCAGATCATAGAGGAGAATGCGGAGAACCCCCAGAAGGTGGCGGCGCGCGTTGACCGCATCAAGACGGTCGTCGAGCAGGGGGCCGGCATTGTGAAGGCGATGCTCGGGTTCAGCAGCGACGCCGGACAGGAACCTGGCCCCTGCGACGTCAACGAGGTTGTAGGGGAGACCTTGAAGCTGCTCGGTGACCGGTTTCTGCGCGACGTGCACATCAGCTTCGAGCGGGCGCCCGGTCTGCCCAAGGCCGATGCCTCGCGGGAACTCATCCAGCAAGTCGTGCTGAACTTCGTGCTCAATGCCGCTGAGTCCATGGACCAGCATAAGCGGATTGTCCTCACGACATACCTGCTGCCCAAGCTGCCCGCCGAGTTGGCACTGGCCCCCACTTCGGGCCCTTCCTACATCGCGATCTCCGTGGAAGACTTCGGGTGTGGGATCCCGCCGGAGAACATGCCGCGCATCTTCGAGCCGTTCTTTACCACCAAGGCCATGTCCGCCCGGCGCGGCACGGGGTTGGGCCTTTCTATGGTGTATGAGCTGGCCAAGAGGATGGACGCGGGCCTTGCCGTGGAATCAGTCGTATCTCAAGGGAGCGTCTTCACGCTCATCCTGCCTGTCAAGCAGACCACCGCACAGCAGAAGCTGGAACTATGAACCCTGCCCGAATCCTGATCATTGAAGATGACGACCTCCAGTACGAGATCTACGAAGAGGCCCTGGCCAAGTACCAACTGTCGCGCGCCAGCAACGGCAGCGAGGCCCTGGCCCAGCTTGGCCGCGAGCGGCCGGACCTCCTCATCCTGGATCACGTGCTCTCGGAAGGCGAGCGCGGGCTGGACTTCCTGCCCGAGTTCAAGGAGCTGCTGCCGTTTGTGCCCATCATCGTGGTGTCCGGCGCGCTGGAGGTGCACCAGCAAATGGCCGCGCTCCAGGGGCCGCGGCGGGCGCATTACTGCCTGACGAAGCCGGTGGACATCCGCGCGCTGCGGAGCACGGTGGAAACGGCTTTGAAGGAATGCGGCGAGCAAGAGGCTGTGCGGCAATTCGAGGCGCTGGAGCGTTCGCACCGCATTGACGCGCTCGACCTGTTCAGCCGCTCAACGGACCGCCTTAGCCGGCAGAACCAGATCCTGCAGCTCGTGGGCAAGTCGCGCCAGCGGCCCAACATCTCCGCGCTCGCCCGTGAATTCCGTGTGGCGCGCCGCACCATCATACGCGACCTGCAGGAGCTGATCCGCCGGGGCCAGCTCAAGCCCGAAGTTTATCCCGAATGGGAGCAGGACACGCCCGAGGATAGTCTTGAGTCTTGAGTCTAAAGTCCTGTGCCTGCTGTTGGGTTTGGCTGGCAGCACCGCCTGTCTGGGCGCGGGCGCGACGAAGCAGGCTTCGCTGGATGAATGGCGCGCCATTACCGCCCCGGAGGCGCCCGTTCCACGGGTGTTTGTTAAGGGCGGCCAGGTCCGCCTCTATTTCCAGAGCGAGACCAATGTGATCGAGTTTGGCGCCCGCTGGCTGCGCCATCGCATCCCGAGCACCAGCTACCGGATCAACTCGGCCATCCTACGCTGGAACCAGAAGCTCCCGCGCATTCCGGAAGGTTCACGGCGCTGGCGCGAAGCCACCGTGATCGCCGGCGCGGAATGGAACCGCCTGGCCACGAACCTGGTGGCCGAGATGGCCCCCACCACGCCCGGGCATGGCATCTACTACCAGGGCTTCCTGGCGGACCGCCTCCTTTACCGCAATGCACAGGGCACGGCCTTATCTGTCCCCATTGGGGAGCAGCCCAAGGACGTGATCCTCGATAGCCGGTTCTCCATCGAGGAGACGCTCGCCATTTTGGCGCGGCATGTTGAGGCGGACCTGGCGCGCAACCATCCGGGAGGCTCGCTGTTCCTGCTGATGGCCCCGCACGTGCGGCGGTTTCCCCAACCGCTGTTGCTGGACCGGCGCCAGCGCGAATGCGTTTGGCTGACCCCCGCCCCGCTCTACGACACCGAACGGGGCCTCACGCCATCCACCACCGCCCTGGGCCTGAGCGCGTTGATTCTGCAGGCGCACGGTGAGGCGCTCATCAAGAACCCGGTATCGAGCGCGGCGCGGCTGGCCGATCTGCTGGTCCAGACCGGGGTCCGGCTCCTGCGGCTGCCCTTGCCCGGCCCGGGAAGCGACTTCCCCCCAACCGCCCATTGCAATGGCATGGATCTGACGGCATGGGAAACCTGGCTGGACCGCACCACGGGCACGCGGCAGGCGGAGGGCACGCTGGACCTGCTGCTGGACGGCGAGCGCTTTTTCCCGCGCCTCCGCCAAGTCATCGCGGAGGCGACGAACCACGTCCACCTCGACCTATACATATTTGATCGGGACGACGTGGCGGTGGGAGTGGCCGACCAGCTAAAGCAGCGTTCGCAGCAGATCCAGGTGAAGGTGATCATGGACCGGCTGGGGAGCATCGGCGCCGGGATCGTTCCTCCCGGCACGCCGCTGCCCGAGAACTTCGTGTATCCCAATTCCATTGCCGCCTACCTGGAGGATCACTCGCGGGTGCGGGTGCGCCCGTTTCTCAACCCGTGGCTGTCGTCCGAGCATTCCAAGATCTACCTGGTGGACGGCACGCACGCCTGGTTGGGGGGGATGAACGTAGGCCGCGAGTACCGGTACGAGTGGCACGACGTTATGGTGGAACTGCAAGGCCCGGTGGTCGCTTCTCTGGAAGAAGAATTCAGCCGCAACTGGGCTCACGCCGGCTTGCTGGGAGATGTCGGCTATGTGGCCGAGTTGGCCAGGGCAGGGCACGAGGAGCACCTGCAAGGCGGCGCTCCAGCGGAGCCAGCTTCAAATGGCTGGATGAAGGTTCGCCTGCTCCCCACCAAAACTGCCTGGAAGCCGTTCAGCGCAGCGGTGAACGGCGCCGTCCGGAGAGCGCAGAGCTACATCTATGTCGAGAACCCTTACCTGTTCGACAAGGGGATCATCACCGCCCTGGTCCGGGCGCGTAACCGCGGGGTGGACGTCCGCATCATCCTGCCCCGGGTCAATGATTTCAAAGCGGGAGGCCGCAGCAACCTGGTGCAGGCTAATTACCTCCTGCAGCATGGAGTCCGGGTTTATTTCTATCCCGGCATGACGCACGTCAAAGCCCTGCTCGTGGACGGCTGGGCGTGCGTCGGCTCGGCCAATCTCAATCACTTGAGCCTGCGGCTTTGCCAGGAGCAAAATGTCGCCACGTCCGATCCCGGCTTTGCCGCTCGCCTCAAGCACGAACTGTTCGAGGAGGATTTCTCGCGCTCCTACGAGCTGACGGTGCCCGTGCCGGTGGACTGGGTGGACCTGCTCTCGGACCAACTCCTGGTCGACTTTTAACGGCAGACACGGAGTCTTGAGTCTAACGTCTTGAGTCGTCACGCGGCCGGCGACTCAAGACTTTAGGCTTTAGACTCGAGACTCGTTCGGTTCCGGGTGCACGGTCACGTCCGCGCCGGGCAGGACCTCGTTGACCATGCGCTCGACTTCCTCCGTGAGCGCATGCGCCTCGCGAAGCGGCAGGCCGCCGTCCACCGTAATGTGCAGGTCCACGAAATAATGCGGCCCCGAATGCCGCACGCGGATCGCGTGGCAGTCCAGGACCTTCTCCAGGCGTTCCACGCGCTCTTTGATCTTGTCCGCCACGCCGGCCGGCGAGGCATCAAGGAGCGCTTCGACGGTGCGGAAGCCCAGGCGCGAGCTGACCCCAATGACCAGGCCGCCAACGACCAGCCCGGCCATCGCATCCGCCTGGTGCAAAAAGGCCAGGCCCGGATACCACTCGGCAAGCTTCACGCCTGCCAGGCCCAGCACCACCACCGCCGAGCTCCATACATCGCTGCTGAAATGCAGGGCATCAGCTTCCAGCGCCTGGCTCCGATGCCGGGCGGCCACCCGCGCCAGCATCCGCGAGCGCGACACGTCGACCGCGATGGAGATGAGCATGACGGCGAACGCCCATACCGATGCGTGCACTTGCACCGGGCGCGATGTCAGGCGCTGGATGGATTCATAAATGATCCAGCCGCAGGTCCCCAGCAGCAGAAGGGTTTCGGCCAGGGCAGAGAGGTTCTCGAACTTGCCATGACCGTAGGGATGGCCCTGGTCGGCGGGCTTGCTGGCGGCTCGCACGGCCAGACTCGTCACAATGGCTGCGACCAGGTCCAGCGCCGAATGGGCTGCCTCGGCCAGCATGCCCAGGCTGCCGGACAGCAGGCCCACCACAAGCTTCATGCCCGTGAGAAACGCCGCCGCGGCGACCGAGTTGATCGCAGCCGCCCGCTTCTCGTCGCTTTCCATGCCGCGTCATCCTAGCCCCACGCCGCGCTCTGCCGCTAGTGATTCCTGGGGCGGGTTTGCACCCATTCCAATCTGCCGGGCGATTTTGTAATTCCCTGTCCCGCCTGCCGCGCTAACATCCGGCGCAAGGACCTTATGGACAGTGATACGCGCCAACCCTGGTACCTGCGCTTTGTGCCCGTGCTCGCGCTGACGGCGGTCTGCTGGGTGGTGTTGGCATTTGACACACTGTTTTGCCACGGCCGGTTGATGCAGCATGGCATCGTGCCGCGCCATCCAGGCAGCCTCGCCGGCATCTTCTGGGCGCCCTTCCTGCACGCCTCGTTCCGCCATCTCGCGGCCAATACTCTACCATTGCTGATCCTGGGCGGCGTCATCTGCGGCCGTAGCCGGTCGGAGTTTGCGCTGGTGACCGTGGCCGGCATAGTCCTCGGTGGCGGCTTGACCTGGCTGACGGCCCGCATGGCCTGCCATGTCGGCGCCAGCGGCCTGATCTTCTGCTACTTCGGCTACCTCGTCTCGATGGCGTGGTTCCGGCGCACGTTCGGCACGCTGTGCCTGTCCGTGGTGTGCCTGTTGCTGTATGGGGGAATCCTGCGCGGCCTTTTCCCCACCGCGTCGCAAGTCTCCTGGGAGAGCCACCTTGCGGGCCTTCTCGCCGGTGTCCTCCTCGCCGCGGTGATGGCCCGGCTCCGCAAAGACCCGAAGCCCCAACCCGCCGCGCCCAGTCCAACCGCGCTCAAGCTCTAAGCAGGCGCTCCTGCCCGCCTACTCGGGCGTCGCCTTCTTCAAGCTCTCGGCCAGGAACTGGGTGACGTCCTTGAACCGGGCGATGTTCGCCGGGCTGATGTCCATCAACGCCTGGTGAGCTTCGATGCAGGTGCGGCTGACCTCTGCCTTGCTGGGCGTGATGGCCTTGCGTTCGAGCGGTTGGCTATCCGCCGGAAGCGTGGGCGTGCCCTGGCTGATCCTGAAGAGGTCGAGCACCCCCATGGTGTCGAGCAGTTCTGTCAGCGGCGCGCTGGCGTTGTATAGCTCAATGCGCTGAGCGGCCTGCGCGCCGTTGCCCCGGCTGAGTTCGCGGCCGAACGTCGCGAGCACTCCCAGGAACGTGCTATCCATGAACTCGCATCCGGAGAGATCCATCACCAGGCACCGGCAGCCCCTCCTCAGCAGCTCCTTGAGCAGTTCCTTGAAATCCACGCTTAGGGTGAAGTCGGCGCGCTTCGCGATCCGGATGCAGGCCGACGCGCTGCCCACCCAGACCAAAAGCCTCGGGGCAGCCGCGCTCATGCCCGCGCCCCCACGATCTGCACCAGCGTCTGCTGCAACACCAGCGATTCATCCAGGCTGCTGGACACCAGCCGATGGTTGCACTGGAAGAGCAGGTCCATCGCGCGAACCAGCTCGTCGGCCGTGTAGCGCTTCACCTGCGGCAGGGCCTTGTAGAGCACGTAAGGGTTGATGGCCTGTGGATTGAAGCGCTTGTCCTCGGGCAACTGGCTGGCCGGCACGCGCTCGAGCTGGGCCTTGAAACGATTGTAGTCCATGTCCGGCTTCACCCAACCCTCGCGCAGCATCTCCTTAAGCAGAATCATCGCCCGCACTTTGCCGATCAAGAGGTAGAGCAGCCCAATCGCCGACTTCTGGGGATCAAGCTTCACCTCCCAAAGCGATTCGTCCAGGCAACGCAGCAGGCGCGGCAGATCGCGGTCCCCCAGCGCGTCCCCCAGCGCGAACGCGCGCGCCGCCTTATTCCGGATGCAGACGGCCGCGACGTCGTCCGCCTCGATCTGCTGGCGGTCCCCCACATAGAGGGACAGCTTTTCGACTTCGCTGTCGAGCTGGCGCGTGTTGGGGCCGACGCGGGTGATCAGTTCGGCCAACGCCTCGTCCGAAATCTCCTTCTGCCGGGCGCGGATGGCCTTGCGGACCCAGACCTCCGCCTGGTCGGCCCAGTCCCGGTCATCCACCGACCACCCGGCCAGCGCTTCGACCGTCCCCAGCTTGTCGAGCGCCCGGTAGAACGCCTTGCGCTTGTCCACCTTCCCGGCGCTGATGAGCAGGCGCACGTTATCCCAAGAGAAGTCCTTCAGTTCTTGTGCCAGGTTCGCCAGCGATTCGGTGACCGCCTGCGTGCTGGCGGCGCGCTCGTCCCCAAGGAAATTGCAGTTCTGCAGCCAAACGACCTTGGCTGTGCCGAAGAAGGGCAGGGTTTGGAGGGCCTCCCGTAATTTGGCCAGCGCCTTGAGGGCCTCGCCGCTGTGCGAAACCGAGGCGTCAATGATCTCGTGGTCCATGCCGCCCAGCTCTTCCGTCCACTGGAGGTAAAGCTGCTTGGCGCGCTGTTTAACGCCGAAGTCGTCTTCGCCGCAAATCAGGACCAGGGGTGCAATTTGCCTTGCGGCCGCAGGAGGCATCGCCTATTCGGCCTCGGACCCGTTCTCGTTGATGCGCTCGAGCACTTCGCTCATGTCTTCGACTTGCTCGAAGAGCGAGTTGGTAACATAGATCGGCCGCTTCTGCGCTGTGGCGAGGGCCAGGCAATCGCTGGGCCGGGCATCAATCTCCACGATTTTCCGGGCCACCTCGTTCTGCTGCTGGAGAATGAGCCGGGCAAAGTAAGTGGAGTTCTTCAATTCCGTAATGACCACGCGCTCGACGTTGATGCTGAAGCCCTTGAAGATGCTCTGAATGAGGTCGTGGGTCAGCGGCCGTTCCTTGGGGGTCTCTCGCAGGAACATGCCGATGATCGCGCCCATGTTCGGTTCGACGTTGATGACGAAAACCTTCTGGTCGTTGCCTACAAACAGGGCGCAACCGCTGTTGGCAGGCAGGATCCCGCGGATTTGAACCGGCACCACGTCGTTCTTCATGTACCTAGTCTATTGCGCTACCCAGAAAAAACAAGTGCCCCACGGCGCGGTAAAATACGGACATTTGCGGGCCGTTAAGCGGGAGGCAAGTTCAGCAGCAGCCAGGCAGAAGACAGTCAACGCAAAGGCGCAACGAGGCAAAGACGCAGAGCTTCGGAACATCTTCGCGTCTTTGCCCCTTTGCGCCTTTGCGTTGAATCTCGGCCAACTGGTTACAGCTTAGGCTGGCATGGACTGTAATGGACGCGAGCCGACCGGCTCCTGCTCCGCCGCATTGCCCGGGTCGTAATTGAGATACGGCCCGAGCCAGCGCTCCACCTCCCTGAGCGATACCTGCTTCCGCGCGGCGTAGTCGAGCACCTGGTCGCGCCCGATCTTGCCCACGCCGAAATACTTCGCCTCGGGATGCGCGAAGTACAGCCCGCTGACGCTGGCGCCTGGCCACATCGCGCACGACTCGGTCAACGTGATCCCGGTATTACGTTCCACCTCCAGCAGCTTCCAAAGCGTCAGCTTCTCCGTGTGGTCCGGGCACGCCGGGTAACCCGCGGCGGGACGGATGCCCCGATACCGCTCGCGGATCAAGTCCTCGCTGGACAGCCTCTCGCCCTGGCCATAGCCCCAGTCCCGCCGCGCCCGCTGATGCAAGTACTCGGCAAACGCCTCTGCCAGGCGATCAGCCAGCGCTTTGGTCATAATCGAATTGTAATCGTCGTGGTCTTGCTCGAACTTGCGGCACAGCTCCTCGGCCCCGAACCCCACGCTCACTGCGAAAGCGCCGATGTAGTCCGCCAGCCGCTCACCGCCGGCCGGCTGCTTCGGGGCGACGTAGTCCGCGAGACAATGATTGTGCTGGTCCGCCGGCTTCTCCATCTGCTGACGCAGAAAGTGGAACGTGGTCAGCGCGGCATGGCGCGATGCGTCCGTATATAGCTCGATGTCATCGCCCGCCGCGTTCGCTGGGAAGAAGCCATAGACCGCGCGGGCGGCGAGCAGCTTGTGCTGCACGATCTCATTCAGGAGCTGCTGCGCATCCTCGAACAGCTTCCTGGCTTCAGGCTGCTCCTGGATGATAGCGGGATAGCGCCCACGCAGCTCCCAGGTATGAAAGAACGGCGACCAGTCTATGTACGGAACCAGTTCGGAGAGTGCTATC
>DATKNZ010000252.1:0-7086 GCA_035541055.1 Candidatus Acidiferrum sp. | reverse complement strand
CCGGGCGGGCTGCCTCCTGCTCAAATCGTGCCTGGATAAAGTCCCGGGCGTCACCGCGGAGGTCTATAGCAACGGCTGGCCGCAGAATGCCGAGGCGGCGCTGGCGGGCGCGGCTACCCTCGTAGTGTATAGCGACGGCGGCGAAGGGCACCCTTTGCTCCGCGACGATCATCTCAAAACAATTGCCGGGCTGCTGAACCGGGGCGTCGGCCTGGTCTGCCTGCACTACGCGGTGGAGCCGACCAAGGAGGCGGGCGAGAAGGAGTTCCTGGATTGGATCGGCGGCTGCTTCGAGACGGACTGGTCCGTCAACCCGACGTGGCTGCCGGAGTTCAAACCGCTGCCCACCCACCCGATCACGCGGGGCGTCAAGCCGCTGCACATCTACGACGAGTGGTATTACCACATGCGCTTCCGCGAAGGCATGAAGGGGGTGACGCCGATCCTGTCGGCGGTGCCACCGGAGAGCACTTTGTCACGCCCGGACGGCCCGCACGAAGGCAACCCGGCGGTGCGCGAGGCCGTGCGCCGTGGGGAAGCGCAAGTCGTAGCCTGGGCCTGCGAACGCCCGAACGGCGGCCGGGGATTCGGCTTCACCGGCGCCCATTATCACCGCAACTGGGGCAACGATGACTTCCGCAAGCTGGTGCTCAACGCGATCCTGTGGACCGCCAAAGTGGACGTGCCGGCCGAGGGCGTGGACTGCAAGATCACTGAGGAGCAGTTAAAGCAGAACCTCGACCGCAAGGGCGGCGGGTCGTGAAGCGTGTTCCGTGGCGCGTGTTGCGTGTAGGAGCGAGGCGCCTTCCGCCTCACATCCGGTTCAGCACATCAATCAACTGCCGCAGGCGGCCATAGTCCTTGCGGTTGAAGCTGAAGCCGATGCGGGGCAGGTCCACGTGGTCTTCGTCCTCCACCTCGTCCGGTGTGGCTTTGACGCGCTTGATAGGAGGCCCGAGATTGATGTCGGCAAAGTCCTCGTTCAGCGCGGCCAGGGCTGAGTCGCTCGGCGCATGCTGGAGGCGGATGACGAAGAGGTCCCTGACGAATCGGGTAGAATGGAAATTGCGGTAGAAGCGGGTGATGATCTTCACGGCTTCGTCCGCGCTGTCGGTGATCTGGTAAAGCCAGAGGTCGTCGGGCGAGATGAGTTCGTTGCGCAGCAGGTGCTCGCGCATGTGCCGGTCCCACGTCTTCCAGTAGGTTCCGCCCGGGCGGTCCATCAACACCAATGGCATTAGCTGGCTTTTCCCGGTCTGCATCAGGGTGAGCGCCTCGTAGCCTTCGTCCATCGTGCCGAAGCCGCCCGGGAAGAGCACGATGGCATCCGAGTGGCGAATGAAGATGAGCTTGCGGGTGAAGAAGTATTTGAAGGTCACCAGCTTCTTGTCCTCGCGGATGACGGGGTTGGCGCTCTGCTCCCACGGCAGGCGGATGTTCACGCCAAAGCTCTTTTCCGGCCCGGCGCCCTCGTGGCCGGCCTGCATGATGCCCGGGCCGGCGCCTGTGATCACCATGAACCCCGCCGCGGCGATCTTGCGGCCAAACTCGACCGCCTGCTGATACTCCGGCCGCGCCGGCAGCGTCCGCGCCGAGCCGAACATCGTCACCTTGCGCACCTGCGCGTAAGGGGCGAACAGCTTGAACGAGTAACGCAGCTCGCGCAGCGCCGTCTGGATCACCCGCACGTCACCGCTGTCCTGCACGTCTTTCAGGAGCTTGAGTGCGTTCTCGATAATGTCGGCCACGCATTCCTCGTTGAAGCCTCCGCCCTTGCACTCGATCAGTTCCTGGATGCGCCGCTTCAGCTCAAGGTCGGCCGGCGGCTTCTCTGCTCTGGTCATGGAGGCGAGCATAGCGGCGAATCGGGGGAAAGCAAAGGGAGCAGAGAAAGCCCGAAGGCCGAAATCCGAAGGCTGAATGAAGGCCGAATTCCGAAGACCGAAGCGGGAGACCACATTCCGGAGCCCAGCGCCGCCGCGCGAGAGCGCCAGCAGCCGCGAGGGGCTCGGGCGTCGGCTCTCGGCCTTCGGCTTTCGGCCTTCGGCCTTCCTAGAAGTGCCGCAGAATCTCCGTGCGGTCGAGCTTGGTCAGGTCGGCCGGAACGATCTTCTCGATCTTGGCCCGCACTTCGGGCTCCAGCTCATCGAGCAACTGGTGGTTGATCTCGCGGCTGGCGGCCAGCAGGCAGGCATCCACGGTCTTGAGCCGCGCCAAAGCGTTCACCTTCTGCGCGAGCTGGCGCACTATCCGCTTGCGCGACTCCAGCTCGATATTATGCCTCTCCCCGTCGGACATGGCGCCGATGGGCCCCGGCAACCCGGTCCCCCGCGGGAACCGGCCCGCCTGGTCCGTTACCTTTTCCACGAGTTTCCCGTGCGCGTCCGCGTTGTTGAACTCCTCGACGGGCAGTAGCCGCCGGGTAGGCATCGGGTGGTGGTTCTCCAGGCGGTAGGCTTTGAAGCATCCCAAGTCCGTGACGATCACCAAGGTGTTCTTCATACTTCGTCTTAAGGCTAACACAAAAGCGCGGGCCTGAGACCCCACACCTTCCTTACTCAACTTAGCACAGCCTGAGTGATTCGCTATTCCGGCGTGCTGTGGGTCAACCCTTCGAGGGGCTCGAGCTTGCCGCCTTCCACCCGCCAGCGCTGCAAGTCCCGGCCCAGGTCCCGCCGCCAGTTCTCCTCGGTCGCCGTCATGAACACCTGCCCGCGCGCCTGGTGCGCCCGCTCCAGCAGCGGCAGGAACCCGCTGCGCCGCTTTTCGTCCAGCTCCCCCATGATGTCGTCAATCAGCAGCACGGGCGGCGACCCGTGGAGGCCCGCCAGGTACTCGGCCTGCGCCAGCTTACACGCAATTGCCAGCGTCCGCTTCTGCCCCTCGCTCCCGAATTGCCCGGCCGAGCGGCCATCCAGCAGCAACTGCAGGTCGTCCCGATGCGGCCCAATCATGGTCGAGCGGTAAGCCGCCTCGCGCCGCCGGGACTGCGCCAACTCGACCATGAAGTCCGCTTTGACGCTCGGATGGTATTCCAGGCGCAGCTCCTCGGCGCTGTGGGCAATGCGCCCGTAGGCCTCGCGCGCCAGCGGCGCGAACCGCGGGACTAATTCCCGCCGCAGCCGGATGATCTCGTCCCCGGCGGCGACCAGTTCGCGGGTAAAGCCCTCCAGCGCCACCGGGTCGGGCACGGGCTGTTTCAGAAGCGCGTTGCGCGAGCGCAGGGCCCGCGTGTAACGCTGCAGCAGCGGCAGGTACGCGGGATAGGTCTGCGAAAGCAGCAGGTCCAGGAATCGCCGCCGCGCCCGTGCCACGCCTTTCACGAGCTGCAGGTCCTCCGTGCAGAACACCACGGTGCGCAACACCCCGAGGTAGTCGGTCAGCTTCCGCACCGGGCGCCCATCTAGGCCCAGCGTGCGTTCCCGGAGCGACCAATACATCCGCGCCTCGTGGGCGCCCTGCCCGACGATGTTCGCTCCCACGAAATAGCCCTTTTGCCCATGCCGCACCATCTGCGCGCTGCCCACCCCCCGGAAGGAGCGTAGCGTGGCCACCAGGTAAATCGCCTCCAGGACGTTGGTCTTGCCCTGCGCATTGTCTCCCAGCAGCAAATGGAACCCGGGCGCAAAGTCCACGTCCAGCCGCCCGTAATTGCGGAAGTCCCGAAGCCGTAGATGGGCCAGATGCACAGGACCCCATTTGCCACAAACGGGCCGGGAAGGACACTCAAAGTTCAAGCCGCGCTATCCACGCCATAGTGTCTCATTTCTAGACAGCGCTCCCCCCTCAACTCCCGCGCCGCCCCGCCACTTTCTCCCTGGTCCCTCCCTATACTCCCCGTAGTCTCTCCGTAGCACCTCTCATAAATTATGAGAGGTGCTACGGAGAGATTACGGAGGGGCGATGGAGATACTCTGGAGATATCCGCGCAATGTGCCCGCTGGAGCACCCGTCGGCTCCGGGAGCCCAGAGCGGCGGGCCTTTCCTGTCATTCCTGCCCTTTTTCGTACGCCAGGCAAGCAAATTCCTTCGCGTTATCTGAGGATTTGTATTAACATCGATTAGATGTCATTTCAGGACCAATCGCTCAAGCGCAAGGCGATGGCGGTGATGATGCTGACGGCGGTCGCGGTCCTGGTTCTGAGCGCGGTGGCGTACACTGTCCAGGACCTGATCTCCTACCGGCAGCACTTGGCGCAGAGTCTGTCCGGGACGGCGGCGGTCCTGGCAGACAACAGTGTGGCGCCGCTGGCCCTCAAGGACCGGGCGGCGGCGAGCAATTGCCTGGCCTCGTTGCGCGCCGACCCGCGCGTCGTGGCCGCCGCCATTTACGACAGCCGGGGCAGAGTCTTTGCCCGCTACCCGGCCCAGGGGCCGGCCGTGGATGTCCCCCCTTCACCCGGAGCCCCGGGCTACCGGTTCCAGGACGGCCACCTGATTCTCTTCGAACCGGTCGAAGAGAACCACCAGGACCTCGGCACGTTTTACCTGAAGTCGGGCCATTATCCGATTGTCGCCCGGCTGCGGCTCTTCGGCGGAGTGGTGCTGCTGGTATTCCTCGGCTCAATGGGGGTAGCCCTGGTTATCGCCAATGCCTTGCAGCGCCGGATTACACAGCCCGTGCTCGCCCTGGCCGAGACGGCGAAGCACGTTTCCGAGCGGAAAGATTACTCCCTGCGCGCGGCCCAAGCAGGGGGCGACGAGATCGGCGTCCTGACGAACGCCTTCAACCGGATGCTCTCGCGCATCGAAGCGCAGACGGAGACGCTGAACCGCAACGAGAAGGGCCTGTCGTTCATGGCGGCGATCGTCCAGTCCTCCGATGATGCCATCATTGGCAAGGACCTCGAGGGGAACGTCGTAAGCTGGAACGCCGCTGCCGAGCGGATGTTCGGCTATACGGCCCGGGAGATCATCGGCCAGTCCATCACCCGCCTGGTCGCGCCCGACCGGCCTGACGAGGAAGAGCACATTCTCGAAGAAGCCCAGCAGGGCCGCACCCGGCATTACGAGACGATGCGGCGCCGCAAGGACGGGAGCCTCATCGCCGTCTCGCTCGTGGTCTCGCCGATTAAGAGCAGCTCGGGGCAGATCGTCGGCATCTCGTCGATTGTCCGCGACCTTACGGAGCAGAAGCTAACCGACTTTGAACTGCAGGAAAGCCGTGCCGGCCTGGCCGCCATTATCGGCTCAGCGATGGACGCCATTATCAGCATGGATGCGGACCAGCGGATCACCGTCTTCAACCAAGCGGCCGAGAGGATGTTCGGCTGCCCGGCGTCCGAAGCGCTGGGCCAGCCGTTGGACCGCTTCATCCCGGAGCGCTACCGGCAGATGCACCGCCGGCACGTCGAGGGCTTCGGGCGCACGGGCGTCACGGCGCGCAGCATGGGCGCCTTTCAGCCGCTGTCGGGCCTGCGGGCCGACGGCGAGGAATTCCCCATCGAGGCTTCCATCTCCCACATCGAACTCGGCACCCAGAAGGTCTTTACCGTCATCCTGCGCGACATTACCGAACGCAAGCGCACCGAAGATCACGTGCGGCGCCTCAACGCGGAACTGGAGCAGCGCGTCGAGCAGCGCACGCAGGAGTTGACCGCCGCGAATAAGGAGCTCGAGTCGTTCACCTATTCGGTCGCCCACGACCTGCGCGCCCCGTTGCGGCACCTGGACGCCTTCTCGCGCATCCTGCAGGAGGACTTCAGCGCCGACCTGCCGCCCGACGCCCAGCATTACCTCAACAGCATCCGCGCCAGCACTAGCCGAATGAGCGAGCTGGTGGACGACCTGCTCAACCTGGCGCGGGTGGGCCGCCAGGAGCTGAAGCGCCTGCGCACGCCGCTGGGGGACCTGGTGCAGGAAGTGGTGGCTGACCTCAAGCCCGAGACCGAGGGCCGCGCCATTGAGTGGCGCATCCAGCCACTGCCGTCGCTCGAATGCGACTCCGGCCTGATGAAGCAGGTCTTTGCCAACCTCTTGGGCAATTCCGTCAAATACACCCGCCCGCGCCCGCAGGCCATTATCGAAGTCGGCTGCCAGAAGGTCAACGCTCACACCGCCGTGTTCGTCCGCGACAACGGCGTTGGCTTCAACATGAAGTATGCGGACAAGCTATTCGGCGTGTTCCAACGGTTCCACCGCGCCGAGGAGTTCGAGGGCACCGGCGTAGGCCTGGCGACGGTGGACCGGATCATCCGCAAGCATGGAGGCCACATCTGGGCCGAAGCGGCGGTGGACAAAGGGGCGACGTTCTACTTCACGTTGGACGGCCTGGAACAGCCGGCGGCGCAGGCCGCCGCCTGAGGGGATCCCAGAAGGCAACGAAACAAAGGGAACCACACGGGTTCTATGTAATATCCCATATGCTTTCCGGGCAAATCCATCTGTGAACGGCTATCTCAAGGCGGTGCGCGCGCCTGGCGGCCCCAACAGGCCGCGCGATCAGACGAACTTGCCCGGGTTGAGGATGCCGCGCGGGTCGAGCGCGTGCTTGATGGTGCGATGCAGCGCGCGGACATTCGGGGAAACGGCCAGCGGCCACCAGCGCTGCTTGGCGAGGCCGATGCCGTGCTCGCCGGTGATCGCCCCGCCCCAGGCCAGGACTTGCCTGAACAGCTCGTCCAGCGCGGCCTGGCTGCGGCGTTTGGCGCCGGGCTGGGTGAAGTCCACCATCACGTTGGTGTGGATGTTGCCGTCGCCAGCGTGGCCGAAGCAGGCGACCGCTAGGCCGTGCTTGCGCTGGAGGCGGGCGGCGAATTCGAACAGGTCTTCCAGCCGGCTGCGGGGCACCACGATGTCCTGGTTCAGCTTGGTCAGGCCGGTGTCGCGCAGGGCGTAGGAGAACTCGCGGCGGATTTGCCAGACCGCTTCGCACTGTTCGGCGCCCAGGCCGACCTCGACGAAGAGCGGCTTCTGCGCGGCCAGCAGGGCCTGGAGCTGGCGGATTTCGCCGCGGACCGAGCGAGGCTGGCCGTCCAGCTCGACGATCAGGTGGGCGCGGCAGCCGCGCAGCCGCTCGCTGCCGGTGCGTTTGAAGGCGGCGGCCAGCGTGAACGAATCGGCCAATTCCAGCGCGGCCGGCAGGAA
>DATKNZ010000251.1:0-3718 GCA_035541055.1 Candidatus Acidiferrum sp. | reverse complement strand
CCGCGCAGCCTTGCACGGCTGCGCGGAGGGGCTGAGCGGCGCTCACTGCTGTTGCTGGCCGTCCGGGGGCGGAGCACCCTCGCCCGGCGGCGGGCCATCGGGCGGCGGCGGACCGCCGGCACCATCCGGGCCGCCGGGACCGCGCGGGCCACGTCCGGGCGGGCCGTGCCGGAACGGGGGACGAAACTCATCCGGCGTCAGCTTGCCGTCGCCGTTCTTGTCCAGCGTCTTCAAAGCCGCAGGGGCGTTGACGAGTTCGTCGGCGTCAATCACGCCGTCGTGGTTGGTGTCCAGGGCCACGATAATGGGCGGCAGCGGCGGCCGGTTCGTGCTGTTCTCGAAGCCGGGTGGAGGCGGCCCGAGCAGTTCGTCGAGCGTGAGCTTGCCGTCGCCGTTCGTATCCAGAGCCTTGAGGGCGGTGGCGGCGTTGGCGATTTCGTCGGCATCAATCACCCCGTCGCCGTTGGCGTCCAGCGCCTTAATAAAGGGCGGTGGCGGATGATGCGGATGCCATCCAGGAGCCCCGGGGGGCGGCGCGTTGGTGGGCTGGGCGGCCGCCATCCATGCCGACGCCCCAAGCGCCAGCACGACCGCCATCGTTGTGTTCATAACCTTCATATTGCCTTTCGTTGTTCGTGCATTGCTCGCGGCGAGCCGCCCGCATCTGACCTGATGCAGTAATGCAACGGTCGCAGAGCAAGGTGCATTGTCATTTCACTAGGAATAGAACCCGGCGGTGTTAAGGGCGCGTGTGCCCGGCGGCGTTAAATTGTTAAGGCAATGTAAAAGTGGCAGCCAATGGCGCCGGAGGTTGGTAGGCTGATGTCCAGGCGTAGTTATTCGGACAGCGTAAGCCTCCGGTTGCGATCGTCCCGACAATCCTCTGGATTGTTCGAGTGGCGCGTCGTGGGCGGCAACCCGGAGGGTTGCCGGGAGGAGCGCAGGCCGGAGGCTTACGCTACTAAAGAAGCGATGATGAGCGGCAGTGCCAATGCGGCCTCGAAGCCGCCCGCGGCCAGTGCCGGCGCGGGCCGGACGCGGGTGCTGGTGATTGATGACGACCGGAAGCTGTGCCGGCTGATCACCGATTACCTCTCGCCGATGGGCTACGAGGTATCCGCCGTGCACAGCGGCCCCGAGGGCGCGGAGCGGGCGGCGGGCGAAGCGTGGCACGCGGTGATTCTCGACGTGATGTTGCCGGGCATGGATGGCTTCGAGGTGCTCAAGAACATTCGCCGGCAGTCGGACGTGCCGGTGCTGATGCTCACCGCGCGCGGGGACGAGGCGGACCGCATCGTGGGCCTGGAGATCGGCGCGGACGATTACCTGCCCAAGACGTTCTCGACGCGCGAGCTGCTGGCCCGCTTGCGGGCGGTGACGCGGCGGGCGACCCGGCCGGCGGCGGAGGCGCCCGCGGAGCTGGTGGTCGGCCGCTTGCGCGTGAATACGGGCTCGCACGTCGCCGTGCTGGAAGACCGGGCGCTGGAACTTACGCCCGTGGAGTTCGCCTTGCTGGCCAGCCTGGCCCGGAGCCGGGGCCGTGTGAAAAGCCGTGAGCAGCTCCTGGAGGAAGTCCGCGACCGCAATTTCGATGTGTTCGACCGCTCGATAGACGTGCACATCTCCGCGCTGCGCAAGAAGCTGGGGGACGATCCCAAGGACCCGCGTTTCATCCGCACCGTGCGCGCGGCAGGGTATATGTTGATCAACCCGGATGCGTAGGGTGAGCTTGCGTTTCCCTCTCTACGCCAAGATCCTCCTCTGGTTCTTCCTGAACCTGGTGGTGCTGGGCGTGGCTTGCCTGCTGCTGGTGCGGGCGGAGTTCGATACAGGCTACGATTGGCTGCTGGCCGCGGGCGCTGGCGAGCGGCTCCAGGCCATTAGCGACGTGATACTCGGCGAGGTCAATGACCGTCCCCGGACAGACTGGGACACGGTTCTAAAGCGCTTCGACGACGCCTACCACGTGCAGTTCCTCATTTACCGGCTGGACGGGACACAGTTGGCCGGCCCCACCACCCCTTTGCCGCCTGAGGTGCGCGCCCGCGTGGCCGAACATCACGCGGGACGGGGGTTCCGTCCGCCGCCGGATGATCCATCCGTGCTGCCGCCGGACAGGCCAGGATGGGAACCGGGCGAGCTGCCGGGACCGCCGCCGCGGCGGGGCGATGCGCGGCCCGCCTTGCCGCAGGGGCCCTATCCCAAGTTCATCGTGCGCACCACCGACCCGACACGTTACTGGCTGGTCGTGCGCGCGCCCATCAGGGACCCCGAGCGCGCGCACAACGGGCCGCTCGTGCTGGTCACGCTCTCCTCGACCATGAGCGCCGGAGGGCTGTTCTTCGACTTCCGGCCCTGGCTGGCGGTGGGGCTTGGGGCGGTGCTCTTCTCCGCGGTGCTCTGGTTCCCGCTGGTGCGGGGCATCACGCGCTCTATCGCGCTGATGACGCACGCCACGCAGCAAATTGCCGAGGGTCGCTTTGACGTGCGCACGCGCGAAGGCCGGCGGGACGAGCTGGGGCTGCTGGGGCAGTCCATTAATCGCATGGCTGCCCGGCTCGCCGGGTTCGTCGCCGGCCAGAAGCGCTTTCTCGGCGACGTGGCGCACGAGCTGTGCTCGCCGCTGGCCCGCATCCAGGTAGCCCTGGGAATCCTCGAACAGCGCGCGGACGAGGCGCAGCAGCCCTACGTCAACGATCTGCGGGAGGAGGTGCAGCACATGTCCAGCCTGGTCAATGAGCTGCTCTCGTTCTCTAAAGCCTCGCTGGGCGCGGCCACGATCAAGCTCCAGCCGGTCCCGGTGCGCGAGGTGGTGGACAAGGCTGTAGGCCGCGAAGCGACGGACGGCGCCCAGGTCAAGGTGGACGTGCCGGAAGACCTCGCTGTGCTGGCCGAGCCGGAGTTGCTGACCCGCTGCCTTTCCAACCTGCTGCGCAATTCCATCCGCTACGCGGGAGAGGCCGGGCCGATCAGCGTTTCGGCGCGGCGAGAGCAGGACCTGGTGCGGCTGACTGTGGCCGACTGCGGCCCGGGCGTGCCCGAAGCCGAGTTGGCGCAGATCTTCGACCCGTTCTACCGCGTGGACGCCTCACGCGACGCCGGCACCGGCGGCGTGGGTCTCGGGCTGGCCATCGTGAAGACGTGCGTCGAGTCATGCCGTGGCAGCGTATCCTGCCGCAACCGGAGGCCGTCCGGACTGGAAGTCGAGTTGAAGCTCCAGCCTGGCGTGGCAGGTCCCGCGGCAAAGGAGCAATGACGTTCGCAACTTCAACCGATCGGAGGCGCGAACGGCGCAGGACGGATAGCCACCTGAAAGTCGCAGGCGCATCCGATGTGAGGCGCAGCCCCGAAGCCCCACTTACAAGAATAACTTACAAGAATAACGTTGGCGTTGACGGCCCTGGCATTTACATTGCACACGGGTATGGCGAGAGCAACCAAGGCGCCGGCGGTGAGTGAGGGAAAGGAGAAACTCCGAGCCTACGTGTTGGAGTTATTTAGCGCCTGCCCCTGCGACCCGTCCAATCCACCAGACTGCCCGTTGTGCAGCGTAAGGAAGCTGCCCCCGAAAGAACGTGTGCGGTGGCTCGAAGGGCTGACCGAGGCCGATCTGGCTTATCTGGCGTCCTATCATTACTTTTGCTCCAAGCTGAACCTGGAGCGCGGCCCAGCACCGCCGCCCCGGCGCAGGAACGCGGCTCGAGCGCGGCGGCAAGCC
>DATKNZ010000250.1:0-25366 GCA_035541055.1 Candidatus Acidiferrum sp. | reverse complement strand
AAGGCAAGTAATTCCGCGTTTGTGCCCCAGTAGCTGCTTAGGCCGAATTCTTTCCGCACAAACAAATAGTCGCCCCAATGAGCGTGTTCCGTCGCATCGTCTTGGTCGTCGGCCTTTGCGCGGCTGTGCATGCTAGTGAGGAAACCGACGCACTTTCCACGTCCGACTTCGCCAAGCTGACGAACTGGTTACTCACGCCATTCCTTTCAGTTAACGAAGGAATGACGCCCTTGTACGCACAACAAGGCATCCGAGGGCTCGGCACAAACGTGCTGCCGGCGCTCATCGCCTTAGTGCGTCACCAAGACACGAACCTCAGCAGAGCTGCGGGCATGGCGGTCACTGGGTTTGCGGCGCTGGGGCCTGCGGCAGCCCCCGCGGTTGGCCAGTTGGCCGAGTGCTTAAGTGATCCTCGCTCCGATGTGAGGGTAACCGCGGCTCGCTGTCTTAGCTCGATCGGAGAGTCCGCGAGCAATGCGGCACCTGCCCTTGTAGGTGTCCTCAGGGACTCTGCCGCAGAGGTGAGTTCATTGAGCAAATACTCATGCGTGGCAAACCTCATGAACGCGGTGACGCTTAAACGTACTGTCAGGCCACACCACGCGCTATGAGAACACACCGCGTAACCGTAATTAATGGGCCACTCCCACAAGGAATATGGGAGCGCCCCGACATGGAGCCGCAACTCGCTACCGCGCCAGAGCACATGGAAGTGATGCGCGAGTTGATGCAGCGTGAACCGCTGTTTCACAGACCGGAGTTCGGGACGACACGCAAGGATTTTGAGAAGATGACAGCTCCTGCTTTTTGGGAGGTTGGGGCATCCGGCCGCCGATACAGCCGTCAGTTTGTCCTAGACGTTCTTGAGGAGAGATACGCAAAACCGACAGAGGTCGCTTGGGAGATAGGCGACTTTCATTGCTTTGAGATTGCCACTGACAATTACCTGGTTAGCTATACGCTGATTCAGGGCGAGCGGGTTACTCGTCGGACCACGATCTGGCGCCGCACCGCTGAGGGTTGGCAGACTCTCTTTCATCAGGGCACGATTGTTACCCCATGAATGGGCCTAACACAACGCGGCAGCCAACGCCGGCGAAGCAAGTGTCAGTCTTCACTAATGACACAGTCCGGCATGGAATGGGCCACTTGGTTTGGACGTCACTGGCGTCCTCGGTGTCAATAGTGCGGACACTTGTGTGATTGCTCCCGTCTCCTGCTTCTGGTTGCTGTTCTTGTTGCTCTTTGCGGGAATCGGCTATGTGTTTTATGTGGTGGCGCGCGTTCTCTTAAGCGTGCTTTGCCCGCTCTCGAAGGGCGTGGAGCCAGCCGGCGCGGACGCAGACGCTCGTGACGTCGAGCCTGGAAGCACGGGGACCCAGAGCACATTCCTACCTGGGTTCCGGAGAATTCACTTCTATACGCTTCTGGCATTTAATCAGGTTTACGGTTGGCTGACGTTTCTGGCGATTTCGCCGGGCGATTGGGGTGCCTGGCATAGCCATCCGTTCAGGGGCGTATTATGGGTTTTGTTGATCACCTTTTCCGGCCCGTTCAGCACCGCGATATATTCGTCTACCGCCGAGCATTGGAAAACCGCATGGGGCCTTTTCCCCTTCTTTGCCGCATTCCTTCTATGGGGAATCTTCTGTCAGCTAGTCAGGCTGCCCTTCCAACGTGACCCGCAGAGGGTGGCCATCGCCATGTGGGTCATTGGACTTTTGGGGTGGTTCAACGGAGCACTTTTGTCGCTCGCGATGGCAGCGTGACGGTGTCCTTGCTCATCAACCGCGAGACCGCCTCGGCGCCAGGTTGCAGGCCCGAACTCGGCGTTTCACCCCTGAATGGCCGGCCGGCGATGCGGCCTGGCAATTCGGGAGTTGGCGGCCGTCATCCACATGCGCTTTCATCTCGGAGCCATCCCTAGTTCGCCAGGCTTCGTGCCTGACGCGCCGTGGAGGCCACTGCGACAGCCGCCGGCGCCGTGGATAGAGAATCTTCTCGCCCTGCCGATCGGTGTCGTCGCGGCAGCAACAGTGGGGGCGCTTTGGTTTCTCGTCACGCCGCTGCGGGACATTACGCCTGCAATGTCCCTGCCGACGTTTCTGCTTCTCTTTGCGGGTCTCGTGGTGGTCCACGAGCTTATCCATGCCCTGGTTCACCCAGGGGCGGGGCTTTCGCCGCACTCCACTCTGGGCTTTTGGCCCGCGTTGGGTTTCTACGCAGATTATGACGGCGAGATGAGCCGCAATCGTTTGGTCGCCTGCCTCCTGATGCCTCTGCTCATCATCAGCATCGTTCCGCTTCTGGTGTCGGCTCTCACACAGGTTTCATCCCGGTGGGTCGCGTTTGTTTCTGCATTCAACGCCCTGTGCGCTTGCGTGGACATTCTGCTGGCAGGATCGGTTCTCCTTCAGATTCCCGCCACGGCGATTGTCCGCTTCAAGAGCTGGAGGATATACTGGAAAGAGCATGGCACCTTGGCCGCCTAACCCTAATATGAAGAGACTTAAGATCATCCTGCTCGTCGTGCTCGGCGCTGTGCTCTTGTGCGGACTTGCCGTAGGCTGGTGGCATCACCGGGACGAATACACTCGGATGCACGGCGTAGCCCTCCGGGTGGTTCGGCGGCTGGTAGAATATAAGCATGAGCACCACATCTACCCGGCCTCTTTGGACGTGGCTACGAACGGCCTGGACATGGCCGATGTGCGCAAGCTGCAATACGAGCCGACGGAGAAAGGCTTTGAGCGTTCATTTCACTGGGGGAAAGTCAACACGTGGGTGTTCAGCCAGGTCAGTCCGATTATTTGAAACTCTTCCCCGCGTACCTCTGCGCTCTCGGCGTCTCTGCGTTGAAGGAGTCCACGGGGATTGCCTGATCCTGACGGGCGGACTATTCCGTGGCATCCTGGAGCCCTTATGTCTAACGCGATATGAAGGCGAAGGTCGAACGGTCTTTCGCGCTGACGGTCTTTGCCGCGATGACGGCAGGTGCATGCACGTTCTTGAACGTGTATTGCACGCAGCCGCTGCTACCGCTGCTGCAGCGGACCTTCAAGGCCTCCGAGGTGCAAGTAAGCCTGACGGTGGGGGCCGTGACGCTCTCGGTGGCGCTCATGGCGCCGGTGGTAGGGGTGCTGGCGGAGACGATCGGCCGCAAGAAGGTGATCGTGCCGGCGCTCTTTGCGATGGCCATTGCCAGCCTGCTCACGGCTACGGCGCAGGGGCTCCAGGCGCTGGTGTTCTGGCGCTTCGCGCAGGGGCTGTTTGTGCCGGGCGTGATCGCGGTGATCATTGCCTACATCAACGAGGAGTTCCCGGGGCGCGCCGGGACCGTGATGTCGGCCTATGTAACCGGGACGGTGTTCGGCGGGTTTCTGGGCAGGTTCCTCTCCGGGATGATTGCCACGCACTGGGGCTGGCGGCCCGCTTTCGTCGTCCTGGGGGGCCTTGACTTGTTGGGCGCGCTGGCGGTTCGGCAATGGCTTCCGCTGGCCGTGAGTTTCGTGCCGGCCAAACACGTCTGGCGGTCGGTCCATGACACCTGGGGGCATTTGCGGAATCCGCGTCTGCTGGCGGTTTGCGGCATGGGCTTCACGGTGTTGTTCACGCTGGTGGGCGCGTTCACTTACGCGAGCTTTTACCTCGCCCGGCCGCCGTTTAAATTGAGCCCCGCCGAGCTGGGTAGCGTGTTCTTTGTCTATTTGCTGGGCTGTGTCGTGACCCCGCTGGCGGGGCGTTTCCTGGATCGCCACGGCTTCCGCCCGACGGTGCTGCTGTCCGTGGGCATAAGCATCGGTGGGCTGCTCCTGTCGCTGATCCCCGTTTTGCCGGTAGTGATCGGGGGGTTGGGGGTGTTCGCGTCCGGGGTTTTCATCTCCCAATCGGCGGCGACCGTGCTGACGGGCCAAGTGGCCGAGCGGGCCCGCTCGGCGGCGGCGGGTCTTTACGTGACGTTCTACTATGCCGGGGGGACCGTGGGGAGCACGGCAGCGGGGTGGTTTTGGTTGCACGGCGGTTGGCCCTCCTGTGTGGGGCTGTTCGCCGCGGTTTGCGTGCTGTCCTTCGGCTTCAGCACCTTGGGCGGACGCTCCCTCGCCGGCGCGGAGCCCGGCGGACCACGGGTTGATACCGCGATCTGAATGAGCGGGCGGCCCTACCTGTGCAGAAGGCCTTTAAGGCAAAGACGCAAAGGGGCAAAGGCGCAAAGCGGAGGAGCGGGTCGTCTCCGCTTTGCGTCTTTGCGCCTTTGCGTTGCGTTCGACGGATTGTTACGGGCTACGGCGGAGCGACGCGGCGCAGGTCGCGGATTGACGGCACCCCGGGCGCCGGGGTAACTAGGACGCTGGCAGTTTAGCCATATTGTAAAATCATGAGCACTACACCGAATGTTAATTCAAAGAACATCCTGAGCTCCGACGTGGAGCTGACCGGCAGCCTCAAGTTCGCCGGCGACCTAACCTTCGACGGCAAACTGGACGGGGACATCAACTCGGAAGGCGCGCTGAACCTGGGCGACAACGCCGTCGTGCGGGGCAACCTGAACGTCGGCTCCGTCGTCGTGCGCGGCAAGGTCAATGGCAACATCAGCGCCCGGGAGAAGATCGAGATCAAGACCAAGGCCGAGCTGTTTGGGGATATTCGCGCGCCGCGGCTGACGATTGAGGAGGGCGTCACCTTCGTGGGCAAGAGCGAAGTGAACCCGAACAAGGCCACGCCGGCACCGCCGTCGGCGCCGCGCCCCGGGGAGCTGCCCAAGCCCGCCGAGCACATCCCGCAACCCCGCAAGTGACGCCGGACGATGAGCCCCACCCGACGGACCGGCCTTTGAACCGCCGCTCTTTCCGTGGCTCGCCCTCCTGAACGGGCCGACGCGCACGCGGCCCCGCCCTCTGCCCGGCTGCAACTGGTTGCGGTGACTTGCCCCACGTGCGGGCACACCCAGCCTGAGCCACGGACCGCGTACTCGACGGTCTGCAAGCAGTGCCGGCAGCATTTCCGCGTCCAGAGCGCGCTGCATCCCCAGCCCGAGGCCGCCCGGCCGGGCATCCAGCAGAAGCACATCCGCTGCTTTCAGTGCGGGACCGAGCTGGATGTAGCCGTCGCCGCCACCTCGACGATGTGCAAGCGGTGCGGGACCTACCTGGACCTGAACGATTATCACATCCGGCAGACCGTCTCGCGCAACTTCCGCACCTACGGGTTGTTCGTGATCGAGGAGAAGGGCTACGTGCTCAACTCGGAGGCGGTAGTGGGGGATGCCGTGATCAAGGGCCGCTTTATCGGCAAACTGGTTGCCGAGCGCACGCTCGAAATCCATGCGACCGCGAGCATCAAGGGCAGCTTCAGCGCGGGGTGCCTGGTGGTGCCGGTAAAGCACCATTTGCGCTGGCCCGAGCCCTTGCGTTGCGGGGGGGCTGATATTAGCGGAGAGCTGGTCGCCAACCTGCAGGCGACGGGCACTGTCCGGCTCCGGGCCACAGCCCGGTTTTTCGGAAACGTGGCGGCCGGCGGCCTTGTCGTCGAGAGCGGTGCGGTTTTTGTCGGGGCCGCGAGAGTGGGGCCGGCTCAGGGGCCGCAAGCGCCGGACTTTTCGCTTCCCCCCGGGGTGCCGTCTGCCATAGGATAAAGGTGTGACGGTAGAAACGTTCAGGCCGGAAATTGCAGCGGCTATCCGCGCGTATGAGAAATACGTGATCTGCATCAACAAGACGCCCGAGGAGTTTGAAGCCTCCTTGCTGTCGTTGATGAATAAAGCGATCAAGGCCTACCAGGGCCGGGGGCCCGAGCTCCGCCACGGCATTGCGCTCGATCCGCATGTGACCGTCATCCTGAGCCAGAACGAAGGGCCCCGCCCACTGTGCGGCATTTATTTTAATCTCCATTCCCCTTACCAGAACCAACTGCACCACAAGCCCGCGCGCCCGGTCAGTGAGATCATCCGGGGTGGGCAGTCCAAGTCGGAAGCCTAGGACGGGCACTCCTGCCTTACAGCAATAGGGACGCCTCGCCGAGGCGTCCGCGACTGCCAGAACACGGACGCCTCGGCGAGGCGTCCCCTACCGATGCGGGCCGCTCAATCCAGGCGGGCTTCGTCGCCTACCTGGGGCTCGCCGGTCACGATATCGGCCACGATATTATTGTCTCGCTGGGGGCCGGAGACCTTCACCTCACCCACTTTGGCGCCGTGGCGGTACAGTGTGAGCCGCTGATCAACCGCGGGCATTTGAGACAGCGGGAAGGTCAGCACCACGAAGCGCCCTACCGGCTCGACCCGGGATACCATGCCCTCCAGGCGGGTAGCCGGAGCCGGGGTGCTCTTCCCCGCGCGGGGTGCCTGGCTCGGCTGGGAGGTCTTGGCATTCTTCTTCGCGCAGCCGGTGGCCCCCAGCGCGAGCAGGAGCATCAGGACCAGTAAAGCTCTCATGGGCGGCAATTAAGCGGCCAAGGCCTTGGAGATCAAGCCGATTCTAGGAGGAAGATGCGTCTGGCCGCTCCTTCGGGTTCAGCCGGCACTTGATTCGTGTGGGAAATTGCGAACACTGTACGCATGAGCGTACCCATTAAACCGCTGACCCGGCGTCCTGCCTGGAAGGCCCTTGCCAGCCACTTCCAAGACGTGAAACGGCTGCATCTCCGCGAGCTATTCGCCGCCGACCCGAAACGAGGGCAGAGGCTTACCACCGAGGCGGCGGGCCTGTTCCTGGACTACTCCAAAAACCGGGTCACGGATAAAACGCTTGAGCTGCTAGTGCGGTTGGCCGAGGAGTCCGGCCTGCGCGACCGCACGGAAGCTATGTTCCGTGGGGACAAGATCAACATCACGGAGAACCGCGCGGTGTTGCACGTCGCTCTGCGGGCGCCGAAAGACGCTTCCATCGTCGTGGACGGGGAGAACGTCGTGCCGAAAGTGCATGCCGTGCTGGACAAGATGGCCGGCTTCTGCCAGCGCGTCCGCAGCGGGCGATGGAAGGGTTCCACGGGCAAGCGCATCCGAAACGTCATCAACATCGGCATCGGGGGCTCGGACCTCGGGCCAGTCATGGCTTACGAAGCACTACGGCACTACAGCGATCGCAATTTGACCTTCCGCTTCGTTTCCAACGTGGATGGCATAGACCTGGTGGAGGCCACCCGCGACCTCGATCCCGCCGAGTCGCTGTTCATTGTGTCCTCCAAGACGTTTACGACGCTGGAGACGATGACCAACGCCGAGAGCGCCCGCGAGTGGCTGCTCAAAGGCCTGGGCGGGAACGCCAGGGCCGTGCGCGACCATTTCGTGGCGGTGTCCACCAGCGCGGACAAGGTATCCGCGTTCGGCATAGACACGGCGAACATGTTCGAGTTCTGGGACTGGGTGGGTGGACGCTACTCGATGGATTCGGCCATCGGCTTGTCCACGATGCTGGCCGTCGGGCCGGAGAACTTCCGGGCCATGCTGAGCGGCTTCCACCGGATGGACGAGCACTTCCGCACCGCGCCTTTCGACCGCAACCTGCCGGTGCTGATGGCCCTGTTCTCGATATGGTATAACGACTTCTTCGGAGCCGAGACTGTGGCCGTGCTGCCCTACGAGCAATACCTCAAGCGCTTCCCCGCCTACCTGCAGCAGTTGACTATGGAGAGCAACGGAAAGCGGGTCACGCTGGACGGAGCCACCGTCAATTATGCCACTGGCCCCATTTACTGGGGCGAGCCGGGCACCAATGGCCAGCATTCTTTCTATCAGTTGATTCACCAGGGCACGCGGCTCATTCCATGCGACTTCATTGCCTTTGGCCGGGCGCTCACGCCGGTGGGCCGGCACCACGACATGCTGCTGGCGAATGTCTTCGCGCAGGCCGAGGCGCTGGCGTTCGGCAAGACCCCGGCCGAGGTGAAAGCCGAGAAGGTGCCGGCATGGCGAGTGCCGCACCAGGTGTTTGAAGGCAACCGCCCCTCGAACACCATCCTGGCCGAGCGGCTCACGCCGGAAATGCTCGGCAGCCTGGTGGCCCTTTACGAGCATAACGTCTTCACTCAAGGGGTGATCTGGAACGTCGGCTCGTTCGATCAGTGGGGCGTGCAGTTGGGCAAGGTGCTCGCGCAGCGGATCATTCCGGAGCTGGAGAGCAAGGACACCCCTCGGCTCAAGCATGACAGCTCGACCAACAACCTCATTCGACGGTATCGGAAGCTCAAGGCGTAGGTAATTACGATTTACGATTTACGATTTACGAGCGCCACTGCCGGACTGAGCGTCGGCCTCATCGTAGATCGTAATTCGAGGCGCTCAGCCGCCCTCGACAAACGACAGCTCCTTCGCCATGCTGCGCAGCGATGGCACCTGATCCCGATGCGCCGCTGGACCTGCTTTGGCGGGAATACAGCCTCGCCTTTCGCGATTTCGACGACCTGAGCCTGGCGCGCTGGCTGGCCCAGACCTTGGGACAGATTGCGGGCAAGACCTGGCGGCTTTCGCACCCACTGCTGGGTGCCTACCGGCTGGCGGCCCAGATGGGCCACGCGCGGCAAATCTGGCTGCAGCGGCTGGTGGCACTCCCGCCCGCCTACTCCGAGTCCCCCTGCTGCCGCGCGCCGATGCTCCCGCTGCTCACGCGCGACGTGCAGGATGCCGGTCTGGTATGCCAGCATTGTAACGAGACGCTGGTGCCGTTCGAAGACATCCCCGCCGCGGTCCAGGGCGACCTGGAGTCCTGGGCGGAGGAATACAGCCCCGTCCATGCCGTCGCCCATTGGGACGACCGGCAGCGCAAGGGGATTGACTACGACCGCGCGTTTGAGAAGGCGGCCAAGAAGGCCGAGCATTTGCTGGCGCGCGTCGGCCAGGTGCTGGCGCCAAAGCTGCTGGAGTTCTACCCGGCCGTCGTGTGGGAGGACCAGGACGAGTGCCTCGAGGTCCGCCCCGAGGATGTAAAGACCTGAGGCAGCATGCGCCCGCCCTTCGTCACGATCATTCTGGCGGGCGGGAAGGGCACGCGCATGGGCAGCCGCGACAAGCACAAGGTCTGCTTCGAGGTGCTCGGTGTGCCTGTGATCATCCGTGCGCTGGAGACCTATAACCTGTGCGGCTCGTTGGTGAACGTGGTCGTGGTCGGCGCGATGGCCGAAAGCGTGATGACCACCGTGAACCAGCGCTTCCCGGGCACGCCCTACGCCTTCCAGGATAAGCCTCTCGGCACGGGCGACGCCGCCCGCAAAGGCGCGGAGATTCTCGAGCGCGTGCGCTTTGAGGGAGACGTGCTCGTCGTGGCCGGGGACAAGGTGATTGACCCGCGGGTGATCCGGCGAATGCTGGCCGCGCACCAGCACAGCGGCGCCGATGTCACGTTGGCTACGGCCCGGCGGCCATCCAACTCCAGCGCCGGCATCCTGCTCCAATCCGCACGCGGCAATATCCTCGGTATTCTTGAAGAAGCGGAGCGGCGGCGCGTTGCGGCGCTGGGCAGGATCAACCAGGCCTTCGCAGTGGAAGACGAGTTGGGCCGCGAGGCCATCCAGCGCCTGGCCGCGGAGGTCTGTGGAGAGAAGGGAGGGCGCGCGCTCGTGGCCGAGCTTTTCGGGCCGCCCACAGCGCCCAGCGCACCTGTGGCGGGCGATGGCCCGCCGTCCGCCGCTGGCGGCGCGGAGGACGGCGCCCTGAGGCGCGCGGCCTTTGAGGAACGCTTCCCCGCTCAAGAACGGTTAGGGCTCATCGAGGTGGGCGGGGAGCGTGTCCCTGCCGAGCGCCTCTTGCAGCGGTTTGACCGGATCAACCTCTCGACCTACCTGTTTCGCGCTCCGGTGCTCTACGACGCCCTGAGCCGGCTCAAGTCCTCCCGTTCCAACCAGGAGCAATACCTGACGGACGTCTTCGCCATCCTGGCCGGGCGCAAGCGGCCGGCGCGCGTCCTCGGCTGGGAGGTCGAAGACCCGCGCGATCTCATGGCCTTTAATAACCCGCAGGAGCTATTGGCCATCGAGGACGTGTACCGCCAACGCCAGGGCCAGCCCGCGGTTCTGGAGACGCCTGCCGTCCCGCGCGAACTGCTCGCGCCCGCCGCAAAATGGCGGGCCATGTTCGAAAATCCCTCGCCCGCGGCACGCCGGCAGTTGCGGCACCTTTACGGCGAGGCGGTCCCCTGGGAGAAGCTGCGGCGCGCTCTGGATGCGTTCACGGTTCGCTTCGGCGCGGAGCGCCCGGTCGCGATCGTGCGCTCCCCCGGACGCATCAACCTGATGGGCCGTCACGTGGATCACCAGGGCGGCACCGTGAACGTGATGGCCGTTAACCGCGAGATCATCCTCGTGGCCGCGCCGCGCCCGGACGACGCGGTTTGCCTGGTCAACATGGACGGCTCGCAATTCTCGGAGGAGACCTTCCGTATTTCGGACCTCGTAGCCAGCCTGAATTGGGACGACTGGCAGCGCGTCATAGATGGCCCGCGGTTGCAGCGCCTGCTCGAATCGGCACGCGGCGATTGGGCTAACTACGTCAAAGCCGCTATCCTGCGCCTCCAGGAACTCTTCCGCGATCGCCGCCTGCGCGGGCTCGATATGTTGGTCAGCGGCGACATCCCGATGGGCGCGGGCTTGAGCTCCTCGTCGGCCCTGGTGGTCGCGGCTGCCGAGGCCGCCCGCCTTTTCAACCGGCTGCCCGTCAGCGCGCGCCGCCTGGTCAGTCTCTGTGGCGAAGGCGAGTGGTTCGTGGGCACGCGCGGCGGGGCGGCGGACCACGCGGCCATCCGCCTTTCCCGCCGCGGCTGCGTCACGCGGGTCGGCTTCTTCCCCTTTGCCATTGAAGACTCAGCGCACTTCTTCCCTGAGCACGACCTCGTGGTGTGCAACTCGGGCATCTATGCCGGCAAGTCTCGCGACGCCCGCAACACCTTCAACGCCAAGGTCACCGCCTACCACATCGGTCGAATCTGGTTCAAGCTGCTCCGCCCGGACCTGGCGCCGCGCATCGAGTATCTGCGCGACATTTCGCCCGAGCGCCTTGGCCTGGGCCGCGCCGCGTTCGCCCGCCTGCTCAGCCAGCTCCCGGCGCGCATCTCCCGCACCCGCGTCCAGGCCGCTTTCGGCAGCATCGCCGCTGCCGACCGCGACCGGCTCGAACGCCTGTTCCTCAGCCACGAGGCCCCGGCGGACGGCTACGCGGTCCGCGGCGCGGTGTTGTTCGGCCTCTCCGAGATGGCCCGCGCTCGTCTTTGCCTGGACCTGCTCAAGCAGGGCGATGCCGCGGCCCTCGGCCGGATGATGGACGTTTCGCACGACGGAGACCGCGTCTCACGCGCTACAGCCCGGAACACGTGGCGCCGGGTTTCCAGGAGCAGCGAGGAAGACCGCCTGGCGTCCTGGGCCAGCCGCGCCAGGCCCGGGCGTGGCGCTGACCTCGCCACGTTCTCCGGCGATTACGGCTGCAGCCTGCCCGAGATAGACCGGATTGTGGACTTTGCGCGGACCCAGCCGGGAGTCGAGGGCGCCCAAATGGCCGGGGCGGGCCTGGGTGGCTGCGTAATGGTGCTTGCGCGGCGCGCCGACACGGGCAGCCTCCTCAAAGCCCTGATGGAGAAGGGGATTGCTGCGGAGGTGTTCCAACCGATTGCCGGCGCCTGCAGCCTTAGCCTCGAATAAGGTCGCATTTGGGTCCCTTTTGGCCCCGGCGAGTGCCCGGTGTGTCTCCCATGTGGTCCGGGCCCCATGGGAGACACACCGGGCACTCGCCGTAATCCCTCCCGGGGGGCACAAGGCAAGCGCCGCCAAAGGTCGGGGCTGGCCTGGCTCGAGCCGAGGGCCTTAGCTGGGAGCACGTGGCCCGGCTCAGCGGGCCTCTTGGACCACCAGGCGATAGCCGATCCCCGGCTCGGTGATGAGCAGTTCAGGCTCGGCAGGGTTGGCTTCCAATTTCTCACGAAGATACGCTACGTAAACACGCAGTGAGCCGGTCTTCTCGACGTCCTCGGTGCCCCAGACCTCCCGCAGGATCTGTCCGTGAGTAAGGACTTTGCCCGCATGCTTCACGAACAGGTGCAGCAGGGAGTACTCGGTGGCGGAGAGCTGCACGATGCGTCCCTTGACCTTGACGATGCGGGCGGTTAGGTCCACTCGCAGGGGGCCGGAATGGAAGACGGTGGTTGTGGCGGGCTGCTGGGTCAGGCGCTGGGCGGCGCGCAAGCGCGCCAGCAATTCGCCGGTGCTGAACGGCTTGGTGATGTAATCATTGGCACCGGCATCCAGCGCCTTGATTTTGTCCTCCTCCTGGGCGCGGACCGACACCACCAGCACCGGCACCTGGCTCCATTCGCGCAGGCGCTTGAGCACCTCCTGGCCATCCATATCCGGCAGCCCCAGGTCGAGCAAGACAACGTCCGGCCGGCGGCGGAGTGCTTCGTCCAGCCCGGCATCGCCGGTCACGGCCTCGACTACATCGTAGCCGTTGCGCTCCAAACACGCCCGCAGCAGGCGCCGCATTTGGACCTCGTCGTCAACGACCAACACCGTCTTCTGGGCAGCAGGCTCATTCACATCGCGCTTGGGCTTGGGCCGCAGCGAGAGGCTGGGACGCGGGTTCGGTCCGCGCAGCCGAGCCCGCTGCGAGGGGGACAGCTTGGCCCAGAGGCAGGATGATTGTAAAGAGCGCGCCCCCGCCGGGGCGGTTTTCGGCGACGACCCAGCCGCCCTGCGCTTCCACGAAGCCCTTCGCCACCGACAGTCCCAGCCCCGTGCCGCCCGTGCGGGCGCCGGGCGCGCGGTAGAACTTGTCAAAGAGGCGAGAGAGCGATTCAGGCGGAATGCCGGGGCCGCGATCGGCAACGGTGAGCAGCAACCTGCCGTCGCGAATCCGGCCGCCGATCTCGACAGGCGTCCCCGGCGGCGTATGCAGCGCGGCGTTGGACAGCAGGTTCTTGAGCGCTTCCTGGGTGAGCACGAAATCCATGTGGACCAGGGGCAGATTCGGCGCCAGCGCCACTTCCAGCCTGTGGTTTGCCAGCTCCGGCCGTGCCTCCTTGACCACAACGTGAACGAGATCCGTAATATCACACAAGGTGGGGGCGGGTCGGACCGTGCCGGACTCCAGGCGGGTGATGTCCAGCACCTTGCCTATCAGCCGGTTCAGCCGGTCGGTGGCCTGTCCGACTTCCGCCAGCATGCTGCGCTGTTCGGCCGAAAGCGGCGGCTCAGTCAGCTCCTGCAGATTGTCCAGGGCGCCCTTGATCGCGGCCAGCGGGGTGCGGATTTCGTGCGACACGGAGTTGAGCAGGGCCCTGCTGAGCCGCTCGGATTCGGCCAGCAAGCGAGCCTGCTCGGATTGCTCACGCAAGCGTTGGCGGTCCAGCGCCAGGGCGATCTGTTGGGCGAACGCGCTCAGCAGTTGGCGTTGTTGAGCCGAGAGCCCGGACGTGGCGGCCTCGAAATGCAAGCCAAGGACGCCCAGCGTATCCCCACCGGCCAGCAGCGGCACGAACAAGGTCTCGGCTGGCGGGAATGCGCGGGGCGAATCGCCGGCGGGCTGACCCTGCTCAAAAACGCGCAAGGCTAAAGATTGCTCCGGGCCCGCCAGTTCGTAGCTGCTGCCGTTTTCAGCGTGAAGGCTGAGGCGGCCCGACGAGTCGGGCAGCAGGATAACGATCCGGGCCGAGAAGGCGCTCTCCATTTCTCGCACGGCTTGCGTTACGAGGTGCTGGCGGCCGGTGGCTTCCAACAACTCGCGCGTCAGCCGATACAAAGCAGTGGCGTGCGCTTCGCGCTGGTGTTCGCTCCGCTCCTGCGCGCGGATGCGGGCGGTCAGTTGGCCCAGCACCAGCGCCACCACGAAGTACATCCCGAACATGATGGCATCTTCGGCATTCCGAATACTCAGGTTCCCGATTGGCTCCAGGAACAGCAGATCCCAAAGCACGGCGCTGAGAGCTGCGGCAAATAGGGTTGGCCCCCTTTCCACGAAGAGCGCCAGGAACACCACCGTAAGCAGGTAAAGCAGTGCGATTGCCCGGTGGCCCACCAACGGGTTCAGCAGAAGCGCGGGGAGGCTGATCCCCACGACTACCGTGGCCGCGAGAAGGAATTGCGGAAAGAACCTCGGCCCGTCGTCCCCACCCACGACCCGCATGCCGGTTGGCAGACCTTCCGCTCCCGAAACCTGATCAGGCATGGATGCAGTTTAGCTCATTGCGCTGCGGGAGCGGAGAATAAAGAGACGGCGTGAGCCCTGGGGCTCACGCCGTTGCCACCACCGTCTTCCGCAAAACGTTCCGGCGGCAAATGCTTGCGACGGGGGGCGGCCACGCCCTCACGGGCGCAGCCGCAACTGGCAGAACAACATCGCTCCATATCCCACCACCACGCCGCCTGAGACCCACCATTGCACTCCGTCCCTAAAGAGCAGCGGACAGAGGAGTTGGACGGCCACCAAGGCGATCAGGAGGTATCCGACACGCCGCATTGAGCCCGGCATCACGGCCCAGCCGCTTCTCAATTCACCTGCCTGCTGAAGCCGTTGGTTGCGGCGCAAGGCCAGGCTCTGGCATAGGCCAAAACCCACGCCGATAACCACCCCGGCAACCAGCCCGGCCAGCGGGCGCAACAATGCAATCCATGCCATATCCATGTGTCGTTCCTGTTCTGTTTCAAGGGCAGGCCGCGCGCGAGTTCTTGGATTCGCGCGCGGCAGCCATCAGGTGCAGTCGGCTCTTGCGGAAGGGCTATACCTTCGCGGCCGCGGCGACCGAGGCCCGGGGCACGTAATGCTCCCCCCTGGGCATCGGGGTTTCGGATTGCTTATCCAGGACCATGCCGGAGTATCCGGGCACGCCCATCTCGGGCACGTCCAGACCCTCGATCTCCACATCCTTGTCCACGCGGTTGCCCACCAGTTTCTCGGCGAGTTGATAGACCACGATCGAGACGATAGACAGCGTCACGAAGCAGGTGGTCACGCCGATCAGCTCGGCCCAGAATTGGCTCATGCCGCCGCCGTAGAAGAGGCCGCGCACGGTGCCGGACACCCCGTTCCAGCCGTCTCCGTAGGTGCCGTCGGCGAACAGGCCGATCGAGAGGCAGCCCCAGGCGCCATTGACGCCATGGACAGAGATGGCCCCCACGCAGTCGTCAATGCCGATGCGGTCCCAGAAGAAGACCGACTCGACGACGATGATCCCTGCAATCAGGCCGATGATGGAGGCCCCGCCAGCGCTGACAAAGGCGCAGGGCGCCGTAATGGCTACCAGGCCGGCCAACATCCCGTTGCACATCATTGAAGGATCGGGCTTCTTGCTGCGCACCCACCACATCCAGAGCGTCGCGGCGAGTGCGCCAGTGGCTGATGCCAGCATGGTGTTGACCGCGATCACCGAGATGCGCAGGTCCGTGCCCGCCAGGCTTGACCCGGGATTGAACCCGAACCAGCCGAAGGCCAGGATGAACGTTCCCAGCATGACGAAGGGGATATTGTGCGCCAGGATGGGGTGCACCAGCTTGCCGGTGGCGTCGTACTTGCCATAACGCGGCCCGATCAGCCACGCGAAGATCAGGGCGATGACGCCCCCCTGCATGTGCACCACAGTCGAACCAGCGAAATCCACATGCCCGTGCCCTAAGCCGAAATTGGTGCCCAGTTGCGATAGCCAGCCCCCGCCCCACACCCAGTTGCCGAAGATCGGATACATGATCGTGCCGATGCAGCAGCCGTAAATCATGAATGCCGAAAACTTCCAGCGCTCCGCCGCGGCGCCCGTCGGAATCGTGGCCGTGGTATCCATGAAGACCATCTGGAACAGGAACAGCGCGAAGGCAGCCGTATCGTACCCGACGCCCTGCAGCAGGAATCCTTTATGGCCCAGCAGCCCGAAGGGTTTGCCAAACAGGTTGATGGTCCATTCCCCGTTCAAGCCGCCATAATTCCCCATCGTGCCGATGGGGCCCAGGCCGCCGAACATAAAGGCAAACCCGCACAGATAGAACCCCAGCATGCCCATGGGATAGATCATGAAATTCATGGACATCGTGTGCCCGGAGTTCTTGGCCCGGCACAGGCCGGTCTCGACGAGCGCAAAGCCCGCCTGCATGAACATGACCAGGAAGCCCGTAACCAGCGTCCACATGAAGTTGATGGCGACCCGGTTGTGGCCCACCGAGTCCGAGAGCTTGACCGCCAGCGGCTCGACCTTCACCTGCGCCAGGTAATCCGCATAAGCCTTCTTGGCGTCCTCATAGGTCTTCACCTTCGTCGCGTCCTTCTTGTCGTCCGCGCTTAACGGCGTGGGTTCGCTCCCGACGAAGTGGTTGCCGGCGGCATCCTGGGCGTCCGAGCTGGCCCCCGTGGCCGTGCCGGCGGGGTCAGGCTTGGGAGTCGCATCGGCGGGCGCCGCGCTGGTGGCCGCGACGTTGTTGGTATCCTCCGCCTGCGCCGCGAACCAGCATGTGCCGGCGGTTAATAATGTGATAAGCAGCAGCGTTCGTTTGTTCATGATGTGTGTTGTCGCAGTATGGGTATGTTTAAATGTGGCTAGATCGCTTTGGCCCCTTTCTCCTCGGTGCGGATGCGGATGGCGTCGTCCACCGTGGTGACGAAGACCTTGCCGTCGCCAATCTTGCCCGTCTTGGCGGTCTTCACGATGGCATCCACCGCTTCGTCCGTCTGTTCTTCGGACACGACCAGCTCAATCTTGATCTTAGGCAGGAAATCCACGGTGTACTCACTGCCGCGGTAGATTTCCGTATGCCCCTTCTGCCGGCCGAACCCTTTGACCTCGATGACGGTCATTCCGGCAATGCCCAGTTCACCCAGGGCCTCCTTGATCTCGTCGAGCTTAAACGGTTTGATGATCGCTTCTATTTTCTTCATAGCACTACAACGTTCGAATGATGGCTTTTCCGCCCTGATGCAGAACTGGTGCCAACTGCCCCCGGACATCCTAACAAATCTCTAATACTACCGTTTCATTGGACTTCTTTATCGGCCGGGAAGACCCTGCGGAGAGCCGGCGGAAGCGGCACTGTCGCAACTTGCGCGGGCAGGCCAAGAATAGCCAGATAGACCGCGCTGATTGCGCCTTGCCGGAGGTCATGTAATCAACCTGAAACAGGCATCGCAAAAGGGCGGCGGCCAGCATTAATACTGGATTAGAGAAGTGTTAAGCAGCGGCGTAGAACTTCGCAGCCGTTCCCTGGCCCGAAATCTGCGTGCGATAGCGGGCAGTGCAACGCGGGCGGCCGGCCCTGGCGAATCCGGGCCATCGGGTCTCTCCGCGCGGCAGTGAGCGTTCCGAGAGCACATAATGGAAACCGCGATTCAGCCCAACCCACTCATGGTGACCCCATTTGTGAGCCTGCTGGCGGCCGTTGCGCTGGCGCCCCTCTGGTTTGCCGGCTGGTGGGGCCGGCACTTCCTGAAGGTGATCGCAGGCCTGATGGCCGTCACCATTGCTTACTACGTGGCTGGCATGCACGCGCCCGAACGCGTGCTGCGCACAGCAGCCGAGTACGTCAGCTTCATTTGCCTGGTGGGCTCGCTGTTCGTCGTTGCCGGCGGCATCCACATCCGCGTCAAAGGCGAGGCCACGCCCCGCGCCAATGTGTTGTTCCTGCTGATCGGCGCCGTGGTGGCCAACCTCCTCGGCACGACCGGCGCCTCCATGCTCCTGATCCGGCCCTGGCTGCGCCTGAACAAGTACCGCCTTACCGCGCACCACGTGGTCTTCTTCATCTTCCTCATTTCCAATGTGGGCGGCAGCCTGACGCCCGTCGGCGATCCGCCGCTCTTCCTGGGCTATCTCCAGGGCGTGCCGTTCTGGTGGGTCGCCCAGCAATGCTGGCCGATCTGGCTGACCGGAGTTGGCCTGCTGCTGGCGGCTTTCTACGCCGTGGACGCGTGGAACTTCCGCCGTGCGCCTCGCCTGGTGCGCGAAAGCGAGACCGCGCACGAGCAATGGCGCTTCCAGGGCCTGGGCAACCTCTTCTTCCTCGCGGTCATACTGGCCGCTGTGCTGGTCACGCATCCAGCTTTTCTTCGCGAGGCACTCATGGTGGCCGCCGCCGCCGGCTCCTACTTTACGACGTCCAAAGCCGTCCATGCGGCCAATGATTTTAACTTCGCCCCCATCAAAGAGGTCGCGGTGCTGTTTGCCGGCATCTTCGCCACGATGATGCCGGCCTTGGACTGGCTCCAGGCTAATGCTGGCGGACTCGGCCAGCCCGCGCCGGGCCTCTTCTACTGGGGCAGTGGTGCGCTTTCCAGCGTGCTCGACAACGCGCCCACGTATCTGAGCTTCCTGAGCGCCGCATACGGCGCCTTCATTTCACCAGACACTCTGGGCACCATCACTGCCCATCTCAGGACCCACGGCGCCGACCTCAGCCGGGCGGCTGGCACGCCTCATGCCGAGCAGATTTGCCAGGCGGTAGCCGTGCTCCAGGCGCATTTCCCGGACGCGCTAGCGCACGGCACCCTTACGGCTGCGCAGACCAAAACGACATGGCTGCTCGGGAATCCTCTGTCCGTGAGATGCCTCCAGGCAATCAGCATTGGTTCGGTCTTCTTCGGCGCCAACACCTATATCGGCAATGGGCCCAACTTCATGGTCAAGGCCATCGCGGACCAGCAGAAGGCTCACACACCTGGTTTTCTGGGCTATATCTTCCGCTTCACGCTGCCTTACATGCTGCCGATGCTGCTCGTAATCTGGTGGCTTTTCTTTCGCCGCTGACCTCTCCGGCTCTTAGGGACTCCTCGCCGAGGCCTCCGGCGCTGCCACAACGCGGACGCCTCGGCGAAGCGTCCCTACCTGTGCCGCTACCGCCAGCGGAAGGCCAGAGCAATTTCCACCAGCCACAACAAACAGGCGCCGGCGAGCACCCGCTGCATGATCTGCCGGGTGCGCTTCCTTGCCTGGGGACCAACAAATAACAATGACCGGTCGGTCACCCACGTCAACCCTGCGACCGGCGCGTGTTCCGTGAACTCTTCGAAGCAGTCCGGGATATAGCCCTCGGCGGCAAGCTGCCGGATCAGGAAAGCCTTGCGCCGCGGCGAGAAGTTGTCCTGAGCGGCGCGTATAAGCACGGTCTGCCTTTCTCGCTCAACGACAATCAGGTTGGGGGGATTGTGTGTCGAGATCTCGACTGGCGGATATATGATCGACCGTCGGCCCAAACGATTGCCTCGGTTCATGGAGCTATCCTGACACCGACCTGCCTCAAATGATAGCAAAAACGGGTTGTCGCACGCTCACGCAAGATCCCTTGCCACGGCGGCGATTGTCCAAATGCGCCCTGAGCCGCAGCGGCATGGGGTGCGTCTTCAAGGCCGAGGACACGCAGAACGGCAATGCGCCGGTGGCCGTGAAGGTGCCGCACCTTCAGTCCGAGAGCGATCCCTCCTGCTTCTTTCGGCGAGGCGTCCCTGCCACCGCGCTCAATGCTGTGGCTCGGCTGCGGGCTTCGCAGCCGCGTGCTTCGGCTGCCGCTGCTTCTGGGCGGCAGCCGGGGCGGCCGTGCTCTGGCGCACAACCAACTCCGCCGGCAGGCGGCGGGATTCGGGGCGTTTGCCGCCCAGTAATTGCTGCATCACCTCGACCGCCGCTGCGCCCAGACGGTATTTTGGCTGGCGCGCCGTGGTGAGCGGCACGCGAAAGTGCCGGCCCAGCAGGATGTTCCCAAAGCCGGCCACCGACATGTCGTCCGGGATCTTCAGGCCCTGAGCGAGCAACGCCTCCGCGCAGCCCACGGCCACCACGTCGTTGATCGCTTGAACGGCGGTGGCATCCGGCGACTCGCTGAGCATCTGCGTTGCGGCCCGCGCGCCGTCCTCCAGTGTATGCCCGGCTTCGAATACGAGCTTGTCGTCCACATCCATGCCGGCCTCCCTCAGGGCCCGGCGGTAGCCCCCCAGGCGTTCCTGCGTCCAGGGCGTCACGGTCGGCCCGGTCAGGAAGGCGATGCGCTTGTGCCCGAGCTTGAGTAGATGCTGAGTCGTAGCGTAACTCGCTGGCAAGTCGTCACTCTCCACGCACACAAACTGGTTGCAGAACGGGGCGGGGTGGCCAAGCAGAACGGTGGGGATGGCGCGGGACAGCAGTTCTTTGTAGATGCGAGCTTCCGTGGCGATCCGGTAAACCGGGGCGACAAACAGCCCGTCCACCCGGCGGGAGATGAACCGGCGGATGCAGGCCTCCTCGCGCTCCGGCACGTTGAGCGTGTGCGCCAGCAAGACGTCGTAGCCCAGCGCGTGCGCGCCTTCCTCGATCGCCAGCACCACGCGCGCGTAGATGGGATTGGTCAGCGAGGAAAGCACCAGTCCGAACAGCTTCGTGGTGCGTGTGCGGAGCACCTGGGCGGAGGAGTCCGGCAAATAACCCATCTGCTGGGCCAGCAGCTTGATGCGCGTCTTGGTCGTGTCCGAAACATCCGGCTGGTCGCGCAGGGCCTTGGAGACCGTCATCGTCGAGACGCCCGCCCGCGCCGCGATGTCCTTCAGCCGGATCACAGGGTGGCCCCCCGCCAGTGCAGCTTGCGCCGCAGCGTCTCGCAGAACGAACTCCCGGCCAGGTGCATCAGGCGCACCGTCCGGCGGCTGCGCCGGATGCTCATCCGGTCGCCCGCTGCCAGCTCGGTCACCAGTTGCCCGTCCGCGCTCAAGATGGTTGTCGGCCTGGGGCTGACGACCTCCACCTCGATGGCCGCGCTGAGCGGCAGGATGAGCGGCCGATTCGAAAGGGTGTGCGCGCAAATGGGCGTGAGCGCTAGCACCTGGGCCGTGGGGAACACCACCGCCCCGCCCGCCGCCAGCGAATAAGCTGTGGACCCGGTCGGCGAGCTGACAATCAGGCCGTCGCAGCGGTAGCGGGTGAGCGGCTCGCCATCCACTCGCACGTCCAGCTCAATCAGGCGCGAGGCGATGCCGCGGCTGATCACGACGTCATTGAGCGCGGGCTCATCGAAGGCCTGCCCCTTGCCGCTGCCCTTGGCCTGCAGCAGGACGCGTGACTCGAAGTTAAACTCGCCGTTCCAAACCTGTTTCAAGCCGCGGGCCAGGTCGGCGGACGGCAGCGCGGTGAGGAAGCCAAGGCTGCCGATGTTGACGCCCAGAATGGGCGTGCGGCAGCCGGCGATCTGGCGCGCCGCGTGCAGCAGCGTGCCGTCGCCGCCGAAGACCAGCAGCAGGTCCACCTTGCGGGCCAGGGTAGCCACGTCGGGGCACTGGCTCGCGTCCAGTCTTGGCAGGCAGGCCGTCGTAGGATCGCCGTAGAGCGCGCGGCCGGCAGCCCGGATCAGCCGCGCGGCCCGGCCCACCGCCTCCGTGCAAGCGGCCTTCTCCGGGTTTGCAATTACGCCGACGCGCTTGATCTTGTCAGCCAGGTTTTTCAATCAGCACCAGAAATTCCTTATTGCCCGCGGGGCCGGGGGCCGGGGATTCCGTCACACCGATCCACCGCAGCGCCAGCGGGCCGGTCACGAACTCATTCAGCTCCCGCAGCACGCGCCGGTGAATCTCCGGGTCGCGTATTACGCCGGCGCCCTTGTCCGCCTCCGCCTTGCCGGCTTCGAACTGCGGTTTAATCAACGCGACGATTCTACCCAAGGGCCGGAGCAATGCAACGGCGGGTGGCAGGATTCTGCGCAGCGAAATGAACGAGCAGTCAATCACCGCCAGGTCCGCCGGCACAAAGGGCTGCGGGAAATGCGCCGGGGTCAGCGCCCGCGCGTTGGTCTTTTCCATGACCACCACGCGCGGGTCCTGCCTGAGCTTCCACGCCAACTGGCCCTGGCCCACGTCCACCGCGAACACCCTGGCCGCCCCGCGTTGCAGCAGGCAGTCGGTGAACCCGCCGGTCGAGGCGCCGAGGTCCAGCGCCGTCAGGCCGGTCACGTCCAGGCGGAAATGCTCGAGCGCATGATCCAGCTTGAGGCCGCCCCGGCTGACGAACTTCTCCGGTGCCGCCAGCGTCAGGGTGTCCGCCGGCTTGACCAAGTCGCTGGGCTTGCGCGCCGGCTGGTCATTGATGCGCACCTGCCCGGCCAGCACGGCGCGCCGGGCCTTCTCCCGGCTGGCGCACAGGCCGCGGTCCACCAATGCCTGGTCAACACGCGTCATGAGGTGACTATAATCGGACGCCGCCGGCAGCAGAAATCCGAAATCCGAAGCCCGAAATCCGAAACAAATCCCAATGCTGCAATCCCAAATGCTCCAAGCCCAGCCTGCCCGCAGGTTTTGGTCATTGCTCGTTTGAGCCTTCGTATTTGTTTCGGATTTCGGGCTTCGGATTTCGGATTTGGGTGTTCAGCGCGCGCTGGCGCTGTCGAAATGCGCCGCCAAGGCCATCGCTGCGGCCGCCTGGCCCGCCTATCTCTTCAGGAACTTCGCCACGGCCTCCGTCCGCGTCCGCACCTGCAGCTTCTCGTAAATCCGGCGGATGTAGGTGTGGACCGTCTCGTAGCTGATGCCGAGCTTGTCGGCGATCTCCTTGTAGAGAAAGCCCTGGCTCAGGCAATCGAGCACTTCCTGCTCCCGTTGCGACAGGTTCTCGGTTGGCTGCTGGGACGGGCCGACCTTCAGGAAGGACTGCGTCACCTTCCGCGCGATGTGGGTCGTCATCGGCGAGCCGCCGCGGTGCACCTCGCGGATGGCCTCGAGGAGCTCGGCGCTCTTCGTGCGCTTCAGCAGGTAGCCCGATGCGCCCGCGGCTAGCGCGGCGAAGATGTTGTCGGTGTCCTCGTAAACCGTCAGCATGACCACCTGGACGTGCGGCGCCGCCTGCTTCAACTGCCGCACGCATTCCACCCCGTTCATCCCCGGCAGGTTGATATCCATCAGCACCACCTCAGGCTTCTCATTGCGCAAGCCCGCCAGCGCGGCCTCGGCGTTCGCGTAATGGCTCACGCATTTGAAGCCATCAGCCCGCCCGATCACGCGCGTCAGCGTGCTGCGCAACTGGTCATTGTCCTCCACGATGGAAACGGTAATTGGCATGTCTATTCCCGGGACGCGCTAGCTGGAAACCATGCCCGGAGTCATACCCGTTGCCGCCCAGAGCGTCAATGGCCTACTCCGCGGTCGAGTAGTAGCGTAAGCCTCCGGCTTGCGCTCGTCCCGGCAAGCTTCCAGCTTGCCGCGTGCATGCCTGCGCGGCGGCAACCTGGAAGGTTAGCGGGACTGGAGCAAGCCGGATATTCCCGACGCTGGAGCGTTGGGCTATGGCCAGAAGTCCCTCCGGGACATGCCTCGGATCGCACTTCGCCGAATCCCTGAGATGCATTGCGTCGAGCCGCGGTCTGCCCGGCCGTCGCGAGGTGCCACGTTGCTGGATGGCCCGGCCAGCCTTCCTCATCCTGTCCGGGACTCATCCGGATGCACACCGGTACCTCACCGTAGTACCTCTAATAGCCTATTAGAGGTACTACGGTGAGGTACCGGCGTGCATCCGGACAGGGTAGGGAGGGCATCAGGTTCGGTGGGCAGCGGCTGGAAATCGCAAGCTTTTGCGGCCACGCGCCTTATGAAGCTGGGGCATACCGGGGTGGGCGCTTGCGCTAATCGGCCCCGGCCTGGGAAGGTGGCTGAATACGGGGAATTTGCGTGTTGCGTGTTGCGTGGACACGGAACACGCAATACGCAACACGCAGCGTCGGCAAATACACCCTACCTGAGGGGCGCAGTAAAGCGCACCAGCGTGCCGCCCTCGGCGCCGGGGCCTATGCTGAATTCTCCGCCGATATCCTCGACGCGTTTACGCATGTTGCGCAGGCCGTTACGCCCTTTATCCGCTGCGTTCTTCGGCAGGCCACGGCCGTTGTCCTCGATCTCCAGCGTAAAGCGGTGCGGTTCCAGGCGCAGGCGCAACCAGGCGGATGTGGCGCCGGAATGCTTGACTACGTTGTTGACGGCTTCCTTGGCGGCCAGGAAGACGTTGTGGCGCAACTCGGGGGAGACAGGCGTGTTGGGCAATTGCGAAGGCACCTCCAGGCGGTAGCGCAGCGATGCCAGGGCAAGATACTCCTGCGCGTACTTGCAGACATAGTTGACCAGGCCGTCGAGCGTGTCGTTGGAGGGGTTAACGGTCCAGACGATCTCGTCCAGGGCGCGGGTGGTTTCGAGGGCGGTCTGGGAGATTTGGCGGGCGTGGGCCTCGATTTCCTCCGGGTGGTCCTTGTCGCTTTCCACCAGTTCGCCCAGCAGGGATACCTGGGTGAGGTTCGCGCCCACCTGGTCATGGATATCGCGGGCAATGCGCGCGCGTTCCTTCTCGAGCGCCTCCTGCTGGCGCAGGCTGGCCAATTGGCGCTGGAGCTTTTGGGTGGAAACGTAGTGTACCGACCCGACCACGAGGCCCAGCAGGAATGCAACCGTGGCGCTGATGAACCACCACGTGCGCCAGAACGGCGGCAGGACCTTGATGGCCAGCGTGGCCGGTTGCGTGCTCCAGACGCCATCCTCGTTGCACGCCTCGACGTAAAACCGGTAATCGCCGTCCGGCAGCTTGCTGTAATGCACGCTGCGCCAGTAAGAGGGCCGCTCGATCCAGTTCCTTTCGTGGCGGCTGAGCATGTAGCGGAAGTGGCCCTTTTCCGGCGCGGACAAGCTCAGGCTGGTGTAGGTGATGTCCAGGCCTTCCTTGCCCGCCGGGACAGTCACCGCCTCGGGCAGCGGCGAGCGCAAGGTGCTCTTGTTCTGCAATTCGCCGTCCACCCGCACGGACTCGATCAGCACCGGCGGGGGGTTGGTATTGGGCCGCAGCAGCTTCGGGTTGACGTAGGCAAGCCCCTTGGTCGTGGGAAACCACAGCGTGCCGTCCCGCGCGCGGCAAGCGGCGGGTTGCGAGCCTTCCGTGCATTCGCCAGTCGGCAAGCCGTCCTCCTTTCCATAGACCCGGACGGAGATGGAGTTGGTCAAGCCTTCGGCGAAGTCCTGCAAGTCCCGGCGGTTGGCCCGCATCAGCCCGATGCTGGAGCCGATCCAGAGATAGCCTTCGCCGTCGGCCAGCAGGTAGCCCGGGCTGTCATCGCTCAGCCCCTCGCGCGTGGTATAGACGGTCCATTTCCTCCCGTCGTAGCGCCCCAAGCCGCGCGTCGTTCCCGCCCACAGCACGCCATCCGGGTCAACGCAGAGCGAGGAGATGCTGTCGCCGGGCAGGCCGTTGGTGTGAGTAAACGCGGTCAGGCTGCCCTCGCGCAACCGCAAGAGGCCGTCGCCATCGGTGCCGATCCAGAAGTTGCCGGCGGCATCGTCGGCAATCGCGCGCACGTCGAAGGTGGGCGCGCCGAACGGATTGGTGCGGACCTGCCAACTGGACTCGTACCAGCGTGCCAAACCCTGCCGGGCGCCGACCCATATCATCCCGTGGTGGTCCTGGTAAATGGCCGAGACGTGTATGGCGAGCGGGGCAAG
>DATKNZ010000249.1:0-3948 GCA_035541055.1 Candidatus Acidiferrum sp. | reverse complement strand
CCCCGGATTGGGGATCGGACGCAGTTCAAATCGCTCACACCCCCTAAGGGGCAGTTCAGGCCCATCATTACTGCATGAAACTGCGTCCGACCCTCACAACAACCGGACAGCCGTGGGGTCGACCCACATGGGAGACACACCGGGCACTCCCCAGGGGAACGCAAGGCCCGCACCGGCCCTTCTGGGGTGGGGCTACGGGGTGCAGGAGGGGAAGTGGGTATGTCACTTGACTGCGCCTTTCCGCGCTTTCCGCGGCAAGTCATTCAGGCTAGGCTCTTTACATGAACAGCTCCGGGCACCGGCGGTATTGGCTGGCAGCATTATTGGTTGCCGCCTGCGCCGCCGGCTCGGCCTCGGCCCAAACGCTCAGCGCCAGCAAGCTCAGCGCCCATCTCATCAATAGCTACACCGCAGGCTCCTCGAACATCGTCTCGGGCAAGCCGCGCCTTCTCAAAGTGCTGGCACTCGACTCCGGCTTCCCCGCGGGCATGGTGCAGGCGATGCGCGATTACAAGTCAAAGGCGCCGTCCGGCAAGGTCGTTGTCCGCGTCTATACGGCCAGGAGTTACTCGCTGGCCAATGACGCCACGGCCAGCGCGCTTGATTTCTGGAATACGGTCCTGCAGCCGCCGCTCAATGGCCTGGCGCCCTCCGACCGCGCGCTCATTGACTACCTGGAGGGACCCAACGAAGGCGACAGCACGCCCACGCTCGGCTACCCGAGCAGCCCGGCCGGCGCGGCCTCGCAATGGTTCAACCAGTTCTGGACCAACCTGACGCCCCTCATGGTCGCCGCCGGCTACAAGCCCTGCATCGGCAGCATCGCCGTGGGCAACCCCGCCAGCCTCTCCGACCTTGACCCATTCGTGCCCGCCTTGCGCCAGGCGCAGGCCGCCGGCGGCGCCTGGAGCTATCACGCCTATACCATCCAATACAGCACCGACGTGGGCACCGAGAACTGGTACTCGCTCCGGCACCGGCAGTTCTATGCCTACTTCGCCCAGCAAGGCTACACCGATCTCTTGAACATGCCGCTGATCCTCACCGAGGGTGGCGTGGACCAGAGCGGCAATCCCGCCACTTCCGGCTGGCAGGCCCGCGGCAGCGCCGCGCAATACGAGTGCTGGCTCAACTGGTTCGACCGCCAGCTCAACCAGGATGCCTACGTTCTCGGCTGCACGCTTTTCGAGAACGGCGACCCTGCGGGCTGGTCGTCCTTCGACCTGGAACCTATCGCCGGCTGGATGAGCAATTACCTGGCTGGCCCAGCCACGTGGCCCGCTCCGCCGGCGGGCGTCAGCGCGAACCCTTCCGGCAGCACGGTCGTCCTCACCTGGACCAATGCGCCGCTCACGCCGGTCACCTACGCAGTCAAGCGCGCCACCAACAGCGGCGGCCCCTACACCATCCTGGGCCAGGCCATCACGGAAGGCATGCCCCTCACCACATTTACCGACAACAATCCCGTCAGCGGCGCCACCAACTACTACGTAGTCACCGCCCTGAACACGGTTGCCGAGAGTGACACCCCCGCCGAGGTCCCCGTCGGCTGGGGCTTGTGGGCCGCGGCCCCGGGCCTACCCACCGGTCTCAGTGCCGTGCCCGGCTCGGGGAACATCACGCTGAACTGGACCGCGCCCGCCAACACCGCGAGCTACCGAATCAAGCGCGCCACGAGCAGCAACGGCACCTACAGCGTCATCGCCAGCAACGTCACGGCGGCCCCATTCCTGGACACCTCCTGCTCCGTCGGCGTGCCCTATTACTACTACGTCTCGGCGGTGAATAACGCCGGCGAAAGCCCCAACTCGAACCAGGCCACCGCCACGGCCACCAATGCTCTGCCGGACGTGATCGTCACCGCCATCACCTGGAGCCCGGCCCCGATCTACGCCGGCAACAGCGTCCTTTTCACGGCGACCGTTAAGAACCAGGGCGCCGCCGCCGCGCCCGGCAACGGCACCAGCATCGGCATCGGCTTCAGCGTGGACGGCGTGGGCGGCTTCTGGTCCGGCGGCTACACCGGCCCGCTGCAGCCCGGGGCATCGGTGAACCTCACCGCCAACGGCGGCAGCGGCAGCTATTATTGGACCGCCACGCCCGGCGCGCACGCCGTGACGGCGAACGTGGACGACATCAACCGCTTTCCCGAGGGCAACGAGGGCAACAACATTCTGACCCTGCCGTTTGCCACGTCCGTCTCGAACTGCTTCTTCAACTGCGGCGGCCCGGCCGTGGGCAGCTTTAATCCCGACTCCGCCTACACGTCCTCACTCAGCACGCACAGCGTCACCAATGCCATAGACCTCAGCGCCGCCACGAATCCCGCCCCGCTCGCCGTTTACCAGAGCGAGCGCTGGCGCAGCTTCACCTGCACGCTGCCCTGGCTGGCCTCCAACAAGCTCTACAAGGCGCGCCTGCACTTCGCGGAAATCTCTCCCTACGTGGCCGCGGCCGGCGACCGGCAGTTCAACGTCGCGCTCAACGGCATCCAGGTGCTCACGAATTTCGATGTGCTCGCCGCGACCGGCGCCAAATTCCGCGCCACCACGCGCCAGTTCAACGTCACCAGTGATGCCAGCGGCCAAATCACGCTACAGTTTTCGAAAGGCGCCGCCTTTGAGCCCACCTGCTCCGGCCTTGAGATATTCCCCTACACCAACACCGCGCCGGTGCTCGCAGCCATCCCGAACCAGACCGTCAACGCCGGGGCCGCTCTCGTCTTAACCAACACGGCCACCGACGCCGATATCCCTGCCGACACGCTCACGTTCAGCCTGATCGCCGGGCCTGCCGACGCCTCCGTATCGCCTGCCGGCATCTTCTCCTGGACCGCGCCGCGCGTGGCTTCGCCCCAGACCAACTCCGTCACCATCCGAGTCGCGGATAACGGCAGCCCGTCTCTGAGCAACAGCAAGTCATTCACCATCGCGGTGGTGCCGCCGCCGCGGGTGACCTCAGGCGCCTTTACCAACGCCGCGTTCGGCCTCGTGTGGAGCACCTACCCGGGCAAGACCTATCGCGTGCAGTTCAAGGATGACCTGAACGCCTCGACGTGGACCACGCTCGGCGCAGACGTTGCCGCTTTTGGCTACTCCGTGTCGGCGATCGACCCCAGCCCCTCCATCGGCCAGCGATATTACCGGATCGTGCAGTTGAATTAGTCGTCCTCTCAGACCGTCTGCGCGTGGAACTCCTGAAGATCGAACCCGATGAAGCAAAGCACCTCACCCATTGACCCCGCGCGTGGACTCAGGACGACAGCCCTCGCTATCGGCTTGCTGCTGTCTGCCGCAAACGCTCCAGCCGCGCCGCCGCCGGGTTTTTACCTGGTTTGGGCGGATGAATTCGACGGCACCTCGCTCGATGGCACCAAGTGGTGGGCGTGGGCCGGTCCCAACCGCGACGCGGTGAACACCCCGGACGCGGTCACGGTGGGCGGCGGGTACCTGACCCTCACCACCTACACCACCAACGGCACGCACTACAGCGCGATTCTCTCCAGCGACGGAAAGTTCCGCCTGTGCTACGGCTACCTCGAGGCCAGCATCAGCTTCGATACGACGGCCGGGATGTGGTCCGCCTTCTGGCTGCAATCGCCAAACGAGGGTCAGTATCTGGGCGATACGTCGGCATCGGGCGCAGAGATCGATATCTGCGAGCATCGCAAGACTGACGCCAACAGCGTGAACATCGACAGCTACGTCCAGAGCACCGTCCACTGGGACGGCTACGGGGCGTATCACAAGCAATACAACAGCGGCAACATCGGCTCGGGCCTCGGCACCGGCTTCCATACCTACGGGTTGCTTTGGGACACGAACAGCTACTCGATCCTGGTTGACGGCGCCCAGCTTTGGAGCACGACCACGGCGCATTCCGACCGGACGGAACTCATCCAGCTCAGCTCCGAAGTGCAGAGCAACTCCTGGGCGGGGGTGGTGCCCC
>DATKNZ010000248.1:0-4309 GCA_035541055.1 Candidatus Acidiferrum sp. | reverse complement strand
AATCCTGGCTGCTCACCCATTATCTCCTGCTGGGCGACAATGCCGACTACCGCACTAACTTTCCCCAATTGACGGTGCTGCTCCGGCAGGGGCAGTCCCCCGAGCAGGCGTTCACGAACGCTTTCCACACCAGCTTGCCCGGGATGCAGGCCGACCTGGCCCGGTATCTTGCGCGCGGCAAGTTTAAGCCGCTCACGGTGAAGTTAAGCGCCGCGGTTGACCTGCGCCGGGCGTGCGTCACGCAAAGCATCTCGCCCGCGGAAGTCTGCTTCCGGCTTGGAGACGAACTCCTTCACATTGGCCGGTTTGACGCCGCCGAGTGGTACTTCCGCCAGGGCGAGAAACTGGCGCCCAACAGCCCCCTGCCGTGCGAGGGACTCGGCTTCCTGGTGGCCAGACGGGGGCAGCCCGCGGAGGCCGTGAACTGCTTTCGCAAGGCGCAGCAACTCGGGCAGCTCAGTTACCTGGCCCTTTTTGCCTCCGCCCAGCAGCAGTGTGCCCTGGCGGCGGGTGGCCCAAACCTGCGCCCGCTCGAACCGGCAGCGGCGGCGGAGGTTCGGGCCGAGTTGGAGCAGTCGCTTGCGCTGATGCCGGATTTCGGCCCAGCTCACCACCTGCTGGGCGCGCTCGACTTGGTTCAGGGCCACGACCTGGCGGACGCCGAGCGGCATATCCGGCGGGCCACGGAGCTGGAGCCTGAGAACCAGGCCTATTCTCTGGCGCTGGCCCAAGTGGAGTTCGCCCGCGGCGATACCGAGGCAGCCCGGATTACGCTGGAAGCACTCCGGCTGGGCTACGTCGCCCCCGACATTCGTGCCCGCGCCGCGGAGATGCTCAAGGCCCTGGCGCAACGGGGCGAACCGGCCAGGTAGGGGGAACCTGCCTGCCCCTGGCCGCGCGATTCCCGCTGGAATCAGTGATGCCCCTACGGTGATACCCCGGTGTGTCTCCCATGGGGCCCGGACCACATGGGAGACACACCGGGGAATCGCCGTATCCCCGCCTCAGAGCCCCACGGTTTAGGGGCTGGCAGCCGATCCCTTTGACCACAGGGCCTCCCGCAACCCCGAGCGCCGGCTGATCTTACGCTGGATGGCCGTCTTGAAGATGGCCGGGTCGGTCCAGAGCTCGACGTGTTTGCTGGCGCGGGTCAGCCCCGTGTAAACCAGCTCCCGGCTCAGCACCGGGCTGTCCTCACCGGGCAAGATCAGCAGGACGCGCTCGAACTCCGAGCCCTGGCTTTTGTGGACGGTCATGGCGTAGGCGGTCTCGTGCTCCGGGAGGCGCAGGGGCATGAAGTCGCGGACGGTCTGGTCCGGCCCCGCGAAGCAGGCCCGCAGCTCCTTGTTCTCGTTCAGGCGCACGATGCCGACATCGCCGTTAAACAGCTTCAGGTTGTAATCGTTGCGCACGACCATTACGGGTTGGCCGGCGTAGAAGGGCGCGTCAGCGGCAATCAAGCCGGCTTCGGCCAGAATGGCCTCCACCAGGCGGTTCAGGTTCTGCACGCCGTAGGGGCCGTTGCGCAGGGCGCAGAGTATGCGGAATTCGGCGAAGGCGGACAGGGCTTCGGTGGGATTGGAGGCCTGCAGACAGGCTCTGTAGCCCGCGAGCACGAGGGGTCTCAAGGCGTCCTTTAGGGCGGCGGGCTGCGGCACGGGACGCCAGGCAAACGAGTGCGAAGCGACAGGGGAGGCGCACGAGGATGCAGGATGGAGGATGGAGGATGGAGTCGCACCCTGCTTCAACCCTCCATCTTCCAGGCTCGCGTTGGTGCTGCCAAGCAACGCGACTGCCTTGTCGGCGTTGCCTTCATTCACAGCCCGGCTGAGCTGGAAAATGGCGCTTTGCTCGCCGAAGCGGTAGTTCTTGCGTAGCTCCACAATGCAATCCGAAAGGTCTGAACTGGGCGCTCGGCCCTTCTCGGCCGGCAGTTGCTGGCCCGTAGCCGCCTTGAATTCGGTGATGAAAGCGTCTGAGAAGCTATGCGCTTGGCCGCCATCGCACAGGTCAGCAAGGACCGCCCCGGCTTCCACCGAGGCTAACTGGTCTTTGTCCCCCAGCAGAATGAGGCGGGCCGAGCGCGAGACGGCGGCCACGAGCTTCGCCATGAGCGCCAGGTCCACCATGCTGGCCTCGTCCACCACGATCGTGTCGTAGGGCAGCGGGTTGTCGGCATCGTGACGGAAGAAGGCCGAGTCCGGAATATAGCCGAGCAAGCGGTGCAGGGTGCTGGCTTCTGCCGGGAGGCGGTCCTTGATGTTCGCCGAGCAGGGCAAGGTTGCCCGGGCGGCTTTGACGGTTTCCTGCAACCGCGCAGCGGCCTTGCCGGTGGGGGCGGCCAGGGCAATGCGCATCGAGGGGTGCTGTTCCAGGAGCAGGGACAGGAGGACGACGGCCGTGCGGGTCTTGCCGGTGCCCGGCCCGCCGGAGATGATGCAAAACCTCCTGCGGGTAGCGGCAAAGGCGGCCACCAACTGCCAATTGGTTTCATGGGTAGCTCCCACGACCGTTTGTCCTGCAACGGGACCATGAACCAACCCCTCACCCGGCCTGCGGCCACCCTCTCCCCATCGGATGGGGAGAGGGAAGGGGTGAGGGGCTTGCGCGGCGCGGTCCGGTTCATGGAGAGGTTGCTGAGGGAAAAGCGCGGCGAGACTGTGCTGGAGCCGGTCCTTGTCCATTGCCGGTGCAGGCTCGGCGGCCAGGCGGGCGATGTTCTGGGCGAGCGTGGTCTCGTATTTCCAGTAGCGGTGAAGGTACAGGCGGCCACCCTCATCCAGCACCAGTGGTGTGAAGTCGCCGGGCCTGCCCACGACGGGAGAGCTCCTGAGCTTGTCCAGGAAGGCTGACGTGTTGGGCCAGGATGAGAGCCCCAGCTCGGCGAGGCTTTCGGGCGGCAGAGCCTTTGCGTCCAGCGCCTCAAGGTCCACGCAGATGTGGCCTTGGCGGCAGTGGTAGCTCACCAGGGCCGCCGCCAGTCTCACCTCAGGCACCCCGCCGGACAGGCGGCCCATTAAGGCGGCAAAGTGCCGGTCAATTGGCGCGAGGGTGCCTTCAGGGCCACTGCTCCGGGGCGGCTTGGTGTCGGTGCTCATTGTTGGCTGGTCACTTATCGCCCTTCAGCAACGCTGAGAGTTGTTCAATGGCGCTCTGCGACGGGCGGTCACGGAACACTCCGCGGTCGGGATGCGCCGGCTCAACGCCGCGCAGGAACAGGTAAATCACACCGCCGAAGTGGCGCTCGTATGCATAGCCCGGCACGCGCAGGGCCAGGTACTTGTGCAGCGCGACCGCGTAGAGATGGTATTGGAGGAAATAGTGCTCCCGCAGCATCTCATCCCTGACGGCCTGGGCGGAATAATCCTCGGGCCGGTTGCCCAGCCAGTTCGACTTCCAATCCGCCAGGTAGAAGCGCCCGTCGAACTGGAAGACCATGTCAATGTAGCCTTTTAGCAAGCCTTGGACGGGGTCAAAGGCCACGCGCCCGAGCTGCGGCGGCACTGCGGACGTCCAGCCCAGTTTCCCGAGCCGCTCCTGCAGGCGGGCGGCCGACACCCCCTGGACCGGGAAGCAGAACTCGACCTCCTTGAGACAATCCCCCGGCGTCGTGTTCTTCAGGACGAAATCCGCCCGGTCCTGGGCGAGAGGCAAGCGCACGAGCTTCTGCAGCATCTGGTGAACCGCCCGGCAGTGAGCCGGCTCAGTGATCCCATGCGCCTGAAGGCGCTCCTGCACAAGCCGGAGCATTTCAGCATCCCGGGCCTGGAAGTCGAGGTGTTCGAGTATGTCATGGAGGCAGACGCCCGCCTTCGCCCCTCGGGGGAAGGCAAACAGACCTTCGGCCTGCGCCTCCGCTTCGGGTCGTGGAGCGACGACGCGGTCGCGGTCGGGCAGTTCTTCGCGCAGGCCCTCATGGAAGTAGGTGAAGCTGGAGATGAGCCAGTCGCGCCGGATGTGGCCTTTGAACCGGCGGCATTCGAGCTTCTCGCCCGTAGTGGCGACAGGGCTGTAGCGAGCGGCCACAGGTTCCGGGAGGTCGGAGAGGGCGAGGGCGCCGCCTGATTTTTCGCTCAGCGCGGCGAGATCCGCGCGCATGGCTTCGTCGGTAAGCGCCCTGAAATGCGTTTCGAGTGTAGCCAGCGGCGGCGGGACAGCCGCATCGGGCGGCCGGTGCAGCAGCCACGACGGGGCTGAGGTCCCCGCGCCCCTGATCCCGCCCCACGGCAAGTAACACCGGTGTTTGGCTCGCGTCAGCGCGACATAGAACAGCCGCACATTCTCGGCCAACCGTTCGAGTCGCGCCTGC
>DATKNZ010000247.1:0-19255 GCA_035541055.1 Candidatus Acidiferrum sp. | reverse complement strand
TTCTGCACGACTTCGTCGGGGCGGATGAAGAACTCGAGTTCCATCTGCTCGAACTCGCGGGAGCGGAAGGTGAAGTTGCGCGGGGTGACCTCGTTGCGGAATGCCTTGCCAATCTGGCAGATGCCGAACGGCACCTTCTGGCGTGAGACGTCCAGCGTGTTCTTGAACTGAACGAAAATGGCCTGGGCCGTCTCAGGCCGCAGATACGCCAGGTTGTCGTCGCTCTCGACTGGGCCACAATGGGTCTTGAACATCAGGTTGAACTGGCGCGGCGGGGTCAATTCGCCGCCGCAATAAGGGCAGGGCGTGATGAGGCCGGTCTGAGGGAGCTGTTCGGTGGCCAAATACTGATAGAGTTCCTTCTCCGTCAACGGCGGGGAGCCTGGCTTCTGCAGGCGCTCGGTTAGCGAGGACATGGTGACCTCCGGGTTGCGCACGACCGCCAGATTGGGAGCCTGGTGCCGGCCCTTGCCCTTGGCCCAGCCCAGCAGTCGTCCCGTGTCCACCACTCCGCCGGGGCACAGCTCCGCCACCGTCTGTCCCCACGCCTGTTCGGCCAGTATTTCCCACACCTGGTCGCTGCGAACGAGCTTCTTGCAATGCTTGCAGGTGCTCATCGGGTCGCTGAACGTGTCCACGTGGCCGCTGGCCTGCCAGATCTTCGGATGCATGATGATGGAGGCGTCCAGCCCCACCACGTCGTCACGCAGCAGGGTCATCGTGCGCCACCAGGACTCCTTGATGTTGCGCTTGAGCTCGGCGCCTAGCGGGCCGTAGTCCCAGAAGCCATTCAGGCCGCCATAGATTTCGGAGGACTGAAAGATGAACCCACGCCGCTTGCACAGCGACACGATCTTCTCCATCAAATCACTGGTTTTTGCATCAGACATAAGCGCGTAGTGTCGCAGAGGAGTCGGGAGTGTCAAGATAGCCCGAACTTTTCGGGGCCTGCTCAGCGCCTCTCATCACTGCCGCCGAGTAGTAGCGTAAGCCTCCGGCTTGCGCCCGTCCCGGCAAGCTTCCAGCTTGCCGCCTGCACGCCTGCGCAGCGCCAACCTGGAAGGTCGGCGGGACTAGAGCAAGCCGGAGGCTTACTCTACTAAAGAATGGCGGCAGCGATGAGATGCGCATGCCCCTGCTTGAAACGAGAGCGGGCCGCAAGGTAGGGACGCCTCGCCGAGGCGTCCGCCGCCGCCGCAACACGGACGCCTCGGCGAGGCGTCCCTACCGGTGTGACATGGCCTGGTTAGCTCAGGTCAAACAGCAGCACCTGCGATGGCTTTGCGGCGACGAGTTGCACGCGCGGTTCATCCGAGAGGGCGACTGCGTCCCCGGCACCAAGGCGGTCGCCGTTCAGCTTCACTTCGCCTTCGGCCACGTGCAGCCATGCGTGGCGCCCCGCTTTCAGGTCGTGGGCGACCTGGTCGCCATCGCCCAGCCGGGCGATGTAAAGGTCGGCATCCTGGTTGATGGCCAGCGAGCCCTCGCGGCCGGCCTTCGACGTAACGAGGTTGAAGCGCCCCGTCGGCGCGCTGGCGAGGGACTTCTCGCCATAGCGCGGCTTGAGCCCCGCGCGCTCGGGCATGATCCAGATCTGCAGGAAGTGCACGGCTTCGTCCCGGGATGGGTTGAACTCGCTATGCTGCACCCCCGTGCCGGCCGCCATGTATTGCACCTCGCCGGGCCGGATGATGCGGCCATTGCCCATCGAGTCCTTGTGCTGGAGCGCCCCGCTCAGCACATAAGTGATGATCTCCATGTCCCGATGCGGATGCGTGCCGAAGCCTTGCGCCGGCATCACCAAGTCGTCGTTAATGACGCGCAAGGTGCGGAAGCCCATCCAGTCCGGATCGTAGTAATCCGCAAAGCTGAAGGTGTGGTAGGAATCCAGCCAGCCGTGCTCGGCGTGGCCCCGTTCGTTTGCTCTTCGTATCATTCTCATGCCCTCACCGTGCCACGGGTCAGGCGGGATTGAGAAAGACCGTGTTTCTTTACTGAGCATGACTTTGAGGTATGCTTGGCCGGGAATGGAACTGCGGCACCTGCGCTATTTCATCGCCGCCGCCGAGACGGAGAACGTGTCGCAGGCGGCCTTGAAGCTGCATGTCTCGCAACCTGCCTTGAGCCGGCAAATCCGCGACCTGGAGGCTGAGCTGGGGTTCGCCTTGTTCCAGAGGAGCGCCAAGTCTGTGCGGCTCACCGAAGCCGGGAAGGCGTTCCTGCCCGAGGCCCGGGCGGTGCTGCAGCGGGCGGACGAAGGCGTCAAACGCGCGAGGACGGTCGCCACGGGCGGCGGCGAACTTCATGTGGGCTACGCGCCCACGCCGATGGTCCGGCTCATGCCGGCGGCGCTGCGTGTGTTTCAGGGCGGCGTGCCGCAGGTCCGCGTCCGACTGCATGACCTGTCAACCGAGGAGATGCTGCGCGGGCTCTGCCAAGGCGAATTGGACCTCGCCTTCATGGTGCGGCCCAACCGCTCGAGCTTGCGGGGACTCCGTTTTGAGGAACTGGCGCGCGATGCGCTGTGCCTGGCTGTGCCGCCCGGGCATGTGCTGGGTCGCCGGCGCGCGGTCACCCTGGAACAGGCTGCGGAGCAACGGTTAGTAGTCTTTACCCGAAAGGACTATCCCGAATATCTGGAATACCTGGAGACTGTGTTCGCGCGCATCAACGCCCGGCCCAAGGTCGCCGAGGAGCACGACAGCGCGGCCAGCCTCATCGCCGCGGTCGAGTCAGGCGCCGGGGTCGCCCTCGTGCCCAAGAGCTTTTCCTGCTCTGCCGGGCCGCGCCTCACGCTGGTCCCCGTCTCGCCGCCACCGGAGCCCTTGATTGTTGGTATGGCCTGGCGGCCGGACCGCCTCTCGCCCACAGCGCAGCGTTTCGCGTCGGAGGCCAGGGAAGCAGCAGCGAAGATATGATCGGGTCTTCTCAACCGCCGCACTGCCCTTCCCGCGATTGACCTTGTCACGGCTGGTGACGCGACCTAGAGTGAACCGGTGGCGCAACCTTAGCTGCAAGACATGATCGAACTGATTCAGTTTGCCTGGAGCCCGTTCTGTATCGTCCAGCGCCGGATCCTGGAGTATGCCGGAGCCTCGTTTAAGCTCACCAATATCCCTTCCGATGACCGCTCGCTGGTTTGGCGGCTGACCAAGCAGCGCTACTACGGCGTGCCCATCGTGCGCGAGGGCAGGTCGGTGATCTTCGAGGTCAGTGACGACTCGCAGGTGATCGCTAAGTATCTCGATAGCCGGTTCAAGCTGGGTCTCTTCCCCTGGGGCGTGGAGGGGGTGCAGTCCATCCTCTGGCGATACATCGAGAACGAAGTAGAGGGCGCCTGCTTCCGGCTCAACGACATTTACTGGCGGGAGCATGTCCCGCCGGCGCGGCAGGTAAGTTTCCTGCGTCACAAGGAACGAAAGTTCGGCCGCGGCTGCATTGACCAGTGGCACGCCCAGCAAAAGGACCTGCTCGACCAACTGGAACACAAACTGGTGCCCTTCGAAGAAATGCTCATGTATAAGCCGTTCCTGCTCGATGATCGGCCCCGCTTTGTGGATTTCGACCTCTACGGCATGCTCGGCAACTTCCTGTACTCCGGTCATTACCGCCTGCCCAGGGCCCATACGCGCCTTGCGCATTGGCACCGCCGCATGGACCGTGTGGCAATAAAGTCGTTCGCCAGTGAAAAAGAACTACATTCTTGATACCAATGTCCTCCTCCATGACCCCAACTCGCTGCTTAGCTTTCAGGAGCACAACGTTCTCCTGCCCATCGAGGTCATCGAGGAGATTGACCGGTTCAAACGGGAGGCGACGGAGCTGGGCCAGAATGCCCGCACGGTGTCGCGCATGTTGGACGGGCTGCGCAGCTCGGGCCGCCTGAGCGAGGGCGTCGCACTGCCCAACGGCGGGCGGCTCCGCATCATTTTCCAAAAGGGCGCTCCGGCCCGCAACGGCCACGCCGTGTTCAGCACGGGCTCCGTGGACAACCGCATCCTGTCGCTAGCCTTCAGCGTCAACAAGGCCCAGGCCAAGAGCCAGACCATCCTCGTCAGCAAGGATATTAACCTGCGCATCAAGGCCGACGCCCTCGGGCTGCTGGCGGAGGATTACGAGACCGACCGCATCCTGATCAAGGACCTCTACACGGGCATGATCGAGGTGACGGCCTCGCCAGAAAAGATGGCGTCCTTCCGCGCCAACAGCCAGCTCGAGCTCAACGGCGGCCAGCAGTACTTCCCTAACGAGTATTGCACGCTCATGGACGAGACGAATCTCAAGCGCACCGCCCTGACGAAGGTGGACGCCACCGGCAAGAAGCTCGTGCCGATTATAGACTGCCGCGATGGCATCTGGGGCATCAAGCCGCGCAACCGCGAGCAGCACTTCGCCTTTGATGCCCTGCTGGACGACCGCATCAAGCTGGTCACCCTCATGGGCAAGGCGGGCACCGGCAAGACCCTGTTGGCCATGGCCGCCGGCCTGAAGCGCACGGTCATGGATCGCGAATACCGGCGCCTGGTCGTCGCCCGCCCCACCATCTCGATGGGCAAGGAACTGGGCTTCCTGCCAGGCTCGCTCGAGGAGAAACTCGCCCCGTGGATGCAGCCCATCCACGACGCGCTCGAAATGCTGGGCGATCTCAACATGGGGCACGAGCACCGGCGCAGCGGCGACCTCATGCGCTCGGGCACTATCGTGGTCGAGGCGCTGAGCTACATCCGCGGCCGCAGCATCGCCAACCAGTTCATGATCATTGATGAGGCCCAGAACCTGACGCCGCTCGAAACCAAGACCATCATTACCCGCGTCGGCCACGGCACGAAGATCGTGTTCACCGGGGACCCTTACCAGATTGATAACCCTTACGTGGATTCGTCCTCCAACGGCTTCAACTACCTCGTCAGCCGCTTCCGCGCCGAGCAGGTCGCGGCGCACATTGAGCTGCAGAAAGGCGAACGGTCCGAGTTGGCGGAGTTGGCGGCGAATATCCTGTAGGCGCGAGCTGGACCAGGCCCATCCCGTATAAATCCCTTGGCGCACCGGCCCGTTTCCCTTAGGTTCGCGCTGTGATTGGGTTCTTAAGACTCGTCGGTGTGCTGAATGCCGCAGTGTGGTTCGGCGCCGCCGTGTTCTTCACGTTCTGGAGCGGCAGCGCGCCCTTCTCACTGGAAATGCGGCGTCTGCTCGGGGACAACAACTACCCGTACTTCTCCGGCGCCATCGCGCAGATTCTGATCGCCCGCTACTTCAGCCTGCAGTTCGTTTGCAGCATCGTCGCGGTGCTGCACCTGGTTGCGGAGTGGCTCTACCTGGGACGCTTCCCGCAGAATTCCCGGCTGGCCCTGCTGGTCGCGCTCTGCCTGGCGGTCCTCCTGGGCGGCTACTGGCTCCAGCCCCGGATGAAAGCCCTGCACGCCACGAAATACGCGGCCAATCAGCCCGCCCGCGTCCGCGAATCCGCCGCGCGTTCATTTCGGGCTTGGCATGGCGTCTCGATGGGCGTAAACCTATTAGTGGTGGCCGGGCTTGCGGTATATGTGTGGCGCGTCGCGAATCCTTCTGACGAGACGCGCTTCGTGAGCGCGGTGAAATTCAGAAGTTGACAAGATTGGTTCGTAGAAGACCTTAAAGTTAGCGTTAGCAAGGGTTGCCTAAGGGCTGCCCATATCCGTTACAGTGTATGATTTCAAATGATCGTTCGGCGCCTTATGGCAACCGCCCTCACGGAGAACGTCCTCACGGTTCCAGCAAGCCGCCGGTTGCCGAGGACACTCTCCGTTCCGCCAAGATCCAGATTGAGCGAAAGACCTTCGTCCTGGCCCTGAAAGAAAACCCTCGCGGCCGCTTCCTCCGCATCACCGAAGATGTCGGCGGGCGGCGTGATACCATCATCATTCCAGCACCGGGCCTGGACGAGTTCAAGAAGCTGCTCGAGGAGATGGTTCAGGCTTCCGCCGAGATACCGCCCAAGGCCGAATAGCGGGCGCGCGGCAGCCTTGCTTGGGCTGGTCGCGGACGACGGTCCCGCCGAAGTCCGAAGGCCGAGGTCCGCAGCCAAGCGCCCTGACAATCCGACGCCCAGCCCTCCCTTGTGCGGCTACGCCGAGGGCCGTGCGGCCACGCCCTGCTTGCTCCGCTTTCGCGGCTTAACGCGCGGCGCGTCGCCCCAGAGCGCCTCCAGGTCGTAGCGCTCCCGCAGGTCGCCGCGCATGACGTGGACGATGACGTCGAAGTAGTCGAGCACCACCCACGCGGCCTTCATGGTGCCGTCCACCGCCTTGGCCCGCAGCCCATGGTCCTCGCGCAGCCGGTCAGTAATCTCGTCAACAATGGCCCGCAGGTGCGGCTCGCTTGTGCCCGAAGCAATGACGAAGTAATCCGTCACGGACGACAGCTTGCGCACGTCCAGGATGGTGATGTCCTCCGCCTTCTTGTTGTCCGCCAGTTCGCGACAGAGCAGGGCCAGTTTTCTCGAATCCATCTAGGGCGATATTGCACCAGGCATGTGTCAAAGATAAAGCCGATTGTTGCGGATGGCCTCCGCGACGGCAGTCGGCACCAGGTGCTCGATGCCCAAACCGGCCCGGACCCGTGCCCGAATCTGCGATGAGGAAACCCCGAGCGGGAACCCGGTCAGCCAGCGGCCGCGGAAGGGTGGCGGGAACGGCGCCTGGGCCTGCCCGGGCCGGGGAATGACCACAAACTCGACCCGCCGTGCCAATTCCTCCGCCGCCCGCCACTGCGGCAGTTGCGCCAGGTGATCGGCCCCAATCAGGTCGTAGAGCGCCGCACCCGGGAAACGCCGCTCGTAATCGCGCACGGTGTCAATGGTGTACGAAATGCCGCCCCGCCGGATTTCCTGCTCGTCCACCTCATACAAGTTCTCGCCCGCCAGCGCCAGCCGCAGCAGCCGAATCCGCTCGCTCGCTGCGATAGGCTGCCGCTGCGGCTTGAACGGCGATTGGGCCGCCGGGATGAAAAACAAGCGGCACAATTCCAGTTCCTCCCGCGCCGCCTGCGCCACCAGCAGATGCCCCAGGTGCACCGGGTCAAACGACCCGCCAAACAGGCCGATTCGTTGCATATTCTTGGCTATTGGCGATTCGATGTTGGCTGCGCGGATAGGGACGCCTCGCCGAGGCGTCCGTGTTGTGGCGGCAGCGGACGCCTCGGCGAGGCGTCCCTACCCAGGTGCCCCTTGGCTATGGGCAATTGGCTATTGGCTATGCGCATAGCAGCACCTCAGCAGCAGTGTGTTGGCCCCTTGTGACGCTGTTCCGTCATCTGCAGGTAGAGCGCCTGCCTTGAGCGGCGACCTTCCGGAGAGCCTCGACCGCTGGCCCGGGCCTCGCCCGGCTCGCAGCAACGGCATTCCAGGACCGCCTGTTGCTCCCGCTCCAGTTGCGCCTCCCCGGACAGCTCCTTACCGAGCGCAAAGGTCAGTGCCAGGAGGCCGGCCAGCCGCAGCGGCCTCGCCTCGGCCACCGAGTAGTCCGGCAGCCACACCGCTTCCGTTTCACGCAGCGCCGCCGCCTTCCGCCGCGCCAGCAACAGCCCCCACTCCCGCACACTGACCACGACAATCATCGCCACCAACGCCAGGAACGCGCCGGCCACGGCGGCATCGAGCATGTTGTTGAAGTGAAGCACTCGGTTCGTGTTGCGCGCCGCCTCGGCTGCGGCAAGCTCGTCGGCCGTCCCGCCCGCCCGGGCTGCGGTGATCGCCTCTTCGAGCGCCGGCAGCTTCTCGTCGAGGCTCCGCGCCTGCGCCAGGAAACCAATGAGCGGGTCCGGGTGCCAGATCTTCTGCACGCCGGCAGTCACCGTCACCGCCAGCAGCCAGACCAGCGGCACCAGCGTGATCAGCGCCAGCGCAGGCCTCCGCGAACCTGCCGCGCTCCCCTGCCCTTTCGCCGACAGCGTCATCTTCAGGATCACCGTCGTGCCCAGGCACAGCCCAATGGCCGCCAGCATCTGGTTGGCAATACCAAACAAAGGCCACAGCGAATTCACCCCTCCGTGTGGATCGCGCACGCCCTGGATAAGAAAGTATCCCCAGCCCGCCACCAGCAGGCCACTGGCGAACATATTCGCCGACAGGTTCTTCGTGTCGCCCAGCGGCGCCCAGAGGTTGCCCAGGAAATCATGCAACAGGTATCGCCCAACCCGCGTGCCCGCGTCTATTGTCGTCAGGATAAACAGCGCCTCGAACATGATGGCGAAGTGATACCACAGGTCCAGCCAGCGCCCGCCGGTCACGCCCGAAAAGATATTCGCCATGCCCGCCGCCAGGGTGGCCGCGCCGCCCACCCGGCCGAAGAGCGTCTTCTCGTTCACCGTCGCGGCCATGTGATCCATGGCCGCCGCGCTCACCACCGGCCCCGAGCCCGCCGCCTGCAAACGCGCATTCACCGTTGCCGCCCGGGCCGCCGAGTCCGCGCCCGCGCTGGGCACATTCATCCCGTAGTAAATGCCCGGGTCCATCGTGCACGCCGCCACCAGCGCCATGATCGCCACCAGCGATTCCAGGCACATGGCGCCGTAACCCACAGACCGGGCATACGACTCCCGCGTCAGCATCTTGGGCGTGGTGCCGCTCGCAATCAGTGTGTGGAAGCCCGAGATCGAGCCGCAGGCAATGGTGATAAAGCAGAACGGAAACACCTTACCGGCGATGATCAGCCCCGTGCCGTCCACGAACTTGCTCACCGCCGGCATCCGCAGGTCCGGCAGCACCATGAAAATGCCAAACGCCAGCGCGAAGATGGTGCCCAGCTTCATAAAAGTGCTCAGGTAGCCGCGCGGCGCCAACAGCAGCCACACCGGCAAAACGCTCGCGGCGAACCCATAGATTATGATCGCCCACGCCAGCGTGATATCCCGCAAGCCGAATACATGCGCCAGGGCCGGGCTTTGGTGGATCAGCTTCCCGCCCCAGACCGCCAGCAACAGGCAAACGACGCCGATCGCCGAAGCCTCGCGAACCTTGCCCACTCGCCCATACCGCAAGTAGCAGCCCATAAATAGCGCGATGGGGATGGTCGAGCCGACCGTAAACAAGCCCCACGGGCTCTCCGCCAGCGTCTTCACCACCACCAGCGCCAGCACCGCCAGCAGGATCACGATGATCGCCAGGATCGCCACCAGCGCAATAAACCCCGCCACGCCGTTCAACTCCTCCTTCACCATTTGCCCCAGCGATTTGCCGTCGCGCCGCAACGAACAGAACAGCACTACGAAGTCCTGCACCGCCCCGCCCAGCACCACCCCGATCAAGATCCACAGCGTCCCCGGCAGGTAGCCGAACTGCGACGCCAGCACCGGCCCCACCAGCGGCCCCGGCCCCGAGATCGCCGCGAAATGCTGCCCGAACACGATCCATTTGTCCGTGCGCACGAAATCCTTGCCGTCGTCATGCACCTCGCAAGGCGTGGCGCGGCGGTCATTGAGCATCAGCACCCGCGCGGCGATCCACTTCGAGTAAAACCGGTAGCCGATGGCATAGCTGCACAGCGCCGCCACCAGGATGTAGGCCGAGTTGATCCGCTCCCCTTTGTGCAACGCCAGCGTCACATAAGCCCACGCGCCGGCTATTGCCAGCAGGACCCACAGCAGGCTCGCGGCCGTCTTCTTCATGGCACGGCTCTTAATAGCCCCTTTCTCGCGCACCGGAAAGGTCGCTTTTTGCGTGCGCTTGCGCCAGCCTCAGGTAGTACTCGGGCGGTATGTTCTCGCTCCAAAGGCTCTTAGGTAAGGAAGACAAATTCTTTACGCTGCTGGAAGCCAGCGCGCAGGAAGCCCGCAGCAGCGTGCAGGCGCTGGTCCGGCTGAGCAAGTCCCGCGACACGGCAGTCGCCACGGACGATATGGCCTACGCCCGGCACAAGGACCGCGAGATCACGCGCGACATCAGCAACGCGGTGTACAGCACCTTCGTCACCGCCCTCGAGCGGGAAGACATCGAAGCCCTCTCCAGCGCCCTTTACAAGATCCCCAAGACCATTGACAAATTCTCGGCGCGGCTCCTCGCCTCGCCGCAGCAGGTCCGTGGCATTGACTTCTCCAAGCAAATCCACCTTCTTGAGCGCGCGACCGACATCGTCCTCGAACTGGTCCAGTCGCTGCGCAAAGGCATGAACCTTGAGAAGGTGAAGGACCTCAACGACCGCCTGCAACTTCTGGAGAGTGATGCCGACAGCCACATGATGGCTCTCTACAAGGACCTCTTCAACGGCCGGCACGACCCGCTGCAAGTCATCGCGCTCAAAGACCTCTACGAACTGCTGGAGAAGGGCATGGACCGCTGCCGCGATGCCGGCAACGTCGTCACCCACATCGTCCTGAAGAACTCCTGACGGCCATGACCCTGGTTCTCACGGTCCTGGTTGTCGCCCTGGTCTTCGAGTACCTCAACGGCTTCAACGACACTGCCAACGCCATAGCCACCGTGGTGTCCACCAAGGTGCTGACGCCTCGCGAGGCCGTCGTGCTGGCCGCCGTCACCAACCTCGGGGGCGCGCTCTGCGGCACCGCCGTCGCGCAGACGATTGCCTCCGGCCTGGTGGACACGAAAATCGTGACCCTGGGCTCGGGCGTGATGATCTGCGCACTGCTGGCCGCGATCATCTGGGACCTGACCACCTGGCGGTTCGGGCTGCCCTCCAGCTCGAGTCATGCGCTGATTGGCGGCCTGTGCGGCACGGCGCTGGCCGCCTCGCACGGCAACTGGCACGTCATCGTCTGGTCGCAGCCCAGTTCCACCCACTGGTACCTGGGCGGAGGGCTGCTATGGAAGGTCATTGTGCCCATGATCACTTCTCCAATTGCCGGGTTCGTGCTCGGCATCCTGGTCATGGCACTGCTGTATCTGCTGCTGCGCAATGCCCGGCCCACCCACGTGAACCGCTTCTTCGGGCGCGCCCAGATGTTCAGCGCCGGCGCGATGGGCTTCATGCACGGCACCAACGACGCCCAGAAAACGATGGGCGTCATCGCCCTGACCCTGCTGGGCGCCACGCAGGCGGGGCAACTGGACGCCCTGCCCTCCTGGCTTTCCTTCCTGCGCACCCCAGCCCCGGCCGGCGGCAAGTCGCTGGAGATCGCTGTCTGGATCAAAGTCGTGTGCGCCCTGACCATGGCCAGCGGCACGGCGGTCGGCGGCTGGCGCATCATCAAGACGCTCGGCCATAAGATGGTCAAGCTGCACCCCATCAACGGCTTCGCGGCCGAGACCAGCTCCGCCCTGGTCATCCTCACCGCCACGCGTCTCGGCATCCCCATCTCGACCACGCACAACATCTCCTGCGCCATCATCGGCGTCGGCGCCGCCCGCCGCCTCAATGCCATCAAATGGACCATCGTCGAGCGCATGGTCTGGGCATGGATACTGACCATCCCGGTCACCGCGACGCTGGCCTACCTCTTCGTGCGATTGCTGCGAGGATAGCCATTCCAGGCCGTAGCGTAAGCCTCCGGCTTGCGAGCGTCTCGGCAACCCTCTGGGTTGCCCCGGCAGGCAGGCAGGCCAACCGGGCGAACAACCCGGAGGGCTGTGCGGACTCACGCAAGCCGGAGGCTTACGCTACGACCCCGACGGTTAGCGATTCCCTTTGACAACCCACCGGCCAGTCAGCTAAACACGGCCCATGCGGATTACCGTGACGCAAATGAGCAACGAGGCGCTCCTCCGCCAATTGCTCGACGCCATACCTTCCTGCGTATTCCTCGTTGACCGGGACGTGAGCGTCCTCGACTACAACGCCGCTGCCGGCCAGTTCCTGGGCGCGGGGCCGAAGAGCATTCTCGGTCGGCGCCCCGGCGAAGTCTTCCACTGCCTGCATTCGCGGGACGTCCCCGAGGGCTGCGGGCACGGACCCTGTTGCCGGTCGTGCAGAGTGCGCGGCGCCGTCGCCGAAGCCTTCACCGGCAGGAAGATCGTCCGCCGCCACGTCCGCATGGACCTGCGCTCGGGTCGCGCCGTCAAACACCTGGACGTGCTGGTGACCGCCTCCCCGTTCGAATACCAGGGCCACGAACGCGTGGTGCTCATCCTGGAAGAGTTGGGCGCCGCCGCCGCGCGGCGGACCGGGCTTGCGCCGTCACACGCCCGGCGCACCGGACCCACGCTCCGCTCATGAGGCCGCTTGTTGCCGCGGCGCTGCTCCTGCTGGCCGGCGCCGCCCTCGCGCAGACCAACGCCCCCGCCCCTCAGCGTTGCGTCACCCCCGTCGCCCGCGACGGCAAGGCCCACGACCGGTTCCTCACCATCAATCAGCGCGTCAAAGAGACCGGCGAGCAGGCGGAACTGATCTTTGTGGGCGACTCGATCACGCAGGGCTGGGAAGGCAACGGCAAAGAGGTCTGGGAGAAATACTACGCCCCGCGCCACGCCCTCAACCTCGGCATCTCATCCGACCGCACCGAGCACGTCTTATGGCGCCTCGAGAACGGCAACCTCGATGGTCTCAAACCCAAGGTCGCCGTCGTCCTCATCGGCGTGAACAACGTGCCCGACACGAACAACACGCCCCACGATGTCCTGCTCGGCGTGACTGCCGTCGTGAAGGCGCTTCGCGAGAAACTCCCCGACACCAAGGTGCTCCTGCTGGGCATCTTCCCCTTCCGGCGCGACTTCTGCGAACAGCGCGGCAAGGCCCTCCAGGTCAACCAGGCCCTCCGCAAGCTCGATGATGGCCAATCAGTCCGCTTCCTGGACATCGGCGACATCTTCATCCAGCCCGATGGCACGATCTCCAAAGACATCATGCGCGACTACCTGCACCCCACAGCCAAGGGCTATCGCTTGTGGGCTGAGGCGATTGAGCCCGAGCTTTCCGCCATGCTCGGGGAAAAGCCGATTAAGTAAGACGCTGCCCGCCGTCGTTTCGTGGGAGGGGGAACGTCCCCGCGAGCCCCAACTTCCAGAATATTTGGGCTCGCGGGGACGCTCGCCCTCCCTGTGACGTCAGGTTGCAAACTGCGTCAGTGAGAGGACGTGCTCGTCCGGATCGCGAAACCAGGCCACCAGGCCCCCGCTGGGCGAGCGCCATATCCCGTCGCTGTCCTGGTTCATACCCTCATAACGCTGGAATACGACCCCCGCCGCGCGCAGCTCCCGCACTGCCTGCCGAATGTCCGTCACCTCCCAACCCAAAGCTGTGTAAGGCGCGCTAAGGACTCGCTCCACTTTCTGAATCCGGAGCATCCGGTCCCCGATTCGAAACACCAGCGCCGGCGGCTCATCGGCCACAAACGTCAGGCCAAGCACTCGCTCGTAAAATGCCCGCGACCTTTCGGCGTTCGCCGTCGCCAGGAATAGAATAGGACCTTCGAGACGCGTCACGTGCTCAGTCTTCGGGCACAATAACATGCAAACCGGCATGGGGATACACCCAGAAAATGACTGCGGCGCCGATCAGTAGAGTCGCAATCACGGCGTACCCGAAGATAAGCCCCCAGAACTGAAACGGATCGCTCGACCGGTTGATCCCGCCGCGCCGCCTCGGGACCTCTCCAAGCCACAGGCTAAAGGCCACCCACAGCATGACCACCAGCCCTACGCATCCAAACGCGAGAGAACGGTCCGGGATGTTCATAGCCAAGCCGGCTTACCTGCTAATCGTCCAGACCACGCCTGTATGCCGCCCAAATTAAAGCGCCAAAGACAATAAATATGAGCAGGTTCGCCCACCAGGGGATATGGGAACCCCGCAAGTGAAACAGATATCCGATAATCACCGAAGGCGAAGAAGCTCCAGGGCAAGGACGCCTCGCCGAGGCGTCCGCCGCCGCCACCACATGGACCCCTCGCCGAGCCGTTCCTACCAGGGGCAAATACAGGGCCTGAGGGGTCCCCGACCGTAAGCTCCTGATGTCCAGCCTCATAGATTCGGACTATATGGCGGCCGGCTCGCTGGTGACAAGCCGTAAATAGGGCGCCCCGTCCCCAGGCGCACCCTATCCCATCGCGATGCTCTCCAGTACCTCGCCGTAGTACCTCTGATAGGTTATCAGAGGTACTACGGAGAGGTACTGGAGAGGTACCGGAAGAGTAACGGAGCGACCAGGGCGGGAGTAGCGGGGGCGTGGCCTGAAATGGGGCAATGCGGCGTTAACGTCGGTGGAGGGAAGGGGGCTCCGTACGTGGTTGCCGTGGGGGCGTCCAGTGGTTTGACACTCCGCAAATGACCATGTTACGCTCCGCTGCGGTTCATGTGAGCCAACGTGCCGTCTCCGAGATGGACCTAGACGTCAGCATCATCGTCGTTACCTATAATTCTGCGCCCTGCATCAAGGAGTGCCTGGACTCGGTGCTGGTGCAGGAGGGGGGACGTTTTGAGATCACCGTGGTGGATAACGCCAGCTCGGACGTCACTGTAAGCATCGTGCAGGCAATGGGTTCGGGAATTCGCCTGCTGGCGAACCAGGAGAACGTGGGGTTCGGGCAGGCCTGCAACCAGGGCTTTGGCGTCAGCGGCGGGCGGCTTATTCTGCTGCTCAATCCTGACGCGAAGCTGGTGGAGCGGCAGGGCCTGAGGCGCCTTTGCGAAGCGATGGAAAGTAATGCTCGCTGGGGTGTTGCCGGGACGCGAGTGACCGAGGCGGACGGCACGGTCGAATGCCCGCCCGCGGCCACTTACCCTGACCAGCATCGCGCCGGGTGCGATTTCTCGAAATTGCCGGGCAGAATCGCCTGGGTCTATGGGGCCAGCATGTGTATCCGGCGGGAGGTCTTTGCCGCCGTGGGCGGGTTTGACCCTGGGTTCTTCCTGTCCAGCGAGGAGACGGACCTTTGCCTGCGTGTCCGGCAGCAGGGCTGGGAGATAGGATTCGTCCCCCAGGTCACGGCGGCCCACATTGGAACGGCGAGCGAGCGGGGGCTTGATCCCTACGATACCTGGCGGCGGCGGGTGCCCGGCATTTACCGGTTCTGGTGGAAGCACTACCCGCCGGCAGCCGCGCGGCGGCTGGTGCGACGGGATAGACTCCGTGCCAGGTTCCGGCAGCGCTGGTACGGGCTGGTGGCAAGCTGGAGCGGCACCGAATCGCGGGCCTGGCGCCAGCATCGGCGTTATGCCGGCATCGCCGACGCGGCGGGGAGCTTTCTCGAGGCCTGGCCTCAACCCGCTTCGGGCGAGGGTCAGCGGCCTCACACCACGCAAGGCGACCGCGCGGTGGCCAAGCCAACGACGCGCTAGCGGCAAGGCCTATGAACCAGGACCGCTAGGGAGCCGCACTGCCTTTCCACATGCGCCGACCCACCATCAGCGTTCTGATCCCCACGTTCAACTACGGGCGCTTCCTGCCGGAGGCGATCGATTCGGTGCTGGCACAGGACTTCACGGATTTCGAGCTGATCATATCCGATGACTGCTCCCGTGAGGACAGTTCCGCTGAAGTGCTTGCCAGCTACGCTGCCCGCGATGCCCGCATACGGCCCCACATTCAGAACCCGCGGCTCGGCATGGTCCAGAACTGGAATTGGTGCCTGTCCCAAGCACGCGGCGAGTATATCAAATTTGTATTCGGCGACGACAAGCTGGCGAGCCCGCAGGCGCTGAGCAAACTGCTGGGCCTCATGGTGGACAACCCGTCCGCCGCGCTGGCGGCTTCGGCGCGCTACTTGATTGGTGACGATTCGAAGGTTGTCGAGACCTGGGACGAATTCGGTAAACCGGGCAAGCACTCCGGGACGGGCGTGATCTGCCGGTGCCTGCAAGAAGACCGGAATTTGGTGGGCGAGCCCACCGTGGTGCTGTTCAGGAGGCGTGACGCGGCGCGGGGTTTTAACCCGCGTTACCGCCAGCTCGTGGACCTGGAGTTCTGGTTCCACCTGCTGGAGAAAGGGGATTTCGTCTATACGCAGGAGTCGTTGAGCTGCTTCCGGCAGCACGGGGAGCAGCAGAGCCGGGTCAATGCGCAGGTCGAGCTGGGCGACTGGGAGAGCCTGCAACTGTTCGAGGACTACCGGGACAAGCCGTACAACCGCGTCGGTGGGTTGCGCCTGCGCCAGTTCAATCGCCTCTATGATCTGCGCAAGCGCCGAAGGCGAGGCATTTCCGCACCACCGGAGTTCGTCGAGATGGAGAAGCAACTGTGGGCACGGTTTTCCGCGCCGATGTACCTGGCCTATTGGGCGCGCCGGCGGTTGACGCGGCCTTTCGAAAACCTCTGCGGCTGGCTGGAGCGGCGCCGGCAGAAAGCGCGGCGCCGGCTCGCGCCGCCCGCGTGAGCCCGTGTCGGGGAATGGGCTTGAATGCATGAAACGGGGCCGGAATACTCCGTCCATGACCTCTCCTGCCAAAGACAAGCAGCGGCTGCGCGGGCGGCATTCCATCAGCGTGATGGAGCTGGCCTTGTCCGCGGCTTCCCTCGCGAGGTGATATGCAGAACATTCTGCTCTTCGGGGGCGGCCTTCACGTCCACTACTGCATTGATAATATTGAGAAAGAGGGGAAGTACCGCGTGGCGGGGATTACTGATCCCTATAAGACGCCGGGTAGCGAGCTATACGGCTACCGGGTCCTTGGACGGCAGGAGGAGCTGCTGCGCTTGATACGGGAGCATGACCTTTACGGGGGCCTGATCACCATCGGCGACAACTGGGAGCGCAAGCACGCGTATGATGCCATTCACACCATAAAGCCCGACTTCGTATTCGTGAACACGATCCACCCTTCTGCCCTCATCGGACGGGATGTCGAACTGGGTGTGGGCAACCTGATCATGGCCGGGGCCATTATCAACCCCGGGGCCCGGATCGGGAACTTCTGCTTCGTGGCCACAGGCGCGCAGGTCGAGCACGACAACGTCATGCACGATTTCTCGAGCATATCCGCGGGCTCGATCACCGGCGGGAAGGTGGAGATCGGGAAGTACTCCGCCATCACGCTCGGAGTGACCATTGCGGACCGGTTGAAGATCGGTGAGAACACGGTAATCGGCTCCGGCTCGCTGGTGCTGGACGACGTGCCCGATAACGTACTGGCCTATGGATCGCCGGCCAAAGTGGTCCGCAGCCGGAAGCCAGGCGAGCGGTTTTTGAAGTCGGGATAACTGCCGGAATGACCAACGTAACGCAGCGCGAGCCGTCCCCGGCTCTCCGCAACACCCCGCAGGCAGCCGCGGCGGGCCAGGGACGGCTCGCGCTCCGGCGGCGGTGTTCAGATGCGCATGCCTGGAGGCGCGCCCGGCCTTTGTATTTGACGCTGGCGGCCGGCCCGGCAATATCCTCCGTAATATGGAGCCGGCCGCAACGAGAGTTCGGCTTCGGTTCTCGCGCGAAAGCACAAATGCCTGACCTACGGCAACTGACGCCTCCGCTTAAGCCCAGTGCCATCTGCATTGGGGCCCAGAAGTCGGGCACCACGGCGCTTTACGAATACCTGTCGCTGCACCCGGATGTCCTGCCCTCAAAGGTGAAGGAGATTGACTTCTTCAACTGCAACACGCGCTACGCGAAAGGGTTGGACTTTTACCATTCGCACTTCCCGCGGAAGCCATTGCTCAGCGGCCGCAAGCTCACCTTCGATATCACGCCCGGCTATTTACCCGCAGCGGACCCGGCGGCGCAGAGAATTCATGCCTATGACCGCCGCATCAAAATAATTGCGCTGCTGCGGAACCCCACCCGCCGCGCGTTTTCCGCGTGGCAAATGTACCGCACGCGCTGGCACACGACTCCGGGCTGGTTCGGGGAATGGGTTCGCGGGTGCGACAGCTCAATCAAGGATGATTATTTCGTGCGCCGACCGCCTGAGTTCGGAGAAAGCTTCGAGACGGACATAGCTGACGAGATAAAGGCGATGGAGGGTGGGCGAATCATCGAGATGCCCATTCTCTGGCTGGGGATGTATTCCACGCACTTGAAGCACTACTATGACCGATTTGCCCCGGAACAGATCCTGGTGATCTCGAGCGAAGACATGCGGCAGGACACGGCCGGGCAACTGCGGCGGATCGAAGAATTTGTGGGTCTGCAACCCTACAACTGGCCCGCGGAATCGCTGAACCCGCGCTTCCAGGGCGCATACGACGAAACGCCCTCCGCGCAAGCCCGCAGCATGCTGCAATCCTTTTACCGGGATCACAACCGGGCGTTGTTCTCGCTGCTGGGCAGGGAGTTCGCCTGGGAGGAAGCTTGAAACGGCAAAGGTGCCCGATGCCAGCAGAACAGGTTTCAACTCCCACAGCGGATCGAGCGAACCGGGCCAAGGAGCGCATGTCTGACCTGGCGCTCTTCGGCGGCATGCCGGCATTCGAGGAAATCCTCCACGTTGGCCGGCCGAACGTCGGCGAGTGGAACAGCTTTCTGGCGCGCGTCAATGACCTCTGGGAACGCAAATGGTTTACCAACAATGGTCCCTACGTGCGCCAGTTCGAGCAGAAGCTGGTGGAAATGCTGGGCGTCAGGCATTGCATCCCCGTCTGCAACGCGACCATCGCGATGGAGCTCGCCATTCGCGCCCTGGGCCAGACGGGCGAGGTCATTGTCCCCTCGTTCACGTTTATTGCCACGGCGCACGCTCTCCAGTGGCAGGGGATTACGCCCGTGTTCTGCGACATTGACCCCGCTACACATAACCTCGATCCGGCAAAGGTCGAGCAGATGATCACTCCGCGCACGACCGGAGTCATTGGCGTGCATGTGTGGGGTCGCCCCTGCGAGGTGGATGCGCTCTCCGATGTCGCCCGGCGGCATGGGCTTAAATTGCTGTTCGACGCCGCCCACGCGTTCGGATGCTCGGCCGGGGGCAGAATGATAGGGAATTTTGGCGATGCCGAAGTGTTCAGCTTCCATGCCACCAAGTTTTTCAACTCGTTCGAAGGTGGGGCCATTGCCACCAATGACGATAAGCTGGCCGAGAGAATCCGGCTGATGAAGAACTTCGGCTTCCAGGGCTATGACAACGTGGTCTGTATAGGCACCAATGGCAAAATGACTGAGGTCTGCGCCGCGATGGGCCTCACGGAACTGGAATCCATGGACGGTTTCGTTGGCGCGAACCGCAGGAATTACCAGGCCTACCGATCGGGTTTGGAGGGCATCCCGGGGGTGACTCTCGTGTCGTACGACGAGATGGAGCGGTGCAACTTCCACTATATCGTGCTGGAGGTTGACGAGGCTGCCGGGCTGGAGCGGGACCTCCTGGTCCAGGCGCTCCATGCGGAGAATGTGCTGGCGCGGCGCTATTTCTTCCCCGGCTGCCATCGGATGGAGCCGTATCTTTCCTGCTTTCCGCAGGCCGGG
>DATKNZ010000246.1:0-14127 GCA_035541055.1 Candidatus Acidiferrum sp. | reverse complement strand
CGGTTTTCGCATCGGGAGCCGCCCAGGGGTACACAACGAAGGAGTTTTACGACGTGCCGATCGACGACGATTATGTCCGTCGTTTCAACCAGTGCAGCCGGTCGGCAATAGAGAAACGGGTCCCTGCAGCTTCGCATCTTGAGACCGGAGCATGCGGTAGTGTTGGGCAAATACCCCGTGCGTGGCATCCAGCTTTCCAGCGATTGGCGGCGCCGGCTCCGCGCCGTCAACAATGGCCAGTTGGATAACCCCGGCTTCAAGCAGGTTTGCGAGTTGAATCCGGTCTCCCGCCACGCCGGGCACGGCGCCAAGCGTCATTGTGGCAACGACCAGCGCGGGCGGATGTCCTGAGCCGAGCCGCGCCACATCTTGCGGAGCCAATTCGGGCGCACCCACTATCGAGACCACAGCGCCCGCGTTGGTTGCCTTCCCCAGCGCCTCCAGGAAGTCTACGCTCTTTAACCTGGGGCGCGAGCGCATCGGATCACCCAGATCTGCCGATTTAACGATGACCACGGATATCCCGCGCTTTTGCATGGCATTGCGAAAGGTTTCCTCGACCGTGGAAGCCGGCCCCCAGTGTGCGTCGGGCGCGATGAGGGCAACCCGCTTGTTGGCTCCGGCGGCGCGTGCTGCTTCCTCGGCCAGCACGACGCCCAATGCCTGCGGCGGCTGCAACAGCGCCTGGGTCTCCCTGGAATTGCAGGCGGTCAGCACGAGCGCGACGGCCGTAAACCAGCCGGCAGTTGCCGGCTTCGGATGAGTTCTCATAGGCGTCCCCGCTAATCCGGCGCATTCTGCCAATCATAGCCGCTCGGGATGAACGGCTGGCCGGAGCCGGGATAGGTATAGTAAGCAAGCGGCGGTAGGCTGGTCGCCGCATCATAGTACATACGGATATAGCCGGCATGGCCGTCCACGAAGCTGACATTGTCCAAGGCGTTGTTGTAAGGGATGTTGGCATCGCCGGTGAGGCTCTTGTGCCACGAATAGCCCCAATGAATCGGCCATTCCGACATGAGCCAGGTGCGCGACGGGTGCTTGATGTTCGCCAGGGGGATGTTCAACAGGTTGTTCGAGTTCCAGATGTCGCAGCCGTTGAAGACGTAGCTGCTGTAATCGAGGATTGGGTTCTGCCAATGCGGCACAAGATAGAGCGGGTTGGGTTTCCACCCCCGGTCCTTTGGACAGCGGAACACCACATCGTTGGTCCCCGAAGGCCCCTTCAGGCCGGCGTATGCCTTATCCAGCTCCTTGTACCACCACCAGATGTCCTGGTTCGGCACGCTGTTCGACGTGGGGGTTCTGTCCTGAAAATCCCCACAATAGATCACCATGGCCAGGTTAAGCTGTTTCAGATTGCTGAGGCACTGGATTTGGACTGCCTTGGCTTTGGCTCGCGCCAGGGCTGGAAGCAGCAGGGCGGCCAGGATCGCAATGATAGCTATGACTACGAGCAGTTCGATCAAGGTAAATCCATGCCCGGGGTCCCGCCGAAGGAATCTGGCGGGGCAGCCACCACGACGCGCCCGACCTTGGATTGGGGTGCGTGGCTTCATATTCGAGCCGTTCGGAAAATGCGGCGACCGGGAGCGTCCAGCTCCCGGTCGCCCTGTGACTCACCCTTCATTCGCTCACCGAATCTTGAAGTACATCTGTGGGATGCTGGTGCTGACCGGCACGTTGTAATAAGGCGCGGTTGCCCCGGCCACGGGCAGCCAGGCGGGCGCCGCGGTGTTCGTGGCGCAATAGAGCGTGTAACCCAAGGGCCAGATCAATTCGAGCTTCGTCCCTGTCGGCGATTGAGAGATGCGCGCCGTCAGGTTGGTCACTGACGCGGGCGGCAGCACCGTGAGGCTTGCTGCGGCGCTAACGGCTCCGCCATAGTTGTTAGTTGCGGCCAAGGTGTATGGGCCGGCGTTGGCGTAATCCACGCTGGCGAAGGTGAGGGTCTGGGCCGTGGCGCCCGTGACATTAAGCCCGGCCTGTTTCCACTGGTAGCTCATCGGTGAAGCGCCGGCCAGGGCCGGGCTGAAGCTCGCCGGCAAGCCTTCCTCGACCGTCTGGGACACCGGCTCCGTCACGAAAAGAGGCTGGCTGTTGGTTCCTGAGATCCCCAACTGGTAGTGCGCCATCACGCGCTCGGGAGTAAGCGCGCTCGGGTAAAAGGCGACTTCGTCGATTGGGCCGGTGAAGTAATAACCTCCCGCCGCGTCGTTCCATCCAATGGCTAGCGGCATGGTGGAGTTCTGGACGACCGTCCCGCCCGGGGTCACCAGTTGCCCCAGAGTGCCGTTGACGTACATCGCGGAATTGGTCCCGTCGAAGACGGACACCAGATGGGCCCAGGCATTGCTTGTAACGGCCGACCCATGGTTGAAGCACCAGTTCCCGCTGCTCTCCCCAAGCCACGCTTCCCAAAAGTTGTCGGCTGCCGCATAGATGAGGTATCCGCTATTGCCCCAGGCGACGCTCGACACCGCGCAATAGTAGTCGCTCAGCGGAGAGGCTCCCTGGTACTGCGCCCAGCACTCGATGCTGAAGACTTTCGTGTTGAGGGCGGGTGAATACGGCACGTTGACGTAGCCTTGGCTGAAGGACATGCACGTGTCGCCGTCGCCAGCCAGCACACCCGGCTGGGATAGACTGACCGACCCGGACATCCACCCGTCGTGCCGGCCCATTGAGTCGGAGACCGTGCCGGCGCTGGTTTCATCCAACCGCCAATACGCTTCGGGCTTGTCGGCGACAACACCGGCCACATAGCCGACGGCCGGCATCGGGATCAACGAGACGGTCACCGCCGGTGAGCTGGTGACGCTGTTGGCCGAGTTGGCGGCAATCAAGGTGTAACTGCCAACGGTGGCCGGGCTTGCGACTACCGTCAGGGAGGCGTTGGTTGCCCCGGGCACGTCCATGCCGCCAAGCCGCCATTGATAGGCGATGGGAGCACCTGTAACCAGGGCGTTGAAAGTCACGCTACCACCGGGCAGCACCGCCCGCGAGGCAGGCTGCGGTTGCTGCACCATCGTTAGCCGGATCGGCAGGGCGTTGTTGTAGAGCAGCGCAACGTCATCCTGCGACAATGCGCGCGAGAAAACCCGCACATCGTCTATCGTGCCGATCAAGTTCAGGTCATACACGTCGCCCCCGCTTTGGCGCGAGCCGACCGTCACATCATGACCTCCGTTAGACACCATGGTCGCCGGCGGGGTGCCGCTTTGGACCAACGCCCCGTTCACATAGATGCTGACCGCGTTGAGCGTCTTGCTGAAGGACACCACGACGTGCTGCCAGTTGTTGTTCGGCGCGACGGAGGTCTGGTAAACATACGGAGTGCCCGACGTGTCCCACGTGTAAAAGCGGTAGGCGCCATTCGGGACGTCGAGGCAGTACTGCTCACCGCCGCCGCCGGTGCCATTGCAGATGACCGGCGCGCCGGCGGTCTGGGCCGGGCCGGCTTTGACCCACGCCGACAGCGAAAACTCCATGCTACTTGAAAAATCGAGCGTGCCGTTGGAGTCGGGCACATCCACGTACTCATCGCCGGAGGACCCTGGCGGGTTGAAGCCCAAAGCGCCGCCAATGGCCCCGCTGACCCACTCGCTGTTGTCGCCCGGGAAATTGATCAGCGCCCCATTCAGCCCGTTGGTCGAGGAGTCGCGGGCGACCACACCAGTCGCTTCGTCCAACTTGAGCCACAGGCAAAGGGCATTGGTTGCATTGGGCGGCAAGCTATACACGGTAATTGCCACCGGCGTGCCTGTGATCGAGCTGCTGGCGTTGGCGGCAATGACTTGATAATTGCCGCTGTCCGTTACGGCGGCCCTGGCTTTGGTGAAAATGGCCGAGGTTGCGCCGGGAATGTTGGTGCCCGCGTGCTGCCATTGGAAGGTCGGCGACGGCTTGCCGTAAGCGTCAGATGTGAGGGTGAAGGACGTTGTCGCCATCACGGTCGCGCTCGGCGCCACCGTGGGTGGGTCAAACACGAATTGCGGCGCGACGCCTGCCGTGAAGGCGGCGAGGGCATGGCTGTGAAGCTGGCCCTCCGTCAGGGCTTTGTTGTAAATGGCCGCTTCATCCAGGAGGCCGTTGAAGTTGCGAGTGCCGGGGTTGTTGTCATCCTGGCCGATGGCGGTGCGCACATCGAAGGTCCCTGGGCTGTGGTTAACCGAGTTGACGGCCACCTGCCAGGTAGTGCCGTCGAACAGGCACATCTTCGCCTGGGTAGGGCTGATGGTGACCGCGACGTAGGACCATTGGCCGGGTGTTGGGTAAAGCCCGGAATACCAATTGTAGGTGTTGGCAGCCCAATTCCAGGTGTAGCTGAGCGAGCCATCGCCGCCAAAGGTCAAGCCGTGAGTGGCGTAATTGGGATCGTCCCGGTGGAGGATCAGCCCGGCGTAGCCCGCCTGCCCGCCGTCGGGATTGATGAGGCACTCGAAGGTGGCGCTGCTCATCGTGGTGTCCAGGGGTGGAATGCGGACGAATCCGTTCAAGGAGGAGTTCAAGCTCAGTGCACGATTGGTCGTTTCGAGTCCCGGATAGGTCGGAGCATCCAACTCGTTGGTGGTCGTGCTCCCATATTCATATTGGGCGTTAAAGGCAGTCCCGCCGCTGCCGCTGTTGGCCGCCACGGGCGGGATGACCGGTTGCTCGTTCAGTTTCCAGTATCCGGGAGGATTGTTGGTGAGAATCATACTCGCGTAGGCGGCCCCGGTCATCGTGGACGCCGCGTTGTAGTGATTCAGCACGTCCGTGTCGGTCAAAGCGTTGGTGTAATAGACAATCTCGTCCAGAGAGCCGGGGTACTCCCAGAAGGTTCCGCCGGTGGTGTCTCCGCGAGAGCCGAAGCACAGGTTGTGGCTGGAGAGCCAGGAGGGAACGCCCTGGTAGCCGCTGGCGGCTTCGTCGTCCTGTTTGACGCCGTTCACGTAGAGTCTGATGGCGCTGCCTGTATAGACGAAAGCGAGGTGGTACCACGTGCCCGGCACGACGGTCATATCGTAATTCGCCATCCCTGCTCTGCTGGTGCCGTTCCCCGCGTAGAGCCGGATCATCCAGCCGTTGCCGGTGTTTAGATCCGAGTCTGACTGATAGACCAACCAGCCATAGCGGTCGGCGGCGTCGTTCTGGTAAAAGTCAATCATGGCGGCCGGGCAGGTGAAGTCGTTCCCCGCCGGCTTGGCCCAAAACTCGACCGTGAAGGGGCCGTTATCAGCCAAGGTCGGCTGCCAGGGGACCTCCAGGGTGTTGAGGTTCCCGTTCGCCGCCGGCCCAGGGAAGGTATAAGCCGTTTCGGACGGATCGGTGGTCAGAGCGCCGGGGTCTCCCACGAGAATTGGATCATCGAGCAAGAACGAGGTGGGAGTGCCGTTGGCTGCCGCCCCCAGCGTGCCGGAGTTTGTCGCCACTGGATACGGGACGGAGACAACATTCGCTTCACTGAAGCGGTGATAGGTAAGCGGACCGTCGGCGAGGACGGCGGATTTATAGGATGAATCGGCGTGGGCGCTCGTGCCAGCCATAATGACTAGCGAGGCGACCAGCGCGACGCGCAGACCGGAAGGCCATAATCGGGTTGGTTTCATATATATATGCGTTCGTTAGCTGAATTTGCGAACCTTGGCGAGCAACGTCCCGAGGTTGCTATGCCGGTTCATTTGCGCGGATTCTAGCGGCAACCTGGAACGGCCCACATCCCCTAAATGGATAGGGGCCGGCATTACTTCAGGTTCATGCGATAGTGAGCTGCGAAGAAGCGGTCCAGCGTTGCCGCCAGCGCCAGCGAGAAATTGGTCCGGTTGACCGCCGTGTCGCGCACGCCCTCGAGGTTGGCTTCCAACTGCACCCCGTCAATCGGCCCGCCCTGGCCGGCCGCGCTGTGCCGCCGGGTGTTATAGCCGCCGGAAAAATACAGGGCTGCCTCGTCAGGGGCGACTGTAGCATTGGCAGCGCCCCAGGGACTGGGCATGGCCGGATCGGGCAGGGAGGGGTATCCCTGGGCCAGGAGCAGGCCGCCAAGGCTGTTGCTGCCCCGCAGCAGCTCCGAGAACGGGACGCGCACTTCCGCGGCCAGCACCCGAAGGCTGCTGCCCGATGCATAACCAGGCTGGTTCAGCACCGCATCGCTATTAGTCAGCAGCCGGGCGCTCAACAGGTAACCCAGTTCCACACGCTTCAATGGATGACTCTGGCCGTGCAGGTCAATGTAAAGGCCCCGACCCGTACCGGCCACGACGGCGCGGGCAGCGGAATTGATATAGTCGTGGAATTCATGCCAGGCCTGGCGCGCCAGCGCGTTGGTGCCGGCCGCTTCCTCGATCTCCCGGTTGCAATCAACCTTGGTGCGCTTCAGCCGGCAAATAATCACGTGCGGCGAGTGCCCAAAGTAGTCGCGGAACGTCTGATGCAGGGCCAGCGCCAATTCCTCGGTGTAGGCATCGCTGATGGTGGCGTAGTCGGGAAACCGCGCTGCCGGCTGGCGGTCCGGGATCTCCGGAGGCGTGAGTTCTCCTCCGTGCGGGACTGAGAAGATCACTGGCATGTCGCCAGCGATGTACTCGATGTAGTTGCTGCGCCCGAAATAGCAGTGGCCCGGCGCGTAGGCGACCTCGGCAGCACTGCCCGGCAGCGCAACCAACCCCAGCGCGCAGACCCACATCGCCCCGCCCCTTCGCAAGAAGGATTGGACGGCCCGGAAACGGCGCAGCAGCCAGGCCGGGCTTGTGATTGGTCTTCGGTCGCAGAACGTAGGGCGGAACATTGTGCAGGCAGTCTAGGGTGCCTATCGGCTCCGGAATCCCCCAATTGGATAGGTGGACCTGGCGATTCGGACTTCGGGCTTCGGATTTCGGCCTTGGCAGCCCGCGCCCATCGCAAACGCCGGAGCGTGCGAGAAGGCACGCCGGGTGTTTGAGGGGCTCGTAGCCACGGCATTGGCGGCGAAAGACCTTATGGCGCAGCAGGTTGCGTCGGACCTGATCAGCAACGGCCAGCGTTGAAGGTACCTCAGGCCACTCTCAAGGCGGCTCGCGGAGCCGGCGAGTAGACGGTGTGTGCCCGGTGTATCTCCCATGTGGCTCGACCCACATGGGAGATACACCGGGCACACACCGTCTGCTCGCCGACTCCGTGGGCGCCTGGGGCTTGGGCCAAGGCAGGCCTGGCAGACAAGCCTGCACCGGTACACGGAGCTAAGCTTCTAATGATCAACGGATTATAAACCAGAGCAGTTATGGCCGGATACAGGGGCCACGAGACCTTGCGATAGGAAGAGGTTCCGGTGGACGCAGGTCGCGGAGGCTTACTCCGCCGTGGTCGGCCCCCGCCGATGCTTCAACCCAAGTGCTTGATCACCGCTTCAACACGGGAACGGACGTGAAGCTTGTCGTAAATATGGCGGAGGTGATAGCGGACGGTGGCGCAACTGATGGCCAGCTTGTCGGCAATTTCCTTCGGCACGAAACCCTTGGCCAGGTAGTCGAGTATTTCCTCCTCTCGGGCCGTCAGCGCATCCTGTGGGTGCTCGGCGGGCCTGGACCGGTGGAACGAATCAATGACCTTGCGGGCAATTTCCCCCGTCATCGGCGCGCCGCCGTTGTGCAGCTCCGTGACCGCGTGCAGCACTTCGGCGGGGTCGCTGCGCTTGAGCAGGTAGCCGCTGGCGCCGGCCTTGAGGGCGTTAAAAATAGTATCCGTGTCCTCGTAAACCGTGAGCATCATGACCGGCACCGCGGGCAGTGCCTTCTTGAGCAACGCCGTGCAGGCCACGCCGCTCTTGTTGGGCAGTTGGATGTCCATCAGCACCACATCGGGCGGCGATTTAGGGATCACGTTCAGCGCCTCTTCGGCCGAGGCGCAGGTGCAGGTGCAGCTAAAGCCCGGCGCGCCGCCGATATAGCGTGAAAGGCTGCGTCGCACTTGCGGGTTATCTTCGACGATGGCAACGGATATGGCCATACGAGTCTCAGCCTAGCAGCCGGCGGTGAGCCCGCCATCCCCCAAACGGATAGGGCCGGCGGGCTTCGACCGGCAGGGGCAGCCTCAGGCAGACCGTTGTCCCGTGCGCTGGCGCGCTACGCACGCAGAACTGGCCGCCGACCTCGGCCATCCGCGCGGCCATGTTGCGCAAGCCGTTGCCGGACTCGTCGGCTGCATCCACCTTGAACCCGTGCCCGTTATCGGCGATCTCGATGGTGAGCGCACCGTCCTCTGCTGCCAGCCGCAGGCAAACCTCCGAAGCTCCCGAATGTTTGACCCCATTGTTCAGGGCTTCCTTCACCACCAGATAAACATTGTGGCGGACTTCAGTCGTGAGGGTGGCCTCCGGCAGACTGGGAGCGACGTCCAGGCGGCAGCGGATGCCGGTGGGTTCGAGGAACTCCCTGGCCGCATGGCAGAGGTAAGTTGCCAGGTGGCCGGAGGAATCGTTCTTGGGGTTCACCGCCCAGACGGTCTCATCGAGCCGGCGCGCCAACTCGCGCGTGCGCTGCATGATGTGGCCCAGTTGCTGGCGCGCCTCCTCCAGGGAGCGCGAGTCGCGCACCGCCAGCGCGCCCAGGTAGCCGATCTCCGTGAGGCTGCCTCCCAGGTCATCGTGAATGTCGCGCGCGATGCGCGTGCGTTCGCGCTCCAGGGCATTGAGCCGCTGCAGGAGCGCCACGCGGCGTTGATGGCGCTGCCGCAACGCGTAGCTCACTATCGCACCCACGGCGCTTCCGAATACGAGCAGGAAGACTCCCGTGAACCATCCCGTCTGCCAGAAATACGGTAGCACCGCGAAGTGGAGCGCGTCGCCCGTTTGGTTCCAGACGCCTTCGCGATTGCAGGCCTGGACACGGAAGACGTAAGCGCCGTGCGGCAGACGGTTGTAGCTGGCGTCCCGCTGGCTGCCCGTGTCCACCCATCCGGCATCCACTCCCTCCAGCATATGGCGAAAGCGCATCCGCTCCGGCGTGCTGAAGCTCAAGCCGGTGTAGTGAAACTCAAACCTTCGCTTCCCTGGCGGGATTCGCAATTCATTCAGCTCCGTCTGCCCGCCACCCGTAAGGCTCTCGGCGTGACTGCCCGTCCGCCACTGTTCGCTCGTAGAGACTTCGCCGTCAACAATGAGGCTCTCGATGTGGACGGGCGGCGCCAGTGTATTGGTGCTCACCTCGGCCGGATTCACCACCACCAGGCCGCGGATCGTCGCGAACCACAGCCGTCCATCCCGGCTACGGCAGCCCACTGGCTGGCAGCCGCCCTCGCACTCCAGCGCCGGCAGACCGTCTGACCTCCCGTACGCCACACACTGGACCCGCTGCCGTTTGCCGTCGGCGAATTGGTTCAGCGCCTCCTTGCTCACCCGGAAGATGCCTTGGTTCGAGCTGAACCAGTAATGGCCGCGCCCGTCGTCGGCGATGTGGCAAATCACGTCATCCACCAATCCTTGCCTGGTCGTGCAGCTCACCGCCTGCCCGTTCTTGAGCCGGGTCAGCCCGCCGCCGTAGGTCCCGACCCACAGCGCCCCGTTGGGCTCGGGCTGGAGCGCCCAGACGAAATCGCTGCTCAGCCCATTCTCGCGCGTGAAGCGCGTGAACCGGCCATCCCTCCAGCACAACAGACCCGTGCCGTCGGTGCCGAACCACAAGGCGCCCGCGGCATCTTCAGCCATCACGCGCACGTCGGCCGGCGGCATGGATTGAGGCAGCTCAATGGTGCTCACAGCCTCGCCCTGCACGCGCACCAACCCGCGCGTGTTGCGCTGGCCAATCCACACCGAACCATGAGAATCCTCGAAGAGGCTGCGCATCGGCACCAGCGCAGTCGGGAATCCCCCGAACTCGGTGAGGTTCCCATCCTGCCAGCGGAAGACGCCCCCTGAGCGAAGCCCTACCCAAATCCGTCCCCGGCGATCCGCCAGCACCGCCGCGATGCGGTAAGATGCACCAGGAGATTCAGCGCCGACCGGTTGAGCCATTTCCCCCTGAAGCCGGTTCAGGCCGTAGCCGTCGGTTCCCACCCACAGTTCGCCTCCCAATCCTTCGCTCACCGTCGTAACCCGCTCCGACGAGAGGCCCTGGGCGGGCCCGTACACCGTGAACAGTGGCAAACGCAGCCGGTCCAATCCGTCGTCCTGTGTGCCGACCCAAAGGTTGCCTTCGCTATCCTCGAACAACGTGCGAACGGAATTGCCGCTCATGCCATCCCGCCGGGTAAACCGCAGCACGGCACCGTTAGTGTCGCACCGGAACAGACCCTCGGCGGCTGTGCCCAGCCAAAGATACCCCGCATGGTCCTCGAGGCCGCAGTTGATCCGGTCAACCGGCACCCCGGGACTGGCCACGTGCGCCAGCCATTGGCCGTCGCGCCATAGTCGCACTTCACCTTCGGTGCCCAGCCACCAGCCTCCCGAGCGGCCAGGACAGTGCACCGCGTATTGGCCGGGCTTGCCCTCCAGCGCAGGTGCCAAGGCTGCCGCCGATAATCGGTACAGCCCCGAAGTGCTCAGTGCCCAGAGCTGTCCCTGGGCGTCTGCTCTGACGCTGAAGATGGATCCCTCGGCAGTGCTCCAGTGGGTCGAGACCACCGAATACTGGCCGCCGGCCAACCGGCCCACCTTTCCGTCTTCCGTCGAGAGCCAGAGCGCCCCTTGGTCGTCCTCGGCAACCTGCACGACTGCGGCGCGCACGCTGGGCGACTTGGGCAGTGCCAGTGGCTCAAACCGGCCATCCAGAACATGGACCACCCCGCCTTCCTGCGTCGAGAGCCATAGGTCGCCATGCCGGCCACCAAAGAGGAATCGGATGCGTCCACTGCCCAGAGCCGGGGTGTCAGCCGCCTTAAACATCTTGAAGCGCACCCCATCAAACCGTGCCACCCCGTCCAAGGTACTGAGCCATAGGTAACCATCCGGAGTCTGGGCGATCCCAGTCACCGTATTTTGCGACAACCCCTTTTCTCCCTGCCAAACGTCAATCAGGTACCCTCTGCCCGGAACAGGCTCCCCGCCCAACAAATGGGTGAGCGGAGCCAGGACCAGGAGAGCCGGCCAGGCATGACAGCGTAGCTGCTTGAGTGTTAGTGGCAACATACCGGGCACTCGATACCGAGCGGATCATCCGGCATTCGCGGCGCAGTTTACATCGGAATGTCCCTCATCATGCGGAATCCCCCTTTCCGGCAGGCCCCGTAGATCAAACCGGCCAGCAGCCACAGGCCGCCCACTATCTTCGCCGGCTTGCCCAAACCCAGCCACACGAGAAAACAGATGGCGCAGCCCAGCACCGGGGGCAGCCACGAAACCAGCCGGCGATCGCGCCCACGCACCGAGTAATGCACCAGCGCCGCCAGGTTCACCCCCATGAAAGCGATGAGGGCCCCAAAGTTCATCATCTCGCAGGTCAGATCGAAGTTGAGCGTCAGCGCGCCAACCATCGTCAGCGCGCCCGTCAGCAGCACGTTGTTGGAAGGGGTCTGCGTGCGAGGGCTAAGAGCGCCGAAGAACTTCCTGGGAATAACCTCATCGCGCCCCATGCTATAGAGCAGGCGCGCGGAGGCCAGTTGCGCCCCCATGCCCGAGCCGATGCTGGCGACCAGGAACGTGACACAGTTCACGAGCCAGCCCAACCAGGCGCCCCCGGCTCTTGACGCCACGTCAACATAAGCCGTCACCTCGTCCGGAAAGCTGCCCGAGCCGTAGGGCCAGACCAACTGCCCCAGGTATATTTGCAGCCCCGAAAAGATACCGGTGAAGAGACATGTCAGCACCGTCGCCAACAATACGTTGCGCCGGGGGTTCTCCACCTCCTCGGACAACGTCGAGATGCCATCGAAGCCGACGTAGGTCAGCACCGCAATAGCGGTGCCCCCCAAAACGCTTCCAAAGGAAAAGGTTGCCGGGTCATAGAAGGGCCTCAGGAAGAACGCCGCTCCACCGCCTGCGGGATGGACAAAAAGATAACGCCCAATAGCCGCAAACAGAATGACCACCACGGCGCTCATCGCTCCAGCCAACCACGTATTGGTGCGCGAGGACGCCTTGATGCCCCGCAAGTTAAGCCCGGTGAAGAGCAGGACGAAGAAGGCCGCCCACGCCCAGTATGGCACCAGGGGAAGGAACTTCAGGCACGCCTTACTGCAGATGGTGACGCACAGGATCGGACAAAGCAGGTAGTCCATGACCATGCTCCATCCCACCAGGTAGCCCGCTCGCCGGTCCAGCTCGCGTCCGACATACGTGAAGGCGGAGCCGGCGCTCGGATACGCGCTAGCCATTCGGCCATAGCTAATCGCCGTGAAGAGCATCGCCACCATGGCCAATAGCAAGGTTGTCACCACATGGCCCCGTGCCTCCTTGCTCACGACACCGAACAGGGGCAAGGCTGCCGTGGGCGAAATCAGGATGATACCATAGATGACCAGGTCCCAGAGCTTGAGCGAGCGCTTGAGAGTGAGTTCCGGCGTGCAGGATACGGCCGGGACGGGAGGGGGGCTAATGGCTGTTGGCAAGGCAGCCTCCTATGGTGCAGCGGCTTTTTTTGCGAGCCGTTCCACGCTGGCGGTGATCGCATCCTCGACGTCATCCGCCCAACGCCGGGCGGGCAGGCCCAGAACCAGCATCGCCTGGCTCCCTTCGTAGCCCCATGACTTCGAGGCGACCGGCGGCTTGTCTTCGTTAAGCACGCGCAGGGAGGGGATATAACACATGACTTCGTTCGCATAGCCTGCGACCCACGTCTGCGGACCGAATTCGCGCTTGAACTTGAGCGCATAGTCCACCACCGGCTCGCCGCCAAGCGTGATCAAGCGCTGCTGGCCCAACTGCCAGACCTGCACAGGGTAGGGATACGAGCGCTCAATGGCCCTGCCGGCCTTGATGTCTGCCAACAGGCCCGTCGCCCAGCGGCGGATGTACGCGGTTTGGTTGGTTGTGAGCGGCAGTAAATCGGCCTCGCCAGGCACGGCCCCCAGGTTCAAAGGAATGGTTTCCATCGCGGTCTTCAAGGTTGGCGCCAACGGGACCGGCGGCGCCAACAGGGTTTCCTCCACCGCCGCGGCCAGCATATTGCCATAGCGCTCGGCCAAGCCCAACCCCCCGCGTACTACCGGGTCCTGGTCACCGGCGCAGCCGACGAAGAACAACGCCATGGCCCCTGGATGGCTCTTCTCGAGTTCGGCCTGGGCGAACCCCGCATAATCACTGCAGTATTGGTAAAAGTCGCGGGTCAGAGTCGTGTTGTGGCAGGCATACCCGAACAGCACAGCCGTCAGTTTCCCGTCCAGCCCATAAACCGCCAGCACCGGCACTGAGTGTTCTACGGGGCCCACCAGCGCGCCCTCTCGAACAAGCCGCGGCCGATCCGCCTCGGCGTCGTTGCGCCGGTTCGCGCCAAACCCCGTGCTGCCCTGGCCCGCCGCGAGACGGACGGGCTTTAGCTCGGCCAACGCCCGGCCGGCAGTCTCAACTACCTGGTCCTCCAGGCCTTCCGCGTAATGCTCGGTCGCCGAACGGTCGCTGGCGTCCAGCGCCGACAGGCTCCGCCCCCAGTTTGGCACCAGCGGCCCGCAATGGGTGTGCGACGCGGTCAACAGAACCTGCTGCCCCTCCAGCCCAAACCTCGCCTTGAGCCGCGGCAGGCAATTGCTGTAAAGCGGCCCGCGGATGGCGAGCAAATCCGCAGTGATAATCACCGCGCGACGACCTGCCGCATCCTCCAGCGCCAACGCCTTCAGCCACAAGTCGGTAGCCTTGCCGTCGGCCGGATGATTGCGGCCCGCGTAACCGCCCATCCATAGCGCATTGGTCGGCGTGATGTTCGACCGCGCGACGCCGGCCTTCCAGAATTTCTCCGCGCCTGATGTGCCAACCAAGGAGGCCATGATCGCCAGGCATCCAAATAGTACACGAACGCGCATTGCCACCATCTTGAGTCCGAGCCTTTACGGTGCAAGCAGAATGGCCAAAACTACCCAATTGGAGGGCCAGGACCGTTCCCCCCCTGACGCGGATGGCCTCGGCCAATGGTTCTATCGCAAGAAGCCGGGAGGGTCCTACCGAAATGCCCCTACGATGGCCGACATCATCCAATGGCTGCCCAAGAGCGGTTGGATGGACACTCTCAACGGCGTGAGCTACCCGAA
>DATKNZ010000245.1:0-2580 GCA_035541055.1 Candidatus Acidiferrum sp. | reverse complement strand
TGCTGGGCTCCTCGTTTTACGAGGATTGGGCCGAGAACGGCACGGGCGAGATGTTCGTGAGGAAGGACCCGCTGGGCAACCCGGTGGACAAGCGGCATCCCTGGAACCAAACGACCATTCCCAGGCCGCAGAAGCGCGACTTCAGCGACAAATACACCTGGGTCATGTCGCCGCGGTGGTTTGATAAGAACACAGGCGAGCACCTGGCGCTGGATACCGGCGGGGGCCCCATTGCGCGGCTGTGGTCCACGGCCCTGTCCGGGTTGGTGGACATCGGCTACGTCAAAGCCCCCGGCGACGGCACCGTGCGCATCCGCTTGCCGAAGACGCTGACCAAGCCCGAGATGGAGCTGACCTGGCGTATTCCCCAATGGAGCAACGCCATCGAGCGTAACCGCGCCCGCACCTACTTCCAGGCCTACGCCGCCGCCGTCGGGATGTACTGCGTGGAAAGGGCAATGGATGACGTGCGTGCCGGCCGCACGCAGACGTTCACCAGCTTCAAGGTGCCCGATGAAGCCATTGGCTGCGGATTCCACGAAGCGGTGCGCGGCGTGCTGTCGCATCACCTGGTCATCCGCAACGGGAAGATCGCCAATTATCATCCGTATCCGCCCACGCCCTGGAACGCCAGCCCGCGCGACATGTACGGCACGTTGGGGCCCTACGAGGACGCGGTGCAGAATACGCCCATCTTCGAGGAGAACGGGCCCGACAAGTTCAAGGGCATCGACATCATGCGCGCGGTGCGCAGCTTCGACCCGTGCCTGCCGTGCGGGGTGCACATGTACCTGGGCGGCGGGAAAGTGCTCAAAGAAATGCACACGCCGACCGCGCTGCTGGGCCTAGCCAAAAAATGAGCCTGGGCAGCATCAGCCGCGAGGGGAGAAGGCTGGAGGAGTTGATCGAGCGTCTGGGCGCGCTGCCCGACCCGCAAGCACGGGAGCTGGGGCAGGAATGTCTGCATTCGTTGCTCCAACTGTATGGCGATGGGCTGGCGCGCATTCTCCAGCTCGTGAACAACGAGGGCGCGCCCGGCGAGAAAGTGCGCGATGCCCTGCTGCGGGACAAGCTGGTGCGCGGCCTCTTGCTGATTCATGGCCTGCACCCCGTGAGCCTCGAGCAGCGGCTAATGGGCGCGCTCGCTAAGATCCGCCCTTATCTCAAGAGTCACGGCGGCGATGTGGAACTGCTGGGTCTCCAGGACGACGTCGCCCGGCTTCGCCTGAGCGGCGCATGCAAAACATGTCCGTCCTCGTCCGTGACGCTGGAATTAGCCGTGCGCCAGGCCATCGAGGAGGCGTGCCCTGACCTGGCAGGCTTCGAGGTTGAAGCGCCGGAGCCGGAGCCGGCCCAACCGGCGCCCGGTCCATGCCTGGCGGTGAGGTGAGGCCCCCGCCTGGTTCAGCCCAGGATGCCGCGCATGAACTTGCAGTTCGCCTGGTAGCTCTCGAGCAGCTTGCCGCCGGGCGGGACTGCGCCCTCGATCTGCACCCACCCGCTGTAGCCTATGTCATCCATGGCGGCGCGCACCTTGTGGAAATCCACCTTGCCCTGGCCCAGCAGCGCGCCGTTCTCCTTGGCGTGGAACTCACAGATATGTTTACCGAGCTGCCGAATTTCCCGGTAGATATCGTAGCCCCGGTCGTTCGAGTTGCACACGTCGTAGTAAACCTTCACCGCCTTGGAGCCAACGCGTTCGATAATCGCCAGGTGCTCGTCGGCGCTGAGCCAGCTCTCGATGCCAAGCGCCACGCCTGCTTTCTCCGCCTTGGGGGCAATCGCCTTCAGACGCCGCACGACTTCATCCACCCCCGCCTTGTCTCCCCGCAGATCGTCGTTGGCGAAAAAGGCCAATAGCACAACGTTCACGTCCAGCGCCCCGCACACATCAATGCTCTCGCTAACCCAACCGACGGTGCGCGGGTCGCTCTTGTAGGGGATGCTGTTCAGCTCGGCGATGCCCAGGGAGGCGACCTGCAGCCCGGCCTGCCTGGCCGCGCGCTGGTATTGCTGCTGCACGGCTGGTTGGCACAGGTGCGTTTCATCCGCCGCGGTGCCCAGGCTTACCTGCACGCCATCCAGGCCGATCTGCCGGGCGAGTTCGAAGGCCGCGGGGTCCGCCATCCTGCCGAGGGACCAATCGCAGGCGCCCAGGCGGAAACGTCGCTTGTCCGGCGCGGCAAATAGCGGGCTCAAGGTCTCCCAAGCGGCAAGGCTGGCGGCGGTCAGCGCCGAGCGCTTCAGCATCAGGCGGCGAGAAAGCTGGGTGCAATGGTTCGGCATGGCTGCTGGATGGCTGCTGGAGTTCGTGCGCCTGGTATGCGCGCCCTACTTCAAGTCGAGCGCCTTCACCCGTAGGTTCCGGTAAGCGACCGGGCCATGGTCTCCCTGAAGCATAATCGGCCCGACTGGCTTCTCGTCCTCGGACATCGCGCTGCGCGTGGGGCCTTTCAACTCGACATTCTCGTGGATCACCTTCCCGTTATGCATGGCCTTCACCACGCAAGCGTTGGCCAGCTTCTTGCCGGCGGCATCGAACCGCGGCGCCCGGAAGGTAATGTCGAAGCTCTGCCATTC
>DATKNZ010000244.1:0-15313 GCA_035541055.1 Candidatus Acidiferrum sp. | reverse complement strand
ACGTTGCGGATTCTTTCGGGCACTTTCACGATCACCCCGGAGGGAACGTGCAGCAGCCGGATGATCTTTATTCCGCCTTCCGGCAGGCAGGCGACAGTGGAAACCACGGCGACCTATACGGTCGAAGGGCAGAAGCTCGATATGCAATGGAAGAACGCGGGCCGGACCACGGGCACAGTCGAGGGCAACACCTTTACGATGAACAACGAGGGCATGGTCCTCGCCTACCAGAAGTAATCGGAAGCCTGCGGGCTCACGGAGACCCGGCTGGCTCTCTCAACCTGAAAAAGCGGCTGGGGTCGGTAAGCGGGACCGTGTAGCGAATGGGCCACCAGGGGAGGCTCCCGCCGGATCAGGCCCCGGCACCGGGTGCGCCCGGTGCACCCCTTGACTTCACTCCCGGCGCTCGTATGGTAGCTTAAGTACCCAAGAAGCATTGCTAACCTGCCGCCGGCGAACGGGCGACCACGTACCGTGTGCGGGTAGGGAGGCCATGCTGAAAGCCGCCAGCCTGCAAGCTGCCTGCGCTTGGGAGAAACCATAGCTAGCGAAAGGAAATCCGCATGTCTGTTATACAGGTTGGAATCATTGATACGACCAGCAAGCTGGACCAGGAGCTGGTCCAGTCGGCAGCCGCTGCGTTGAACCTCCAGGTCATCAAGGACCTCCCGCAGTTCTGGAACATCCAGGCGACGGTGAGCTATCTGCCCGATGCGGGCAAAATCCCGCCCGGCGTCTGGCCCGTCAAGCTGGTGCCCAAACTGCCGCCGGGTGAAGGCGGCGTGCACATGGATAAGCACAACCAGCCCTACTCGCTGGTCATCGCTAACCCGGGAAGCGACGAGTGGACCATAGACGCGAGCCATGAGACGCTGGAGATGCTCGTTGACCCCTACGGGAACCGGCTGCAGTCGGCGCACGCCATCGCCATAGACCCCAACGGCACCATCACCGACAATGCCGGCGAATTCAGCTACCTGGTGGAAGCGTGCGATCCCTGCGAGGCCGACAACTACGCCTACTCGATTCAAGGAGTGGCCGTCTCCGACTTCATCACGCCGCACTTTTACGATCCGACGCCGACCCCCGGCGTTCGATACAGCTTCACGGGCGCGATCCAGGCTCCGCGCCGGCTGCTGCCGGGCGGCTACATCTCTTACGTTGATCTGGCCACGAACGAGTGGCAGCAGATCCTGTGGATCGACCCGAACCAGAAACCCATCGTGAGAGACCTTGGCCCTGCTCCCGCGGGCCAGAGCCTGCGGGTATGGGTGGACGCGCAAATGGAGGCTTACAAGCAGAAGATCAGGCACAAACGGGCCCTCAATCCGGCGCTGCTTGACCGCTGCAGAAAACGTCGCACGGAGCTGTCGCGAATCGCGTCCCTGCGCGCCAAACTCTACACATAACACCGGCCCCGCTGCCCGACGGCAGCATCATAACGCACGTAAGTGCCATAGTATCAGCAAGTTGTGCGTTTTAGCGCACTCCTCGCACATTACCGGTTTGTACCCGTATCCCCTCCCTACCCCCTCCCTTACCCCACCCTATGCACACCGTAGATAACAATGTTATCCACGGTGTGCATAGGGTGGGGTAAGGGAGGGGGTAGGGAGAGCGTCTGGCGAAGCTCTGGAACAGAGGCAGTCGGTCCCCTACGGCTATGGCGGACGGACACTTAAGGCATAGCGGGAACATACGAATTCCGATCATCTTTGGAAGCGACTGCGGCTGAAAGGCTTAGTGGCAAATTCAGCGCCGTTAGGGTCCTTCCCTGATACCGCGCCGGGGAGAGACCTACTTTCCTGGGATCGTCCTGCGAGGGAGTGTCAGGCGCGAAACGGGACTTTGGTCTGAGGGTTACGGGCCGGTGAGAGCGGAGGGGGGCGGATTCCCGGGTCAATGGCGGGCAGCAGAGGATATGTTGCACTATGGATGACAAACAGAGAGTCAGCGTGACGCGCTGCGGCCCCCGCCAACGGGGAGAGGGGAGTGGAGCCCGAGAATGAAAGCGCTACTACTCCGCACAGCGCCGGGGCGTCCTTTCCTGGTTGCGCTGACCTGCTGCCTGCTCGGCTTGACGGCAGAGTCGCGACTTAAAGGTCAAACGAATGTTCCGCCGCCGCTGACCTCTATTGCGGGCCGGCCCGAGCGGATCATGGTTCGCCCCCTGCCCGGGAAGGACCTGTCCGCACTGCACTGCGCCAACGGCGTGCGCCGGCTGAGGGCGTTCCCGGCCATTGGCGGTTGGGAAATCCTCGAACTGCCCCGCGGGGCTGATGCCGATGCTATGGTCGCGGCTTACCTGAAGAGCGAGTTGGTGCGTTACGCCGAGAAGGACCACATCGTTCATGCGCAGCTTGAGCCCAACGACCCGTACTTCCAGAACGGCACCTGCTGGCAGCTCATGAACACGGGCCAATCTGGAGGCGTCGTTGGGGCGGATATTGACGCCACCGATGCGTGGAACACCATCACGAGCGCCGGGGGGGTGATCGTGGCCGTCGTGGACAGCGGTATTCGCTACACGCACCAGGACCTGGCGCCCAACATGTGGCATAACCCACAGGAGAATAATGACGGGTACAGCGGCGACCTTTATGGCATTAATGCCATCACCGGCAGCGGCAACCCGTCGGACGACTACGGCCATGGCACGCATGTGGCCGGGATTATCGGGGCAGTGGGGAATAACGGTGTTGGGGTCGTGGGGGTTTGCTGGAGCGTCCAGCTTATGGCGCTCAAGTTCATAGACTCACAGGGAAACGGCACGGTCTCGGATGCGATCACGTGCATTGATTACGCCGTCTCCCATTATGCGTCGGTCATCAACTTCAGTTGGGGCGATCCTTCCTGGAACTCTCAGGCGCTCTATGATGCGATCGAGGCGGCGGGCAACGCCGGGGTAATCTTCACCGCCGCCTGCGGCAACCTGGGCCAGAACACGGATTACTACCCTTATTATCCCGCCAGCTATCAGCTCGCCAACCTGATCTCCGTGGCCGCCACCACCCGCGCCGACCAACTGGCCAGCTACTCCTCCTACGGGCCGAGCACGGTCTCGCTGGGCGCGCCGGGGGACGGAATCTATTCCTGTTGGAACAGCTCAGACAGCAGCTACCAAACTCTGGCTGGCACCTCGATGGCCGCTCCGCTGGTCGCCGGCGCCTGTGCCCTGCTCTGGGCCGAGTACCCCTACGAAACCTACAGCGACATCATCCACCGCATCATGTGGAATGTGACCCAGATTCCGGCGCTGGCGGGCAAGTGCGTAAGCAATGGCCGGCTGAACCTGAGCGCAGCGATGCACGCGGCCGGGCCAACGCAGCCCCCGACCGTGACGGTGACCGCCTCCAGTCCAGTGGCGATCATCGGCACGTCCACTTACGGGGCATTTACCTTCACGCAGACCGGCAGCGCCTCAACGCCACTGGCGGTGAATTATTCTCTGGGCGGCACGGCTGTGAAATGGGACGATTATCGCGAGCCACCGCCAGTATCGAGTATGCCGACGTCCATCACGATCCCGGCGGGCAGCAACTCCTTCACGATACAGATCGAGGCCACTGGCAATACTAACAATGTCAACCCGGAAACCATCGTGCTGACGTTGAGCAGCAGCGCTGACTACAACGTCGGCTCTCCGAACAGCGGCACGATCACTATCTACCCGAACATGCCGCTGCGCATCCAGAGTGCCCGCTTCAGCCCGCCGGCAAATGTGACCCTCACCTGGTCGAGCGTCTCCGGGGCCAGCTACCAGGTGCAGTACAGGAGCACGGTGAACGGCTCATGGCAGACCGTCGCCGGCACGATTCCCTCCGCGGGCGCCAGCACCTCCTGGACAGGCAGTGTGTCCGGCGTGCGGCAGCAGTTTTACCGGGTCATGCGGACCAGTTGACATGGCCGGCCGCGTGCCGGGGGCGGGGGGAGATTAGGCCCGTTTGACAAAGCCGGGCCTGATGGTATTGGTCTGGCATGAAGCCAGTTTCATGTGTCGTTGCGCTTTTCCTTATGCATGTCATCGCCTCATCGGCCAGCCCGCTGCAGGACATCCCGGTCAAAGACATTGACGGCAAGGAGACCTCGCTGAAGGCCTATCAAGGCAAGGTGCTGCTGATTGTCAATGTGGCATCCAAGTGCGGCCTCACGCCGCAATACAAGGCGCTGGAGGCCGTGTATGAGAAGTACAAGGACAAGGGCTTCGTGATTCTGGCCTTCCCGTGCAACCAGTTCAACGGGCAGGAGCCGGGGTCGAATGAGCAGATCAAGCAGTTCTGTTCCACCAAGTACAGCGTGACCTTCCCGTTGTTCGACAAGATCGAGGTCAACGGGCCTGGCCGCCACGCGCTTTACGTGGCTCTCGCCGGGCCGGGATCGCCGTTCCCTGGGGATATCAAATGGAACTTTGGCAAGTTCCTCATCAGCCGGGATGGCAAGATTCTGAAGCGGTTCGAGCCGCGCACGGTACCTGATGCTCCCGAGGTGACTGATGCCATCGAGACCGCGCTGTCGGCCAAGTAGAGCGTCAACCTGCCCACGCGGGAGGCGAACGATGCTGCTTCGTAGTTGATGGACGCGATCGAGGGCGACGAACGGATGGGCCGGCGACTCCTGCGAGTTTTAGCCGCGGTGCTGGTGCTGGTTGCGGTGGGGACCTGGCTCGTGTTGGGCGCCAGTCTCGGATGGACCAAAACTAGCGTGCCCGTGCAGCGGACGGATGACGTCACGGGGATTACTGTTCAAGACTACCGAAGGGGCTTTCGTCCCGGTGTGGACTTTCTGGGGGCCGCCGCTCTCGGAGCTTTGGTGCTCATTGCCGGCTCCTTCCTGCTGCGCAAGCCACAAACCGATAACTAATGACACCTATATGACCAGGCATTACCGACAGATCATCCTCGTTTGCTCTCTTACCGGCGTTCTCCCGGCCCTGAGTGGGGCGGCGCTGGCTGCGCCGGAAAGCTTCGATTTCAAGGACCCGAAGGGCGTCAATAATGCGGTGTTCAAGCTGGACGCGCCGCTGGAAGCCGTCACTGGAAACGCGACCGGCATCAGCGGCAAGGTCACCTTCGACCCCGCTGACCCTGGGGCCACGAAGGGCAAGATCGTGGTCGCCAGCTCGTCGCTCTACGTGCCCAACCCGATGCAATTGCAGCACCTGCGCGGAGAGAAATGGATGGACGTGGCCAAGTACCCCGAGATCTCCTTCGACGCCAGGGAGCTGAAGGATGTGAAGACGAACGGGGACGTGACGACCGCCGACGTCACGGGGCTGTTCACGTGCAAGGGGGTCTCGAAGGAGATTACCGTGCCGGTGAAATTCACCTTCCTGAAGGATAAACTGGGCCAGCGGGTGCCGAACATGAAAGGGGACCTGCTGGTGATCCGCTCGACGTTCAGCATCAAGCGCAGCGACTTTGATATCATGCCGGGGCAAGTCGAGGACAAGGTTTCGGACACCATTGAACTGACGCTCAGCATTGCCGGCGCGGCGCCGAAGTAAGCGGGTTGACGAGCGGGGCAGGGGAGGGGAAGGGAGTCTCGGGTGTCCCACCAGTTACTGAGCACCTAAATCCGAAATCCGGAGCCCGAGAGCCGAAACAAATTCAGAGGCTCGAACGAGCAATGTCGGAAACCTACGGCTGGGGCGGGTTTTGTGCATTTGGGTTTGGAGCATTGGGATTTGTTTCAGATTTAGGATGTAGGATTTCGAGCTTCTGCTACCGAGCGCGGTGGGAGTGTTGAGCTGCGCCCTGCGAGGGGGGAATTCGCTTTTCTTCTGAGCCGATGGCGGTATGTTCAGCCACGCAGTTGCGCAGATGGACGCCGCACACATCAGAAACTTCAGCATCATTGCCCATATTGATCATGGGAAGACGACGCTTTCCGATCGTCTGCTGCACCGCACCGGCACGATCACCACGCGCGAGATGGAGGACCAACTGCTGGATTCAATGGACCTGGAGAAGGAGCGCGGCATCACGATCAAGGCGCACCCGGTGACGATGCTCTACAAGGCCCGCAACGGAGAGACCTACGAGCTGAACCTGATTGATACGCCGGGCCACGTGGACTTCTCCTACGAGGTCTCACGCAGCCTGAGCGCGTGCGAGGGCGCGCTGCTCATTGTGGACGCTGCCCAAGGGGTCGAGGCGCAGACGGTGGCGAACGTGCACCTGGCTATGAAGCAGAACCTCGCCATCATCCCCGTCATCAACAAGATAGACCTGCCGCACGCGAACGTCCCCCAGACTCGGCAGCAATTGGAGGACATCCTGGCCATCCCCGGGGAATCCGCGATTCGCGCCAGCGCCAAGGAAGGCATTGGCATTGATGAAATCCTGGAGGCCATTGTCGAGCGCATTCCGCCGCCCAGGCCCACCGGGGCGCCGTCCGTCCAGGCGCTGGGCTTCGACTCCTATTTCGACACCTACAAAGGCGTCGTCACTCACGTGCGCGTCTTCAACGGCGAACTCATGCCCGGGATGCACGTGAAGCTGCTGCACTCGGGCAAGAACGTGGAGATTAAGGAAGTCGGCAGCTTTAACCCCAAGCCGTACGTGCGGGAGAAGCTCGAGGTGGGCGAGACGGGCTACATGACGGCCAACATCAAGAGCCCGCAGGAAGTCAAGATGGGCGATACGATCACCGACGCGCGGAATCCTTCGCCCGCGCTGCCGGGCTTCAAAGAGATTCATCCGATGGTGTTCAGCGGCATCTATCCCATAAACACAGCCGACTACGAGCACCTGAAGGCGAACCTGGCCAAGCTGCAGTTGAACGATTCGGCGTTCGTTTACCAGCCGGAGACGTCGGTCGCGCTGGGGTTCGGCTTCCGTTGCGGTTTTCTGGGGCTGCTGCACCTGGAGATCGTGCAGGAGCGTCTGCGCCGCGAGTACGGGATGGACATCATCGCCACTTACCCGAGCGTCATCTACCGGGTCACCCTCACCGATGGCACGGCTAAGGAGATTGATAATCCGGCGTACCTGCCGGAGCCGACCTACGTGGCCAGCATTGCCGAGCCGATGGTGAAGGCGTTCGTGATCTGCCCCAACGAGTACATCGGGGACATGATGGCCCTGATTTCGGAGAAACGGGGCAGCGTGGATAATACCGAGACCATTGACTCGCGGCGGGTCATGCTGACCGGCCTCTTGCCGCTCAATGAGATCCTCATAGATTTCCACGACCGGATTAAGAGCATCACGCGCGGTTATGGCTCGATGGACTACGAGCACGCCGAGTATCGTGAATCGGACATGGTGAAGCTCGATACGCTGGTGAATGGCGAGTCGGTGGACGCGTTCTCATGCATCGTGCACCGGTCCAAGGCGGAGGGCAGGGGACGCGCCCTGGCGGCGAAGCTCAAGGAGGTCATTCCTCGCCAGCAGTACGCCGTAGCCATTCAGGCCGCCATCGGCGGCAAGATCATTGCGCGCGAGACCGTGGGCGCGTTACGCAAGGACGTGACCGCCAAATGCTACGGCGGCGACATCACGCGCAAGCGCAAGCTCCTGGAGAAACAGAAGGAAGGCAAGAAGCGCATGAAGTCCTTCGGCTCGGTGAATATCCCGCAGGAAGCGTTTATTGAAGTTCTCAAAGCCTGACATGGCCAACCCAGACAAACAGCAATCCAAACCGAAATCCGCCACGCCACCCGCGCCGGCTGAGCCTCCGAAGGCGGCGGCACCCCCGAAGGTGCCCGTTGCGCTGCGCTGGCTCACCTCCAAGCGGGTCCGCCAGCTCACGGCCATGCGGAAGCATGTCCAGAAGATGCTCAATCATCAACGCGATATCCTGGCTCCGCCGGCCGTTGCGGCGGTTCGTGGGGCGGTGGCCAACGCGCAAAGGGCCGTTGCCGCCGGCGCTGACCCGGAGGCGCTTGATAAACAGATGGAGAGCCTGGAATCGGCGGCAAATAAATGGCTCAAACCGTATCCAAATGCCGCCTGGCGCGAGAACGTCGAGGTGCTGCTGGTGGCGCTGACGGTCGCCATGGGGATCAGGACGTTCTTCCTGCAGCCGTTTAAGATCCCCACAGGTTCGATGCAGCCAACCCTTTACGGGGTGACCTCCGAGAACCTGATCAACCGGCCGGACGTTAAAATCCCGATGGGCTTGACTCGCGTGCGCCAATGGTTCGAAGGCGTGTCCTACGTACACAAGGTGGCCGCCAATGACGGTTTGCTGCAAAGCGTCAGCCCTCCCGTGCGCTTCCTCATTTTCAATATCCTGCAGACGCTGGTCGTCGGCGGGACGACCTACACGATATGGTTGCCGCCCGATTATGGAGCTCCGCCCGGGGGCACCCTCGAGGCCCGGGCAGGCCTTCAGCCCGGCTTCCAGTCGTTTACCAAGGGCGAGGACATGATCCGCCTCCGGGTCAATGCGGGAGACCACCTGTTCGTGGACCGCCTCACTTATAATTTCAGGCCGCCGAAGCGCGGAGAGATCGTGGTCTTCGAGACGAAAGGCATTGACAATCTCCCGCCCGATCAATTCTACATTAAGCGCCTCGTCGGCCTGGGAGGCGAGACCCTTTCCCTCAAGCAGGACTACACGGTCACCGGAGCGCCGTCATTTGGCACCGTGCCCGTCGGGCACCTGGTCGTGTACGGACATCCGCTGAGCGCCGCCACGCCGCACTTCGAGAACGTCTATTCGTTCACCGGGGCGGGTCGCGGCTCCAACGTCCTGCATTACCGCGAAGGCGGCTACTACGGGCACGCGATGGTGGGGCGCCTGGCAACGGGCGAATCCTTCCAGGTCGCGCCCAACCACCTATTCGTCATGGGCGACAACACCATGAATAGCCTCGACAGCCGCTACTGGGGCGACTTTCCCGCCAACCAGGTCATCGGGAAGTCCTTCTTCGTGTACTGGCCGCTTACGGACCGGTTCGGGTGGGGAAACCAGTAAAGGCCAATTAAGGCGGCGTAAGCCCTTGAAGCTTAGCGTGAAGTGGCTGCCGCTGGCACTGGGTGTAGACCGCACAAGGTGTGTTATATTTAATTAGATTCTACGTGGACTCCGCCTAGGCACCGGAATCTGACTCTCGCTGGCGCGGGTCAAAGGTCGCGTTTGGAGTCCGAACTACAGCTTGTCGCGAGGCGTGCAATGCCGGAACGAGCTCAAGCCTGAGCCTTTGGCGCGAGCGCCCGTTTCTCGAACTCGCCCCCTGGGTCTCCACTATTTCGTTTGCTTCCTGATGGACATTGTGTCGGAGGTCGGCTATAAAGCTCGCGTAGCCTGTGCCCGATTTAATCTAGCTGACTATGGCGCGACTCGTTGTAAACCCGGGCTCACCCACAGCCTGGGAACTGCACCTCAAGCCGGGCTCCAATACCCTGGGGCGCGGACAAGCCAATGACTGCCTGATCAACGACCCATCGGTTTCGGGTTCGCACTGCCAGGTTCTTCTCGAAGGCGGCGTCGCCATCATCCGGGACCTGGGTTCGACCAACGGCACCTTTGTGAACCGTGCGCCGGTAAAAGAAGCCGTCCTGCAGGACGGTCAGACCATCCACCTGGGAAGCGTGCAGATGGCCTTTTATGCAGACGGCGCCCCTGTGACTCCGATGGGGGTTTCGCAGGCTGCTATCGCTGCGGCCCCCCGCATTGCCGCGGCCCCCGCCGTCGCCCGCGTGAGTGGCAGCCCGCCGGTGGCGCGGATCGCCGGGACGCCGCCCCCGCCTCGAATCGCAGCCTCGGAGACGGCAGTTGCAGTTGCGGTGGAGGCACCCCCAGTCGGCGGCCCAGCCGTCGTCAGCGCCAACCAGCCTTGCAAGTTCCACCCCAAGACGCCGGCGCGCTATTTCTGCGCTCACTGCCAAAGGTATTACTGCGAGTTTTGCGTCACCGCACGAACGGTTGGAGGCATCCAGCACAAGACCTGCCGCCAATGCGCTGCGGAACTGGTCCCGGTGCAGGTGTCGGGGCCCGCGCCGGGCAGTCAGGAGCGGTTCTTCTCGCGGCTTGCCGGTGTGTTCGCCTATCCTTTCAAAGGCGCGGGACCCTTTGTCCTGGTGGTGTGCATGTTCGTGATGGCCGTGCTCGGCTTTATCAAGGGCCTGTGGGGCTGGTTCATGATGGTATCCTTCTACGGCTACCTCTTTGCCTTCATGCAGAACATCATCCACTCGACGGCTTCGGAGGACGAAGAGCTTCCGAGCTGGCCCGCCTGGGACGACCTCGGTGGATGCGCCTTGCGGCTGGCGGGCGCGCTGGTGTTCTCCTTCGGTCCGGCGATGGGCTTGGAAGTGTATGCGATCTGGTCTGAGGAATCGACCGTAGGCATGGCGATGATCCCTGCCCTGGTTTTCGGCTGCCTTTATTTCCCGATGGCCTTGCTGGCGGTGGCCATGAAGGATTCACCGCTGGCCGGCAACCCGCTCGTTGTGCTGCCGGCGATTGTGAAAGTGCCCTTGGAATACACCGTGACCGTAGTCCTGATGGCGATCGTCGTGGTCGTCGAGCGCGGCGGAGAGATGATGCTCACGGAGATGTTTCCGAAGGGGATGACGACTCATTCCATGGCTACGTTGTTCGAGATGTTTGGGGCGCGGATGCTATGGAACTTGATCGCGCTCTACCTGCTGGCCGTGAACATGCGCGTCCTGGGGCTGCTCTATGTGGCCAAGAAGCGCAAGCTGGCCTGGTTTGAGCGGTAGCGCCGGGCGGGTGCATCTGGACACCAACAACAACCCGCCCCTCACCCCGGCCCTCTCCCCATCCGATGGGGAGAGGGAGAACGACCAGCGCCCAGGAGCGATTCCCCCTCTCCCCATCGGATGGGGAGAGGGCCGGGGTGAGGGGCGCTTGTGGTGGTACTGACAAGACGCGCCCAGCCCCGGCTGGCCGGCCCCCACTTTGGCCTTGAACCCCCTGCCCTGCTGCGGCACATTTTTTGCCGCCAGGGCCCATGGAATGTGGACTTACGAACCCCGCCAGGGCCGGAAGGCAGCAACGGTAGTTTGCTCTGCATCTGCCGTGGTCACCCTGGCATTTGAATTTACGATTTACGATTGGCGATCTGCGAGCCGGTGCTATTCGAGGTGCTCGTGCTATGGGTCGAATCGCCTATCGTAGTACAACTCGCAAATGGCCTATCAAGTTATTGCCCGGAAATACCGGCCGCAGCGCTTCCAGGATGTCGTGGGGCAGGAACACGTCACCCAGACGCTCGCCCACGCCATTGAGCGCAAGCGCATCGCCCACGCCTACCTCTTTTGCGGGCCGCGCGGCACCGGCAAGACCACCATCGCCCGCATTTTCGCCAAGTGCTTGAACTGCACCGACGGTCCGAAGGTGGACTTCGCGGAGGACGACCCGCGCTGCGTCGAAATTGCCGAAGGCCGCGCGCTAGACGTGCTGGAGATTGACGGCGCCAGCAATAACGGCGTCGAGCAGGTCCGCGAGTTGCGCGAAACCTGCAAGTACGCCCCGGCCAGCGCCCGCTTCAAGATCTACATCATAGACGAGGTGCACATGCTCTCGACGGCGGCTTTCAACGCCCTTCTCAAGACGCTGGAGGAGCCACCCGCGCACGTGAAGTTCATGTTCGCGACGACCGACCCGGAGAAGGTGCTGCCGACGATTCTGTCCCGCTGCCAGCGGTTCGACCTGCGGCGCATTCCCGCGGCGCTCATCGCGAAGGAACTCACGCGCATCGCCGGCCTGGAGAAGGTCGCCATTGACCCCCCTGCCCTGTATGCCATTGCCCGCGGCGCCGAAGGCGGCCTGCGCGATGCCGAATCCGCTCTCGACCAGCTCATCAGCTTTTGCGGCAATAAGATCGAGGAGGCCGACGTGCTCTCGATGTTCGGCCTCACGGCGCAGGGACAGCTCCTGGCGCTGTCCCGGGCGGTGCTGGCGGGCGAGACGGAGACGGCCCTGCGCCTGTTCAACGAGCTGGCCAACCAGGGCAAGGACCTTGGCCGCCTGGTCACCGATCTGCTGAACCATTTCCGCAACCTGCTGATCTACCTGGTTTCCCGAGGGGACCTTAACCTGCTCGAAGTCTCCGAGGCCGAAACCGCAGCGCTCGCCGAGCAGTCGAAGCTGGCCGCTGCCGACGCCCTCACGCGGGTCCTGGAGGTGCTCTCGGAGGTCGAGATGCGCCTGCGGGATGCCGCGTCGAAGAAGATTCTCGTGGAGGTCGCCCTGCTCAGGGCCGTGGAAGCTCGGAACGCCGTCAGTATAGACGCTCTGCTCAAGCAGCTTCAGGACTTGCGCGAGGGCAAACCAGGGGGCACCACGGTCGCGAAATCCGCGCCGTCCACGGCGGCAACCCGCGCGAGTCCAGCGGCGGCCCGTTCCTCCGCCGAGCCGAGGGCGGCGGGCGATCGGGGAGGAGGCGCCGCAAGTGCGATGACCTCCGCTGGCGCCGGCGCTCCGGCCCTCGTTCACGACCAGCCGACTGGGGCAGTTCCCGTGGCTCCCACGGATGATCTGGGCGGGCTCTGGGAGAAGGTGCTGGAAGCGGTCGGGCGCGTCAGGCCGATGCTGCGCAGCTACCTGCTCGAGGCCAACCCGGTCTGCCTGCAAAAGAGCGTGTTCACCATTGGCTTCGACCCTGAGTTCGAGGACCATATCGGGCTGGTGGACAACGCTCGTAACCACACGTTGCTGCAGACGAAGCTGGCGGAGCTCGGCCATGCTGGCTTGCAGTTCAAGTTCGTGAAGGCCGAGGCGCCGGCCTATAGCGCTGCTCCCGCGCCGCCGGCCGTAGCCGAGCCGGCCCTACCCGTGCCAGCCAGGCCGACGCCCCAAGCGCCTGCTCCAAAGCCCGCTGCCACTCAAACATCGGCGCCGAAGGAGAAGCTTGCCCCGGTGCCGTTCAACAAGGATGATTTTAAGAACGATCCACTCATCCAAAAGGCCCTGGAGATCTTCAAGGGGCAGATTGTGGAAGTTCGCGCGTGATTTATGTCGAGCATGGGAAAACTTATCAAGCAGGCTGCGCGCATGCAGCAGCAGGTCGAGCAGATTCAACAGGATCTCGCCAAGCGCACGATCGAAGCCACCAGCGGCGGCGGCGCGGTGAAGGTCGTGGCCAAGTGCGACGGTAGCCTCGCCTCGATCAAGATTAACCCGCAGGCCCTTAATCCGGCCGACGTGCAACTCCTGGAAGACATGGTCCTGACCGCGGCCAACCAGGCCCTCAACCAGGCCAAGGAAATCTCGAACGCCGAGATGGGCAAGGTAACAGCGGGCTTCAACCTGCCAGGGCTTGGCTAAGGGCGGCAGGATGTCAGGCAGCCTCCCGCCAGCGAACGCGCAGTCGCATTTCCGCGCCGAGGATTAGGCCCGTGCCAGCCTTGGCCTCACCGACCACGTTTCACGTCCCGCGTCATTAGAATGGCCGCCCTGCCTGACTCACTGGCTTCGCTGGTATCCGCGCTCAGCACCCTGCCCGGCATTGGGCCGCGTTCGGCGGAGCGCATTGCCCTGTACCTGGTGCAGGCCGAACCCAGCGCCGCGAAGCGCCTGGCCGAGTCCATCCTCAGCGCCCGAGAACGCATCCGCTTCTGCGAGCGGTGTGGCGCGCTGACCGAGAACGCCCTCTGTGACACGTGCTCCGACCCGCGGCGTGATGCCTCGCTCGTGTGCGTGGTCGAGCGCGCCGTGGACATTCTGCCGCTCGAGAAGTCCGGCACCTATCACGGCAAATACCATGTGCTGGGCGGGAAGATTTCACCCTTGAACGGCGTCGAGCCCGAGGACCTGCGCATCGCGGAACTGGAGAAGCGCCTGGGCAAGGAGCCGATCAGGGAAATCGTCATCGCGCTGGGCACCGACGTGGAGGGCGACGCGACGAGCTTCTACCTGGCAAAGCGACTGGCGCGGGAAGGTCTGAAGGTGACGCGCATCGCTCATGGCCTGCCCGCCGGCACCGGGCTCGAGTTTGCGGATGAACTGACCCTCAGCCGGGCACTCGAAGGCAGGCGAGAAATGCTCTAAAGGGAACGTTTGCCATGCAATCTGCTTCAGTAAGAGCGGTTGTCTTTGACCTCGGCAAAGTGCTGCTGGACTTTGATTACTCCATCGCCGCCCGCCGCCTGGCCCGCCGCTGCGTGATCCCGCCGGAGCAGATCCGCGATTTCATCAATACCACTCCCCTGCTCTACCAACTGGAAACCGGCGAGCTGACGACGGACCAGTTCTACAAGGGCGTTTGCTCCAACACCGGCTTCGGCGGTACCCTGGCGGAGTTCACGGAGTTCTTCGCCGATGTCTTTGTCCCGATCGAGCCCATGATCCGGCTCCATGCGGACCTACGCCGCCGGGGGCTGCCCACCTACATCTTCTCCAACACGAACGACCTGTCCGTCCGTCACATTCGCAAGAACTTCCCGTTCTTCGGCAATTTTGACGGCTACGTTCTATCCTACGAGCACGGCCTGATGAAGCCGCAGGCCGCCATTTACGAGGTGGTCGAGCGATTGTGCCGCCGCCGGGGCGCCGAGATCCTTTACGTGGACGACCGCCCTGAGAACATCGAGACGGGGGCCGCCCGCGGCTGGAACGTGATTTTGCAGGAGACGCCGGAGAAGACGCTGGCCGCAGTCAAGAAGATGGGCCTGCTGAACCACGACTGAGCACGGCCGCGATTCGCACTATTGCTTCTGGCCCGAAACGCCCCTCGGCCGCCAAGGCACTCGGTCTTGCGCAAGCTTTCAACTACGGGAAGTGGGAAGTTCTCGTTGGAGTAGAGGCGCGCCATCAGTCGCCCTCGTTCGCCTCAATCTGTCGCGAGACTTCCTCCGAGTGCGAACGGACATAAGCCCAGGCATTGGCCAAGTCCTCGGCGCGAAGCGTCGTATAGCTTCTCAACAACTCGGCCTCCGAAGTGCCCAGTCGCCTCGCCTGCTCCAGCACCCATACCGGAATACGCGTGCGCACGATGCAGGGCTCTCCACCACATACTCCTGGGCGGCTTTCGATGCCTGGGAATGCGTCGCCTAAGTCCCGTGCGGCCCATTGCAGCACCTGGGCCTTCTCGGCCCGAGTCAGCTTGGCCAGGAGTTGCTCTGCAGCTTCCAGCGCGCTCATGTCACTCTAAGGCTAGAGTAACATTTGCTCCTCGACAAGCGTCGTCTGGCGCTATTGCAAGCTGGGCCCGCCCCGCTTCGACTGCAGCAGCGCTTCCAGCGTGTAATCCGTGTCACCCATCGAGAACAGCCGCTCCGCGATGTCGTTGAGCGCCAGGCGCGAGGTTTCAAACCGTTCCGACAAGGTGCTGAGGATCTCGCTTAGCTCGAAGCGCTTCGCCAGGCGGTGGTCGCTCGCGACGCCATACTGGATTCGC
>DATKNZ010000243.1:0-7742 GCA_035541055.1 Candidatus Acidiferrum sp. | reverse complement strand
ATGCCCGCGTAGGTCGGGGCGGTGTTCTTGTACCAGGGGGCGCGCTTGTCCTTCGGATTGGGGACGGCGCTGGTGATATATCCGGGGAGTTGGCTCGCGGGAGCGGTAGTTTCAGTGCTCATACATTCTCGGTTAATGAATACGACTGCTTCGCCCGCGCGCGCGCAGGCGAGGACCAATGCGGGACATACTCCCGGCAGCCGCAAAAGAGTCAATGGTAAACTTCCGGCCCGGCGGGATGGCGTAACCACCAAAAACTCAAAGAACGCAGAGGACGCGCAGACGGGGAAGCTTCAGCCGCCTTCTCTGTGCTACAATAGTCCAGATGGCTCGCGGGCTGCGAACAATTTGCCAGCCCATTGCAAACACGGGACTTCCATCCTCCATTTTCTATCCTCCATCCTCGTCGCGGCTCGATTCGATTGCGGCTTTGCCGTGCTGTGCTCTTTGCGCTCTTTGCGGTTAACCTCCGGTCCTTCATTTCGGTTCCCACAGCTCAATCGGGTTGCCTTCCGGATCATGCAAGCGGGCGAATCGCCCATTCGGATACGTCTCCTGGTCCACGGTGACGGGAATCCCGGCGGCACGGAGCTGCTCCACCATCGCATCAAGGTCGCGCACCCGGAAATTGACCATCCACTGCCTGGCGGTGTCCCCGAAGTACTCGCTGTCCGCCGGGAACGGAGCGAAGATGGTAGGCCCTGCCTCTTGCGACCAGGACTTCTGGTTGTAATCCGACGGTGCCGGATCAATGCCGAGGTGCCCCCGGTACCACTCCGCCAGCGCCGCGGGGTTCTTCGCGCGGAAGAACAGCCCCCCGATTCCGATTACACGTTGCATGCGCAAGTTTGACTAGTACCCGGGCCAGGTGCACCGGGCCGCAGACGTTCGTTTGGAGACAGCAGCGCCAACCTGGCGGCGCCTCACACCAGATGGTGCTATATCCAGGCGCCAATGCCACTCGCAAAACGTCCCACAGCCGATCCAGTCATACTGACGACCGTTCCGAAGCGTGAAATGAAGCACCAGGATTGAGGCTGCGCTCCGATGACCGCGCCGTGCAGGCGTTGGGAAAAGGACTGGACACGTAGCGTTCCTTCTGGTCTAAAAGGGCGCGGGCGCCGTGCCGAGAGAGGCAGGTGGTGCCCGTGCAGAAAGAACTTAAACAATGAAAGGACAACGCTAATTATGAATCACGGTCACTCGCTCATCGCCGGACTCGGCTTTCTCACGTTCGCCCTCATCGCCATTGTCATCCTGCTGTTGCCCGCAATCTTTTACCTCCTGACTCTGCAAAAGGCCCTAAATCGCTGCTCGCCCGAGAACCGGGCGATGCAGCCGGGGATGGTCTGGCTGATGTTCATTCCCCTGTTCAACATCGTATGGCACTTCTTCGTCGTGCTGAACATCGCCAAGTCGCTGGGCGCCGAATTCGCCAAGCGAGGCATTGCCGAGGAACCCGATCCGGGGAAGACCATCGGGATAGTCATGTGCATCCTGGCGTGCTGCGGCATCATCCCCATTCTGGGTATCCTGTGCTCGCTCGGGGCCCTGGTCTGCTGGATCATGTATTGGGTGAAGGTTGCCGGCTTCTCGGCAAAGCTCGTCGCGCCGGCGGCGCCGGTGGCGGCCTAGGCCCAGCCCTAAGCCAATCCCAGCGGCGGATTGAGGCCGCTGTCCTGTGCGTTGTCCTGTTCCAGGGGGCGAGACGGCATACCTGCTTCGCAGTCCCGCCAACGCCTGCCGTCTCTTGGCTGCTATTGAGAGCCTGGGGCGGGCACGGGCTAGCCCTTCGCGCTCTCCTGCACCGCCTTCACGCAACGTCCACAGATCGTCGGATGCGCGGCGTCTGCTCCCACGTCGATCTCCCAATGCCAGCACCGCTCGCATTTCTCGCCGGCTGCCTTGCTCACGGAGATTGAGAGCGACGCCTCTCCCTCGCGACTGATCGCGAGCTGTGACACGTTCAGCAACTCGCGCAGGGCTTCCTCATGCACCTGCGCAGCCTGCAAGGTGGGACTCGAGCCGGCCAGGTTGAGCTTCGCCTCCAGCGCCTTGCCGATCTCCTTCGCCTGACGGGCCTTCTCAAGCTCCGGCAGCGCGAGTTCGCGCAGCTCGAATAACGCCCTCCACGCGGCCTGCTCGGCGTCGGACCGCTGAAGCTCCAGCGGCTGCCAGGCAAGCTCGTGCACCGAACGCGCCGTCCGGCCCGGCACGAACTCCCAGGCTTCATCCGCCGTGAACGCCAGGATCGGCGCCAGCATCTTGCACAGGCTGGCTACCAGGCGGTGCAGGGCGGTCTGGGTTGAGCGCCGCCGCGCGGAATTGGGCGCGTCGGTATACAGGCGGTCCTTCACCACGTCGTGGTAGATGGCGGATAGCTCAACGGCCACGAATTGGCTCACCTTCTGGTAAACCACGTGGAACTCGTAGCGGTCATAGGCCGCGAGGACGTCCCGTTCCAGTTGCGAGAATTCGCCCAGGATCCACCGGTCCAGCCCGGTCAGCTTGTCGTCCGGCACTGAGTGCTTCGCCGGGTCGAAGTCGTAGAGGTTGGAGAGCTGGTAACGCAAGGCATTGCGGAGCACGCGGTAGCTCTCCGCTACCGTGCTGATGCGCTCCTCGCTGACAATGATGTCATTGCGGAAATCCTGCGAGGCCACCCAGAGGCGCACGATGTCCGCGCCCCACTTCTTCACGTAGGCCTCGGCGGTCTGCGGCTTTTCATAGGTGTCCTGCCCCTGCTTGCTCTTGGAAATCTTCTCGCGGTCGGCGTCCACCATGAAACCGTGCGTGAGCACGGTCTTGTAAGGCGCGGCCCCGTTGCCGGCCAGCGACAGCATCAGGGAGGACTGGAACCAGCCGCGGTGCTGGTCGCTACCCTCCAGGTACATGTCGGCCTGGAAGGGCTTGCTCGCGCCCCTAAGCTCCGGGCGCTGGGCAATGACGGCCCTTGAAGAGGAGCCGGAGTCAATCCACACGTCCAATGTATCATTCGATTTGGCGGCAGGGGCCTCGCCTTTCCAATCCGCAGGTTTTACAGCGGCCCACAATTCCGGCAGCGGCATTTCGAACCACGCGTTCGAGCCGCGCTTTTCGAACAGGGCGGCCGTGTTGCGCACGATGCGGGCGTCCAGGATCGGTTGCCCCTGCGCGCCGTAGAACGCGGGCACCGGCACGCCCCAGGTGCGCTGGCGGGAGATGCACCAATCGGGCCGTCCCTTCACGGCGGCCTCGATGCGGTTCTTGCCCCACTCCGGCACCCAGCTCACGCGGTTGATCTCCTCCAGCGCGCGCTCGCGGAAATGGGCGTGATCCATTTCAATGAACCACTGGTCCATCGCGCGGAAGATGATCGGGGTCTTGCTGCGCCAGCAATGCGGGTAGCTGTGGTGATAATTCTCCTGGTGCAACAGCACTTTGCGCGCGCGCAATTCGTGGAGCACCGCCTCGTTGGCGTCGCTCTTGCCGTGCTTCTCCAGGATGGACTTGCCGATCATCGCGGCGGGCATCTGCTGGTCCTGCGGCAGGTCGTTCGTGTAGGCGAACTTGCCGTCGTCGTCCACGGGCGAGTAGATCGGCAAGCCGTGCGCGTTGCCGAGGTTGTAGTCGTCCAGCCCGTGCCCCGGCGCGATATGCACGAACCCGGTGCCCGTTACGTTATCCACGAAGCTGTCCCCGCCAAAGAACTTGCCCGTGCGCCGGCAAAACGGGTGTTGATACTCCATCTGGCTGAAGTGCCCTCCATCCAGGCTACGGACGATTTGGTAGTCCTTCCAGCCGCACTTCTCCGCGACCGTGGGCAGCAGCAGTGCGGAGACGATGAATTGTTCCTGCCCGACCAGCACGAGCGAGTAGCTGAAGGTGGAGTTGTAGGCGATGGCGAGGTTAGCCGGCAGCGTCCAGGGCGTCGTGGTCCAGATCACGACGGACGTGCCCGGGTGCCCTACGAGCGGGAACTTCACGTACACGCTCTGGCTCACGTGGTCCTTGTATTCGACCTCCGCCTCGGCCAGCGCCGTCCGGCAAGGGATGCTCCAATACACCGGCTTCTTGCCGCGATAGACAAAGCCCTGCTCCACAATGTCGGCAAAGAGCCGCAGCTCCTCGGGCTCGTATTCCTTCTTCAGCGTCAGGTAAGGGTTGTCCCAGTCGCCGAGCACGCCGAGCCGCTTGAACTGGCCGCGCTGGACGTCAATGTACTTGTGCGCGTAAGCCTCGCAGGCTTTGCGGATCGTGGTGGCATCCGAGGCGGTGTCGCCCGCCTTGCGCATGTCCTGCGTGACCTTGAACTCGATAGGCAGGCCGTGGCAATCCCACCCCGGCACATACGGCGCCTGGAACTCCCGCAGGGTCTTGTACTTAACGATGAAATCCTTGAGTATCTTGTTCAGCGCTGTGCCGATGTGCACGTCGCCGTTGGCGAAAGGCGGGCCGTCGTGCAGCACGAACTTCTCCGCGCCCGCGCGCTGCGCCTGGATGGCCGCGTACAGCCCCGCGGCCTCCCATTGCTTCAGCCGATCCGGTTCGCGCTTCACCAGGTCCGCCTTCATGGGAAAGGCGGTCCGCGGCAGGTTCAATGTGTTCTTGTAATCCATCGAGCGTCCTAGAGAAGGGGGCAGGCTACAACCCGCGCGTTGGGCTGTCAACGCGAGCCGGGTTTAGACTGAGCCTTGGGGCGCGGCTCGGGTAGGGCGACCTGGCGGTTTAGCGGCAGTTGACCTCGACCCGCTCCGTGGCCGAGATCGTCACTGGGCCAAGCAAGCCTGACTCCTGCAAAGGCGAGTCCTTCTTCCACAGGCGCCAGCTTGTAAACGTGTAGCGGCCCGTGGGACTGGTTTTGCCCTCCTGCAGCCATGGCGGCCAGGACTTGAGCGTGCCGTTGGGATTACGGTCGCTGTCTTCCGGCAGCAGCTCGTCGCCGATCTGCCGGTTGACCCACAGGTTGGCCACCTTCACCTCGAGCACGTTCTGCCCCGGCTTGAGGCCGTCGGTGACCTCGACGCGATACGGCGCCTTCCACAGTGTGCCGAGCGCTTTGCCGTTCAGGCGCACATCGGCGATGACCGCCACCTTGCCCAAATCCAGGTAAAGCTTCCGGCTGGTCCCAGTCATCGTGGACGGCACGTCAAAGGTTTTCGTGTAAGTGCCAACGCCACTGAAGTACTTCACGCCCGGGTCGCTGCTGTCGCTCCAGGACATCAGCCTCTCGCAATTCAGCCGGGCGGGTGCGCCCCCGTTAGGGGCGAAGTCCAACTGCCAGGGGCCGGTGAGTTCGAGCGGCGTCGGCACGCTCGCCACCGAGAACTGCGCCGGGCTGCCATCGGCCCGCTTGAGCCCGTATTCGCCTGGCTGCCCGACTGAGGCCAACAGGCGCCCGCCGTGCCCGATGGTCATCTCCCACGCCGCGGCTGCGCTATCGGCGCTCGGCTTCGCGGCAACTCCGGAAGCTCTCGCGTCCACCAACGTCTCGCCATTGCGGGTTACGGCGATAACCCTGTCGCGCTCCAGCCCGGCCTTAGCCTTGAACACCACGAACATCGACTCGTAGGGCTCGAACTCCAAAGGCACGCTCATGCGGCCAGCTACCTCGTCATACACCGCCGGATGAACGATCTCTCCGGTTTGTGGCCGCCACAGCTCGGGCCGCTTACCCTCCACCCGGAACAGGCAGACTCCCTGCCGCGCTTCCGGCGTCCGGTTCGCCACAAAATAGACCTCCGCCCCATCCATGTGCTTGTGGATGAAGCGCAGGCTCTGGCGCAGCTCGGGCGGCGCACAGGCGAAATCCGGCGCCACACCCCGCTCGTCCAGCAACTGCCCCAGCAGCTCGAGGTCCGGGTAGAGCTCAACGTCCGGGGCCTGGTGCGCGATGTCGCCCCACGGTGCCATGCCCATCGGCCCAAGCACCATCGCCCTCCCCCAGCCGGTGCTCTGGGACGCATCCGAGCGCCAGGAACCGCTCGCCTCAACGGCAGACTGCCATTCCCCGTCCGTCGGCACGGTCGCCTTGCGCCCGTCTTGATACTTGATCGTAAGCAGGCCAATCATCCCTGCGGGGTTGGGAGCATCCGCGCCATTGACGGCCTTCACGGCGATCAGGTTCGAGCCTGGACGCAGCAGCCGCGCGATGTTCAATTCGTATAGCCGGCTGAAATCATCCCCGGCCCCTGCGCGCTTGCCGTTAACCCAGCACTCGAAGGAGTTATCCACGGTCATCACCAGCCGGGCAGATTCCACCTGCGACGCAGGATCCACCTCCACCACGCGCCGGAAGTAGCGCGCACCGACCGGCGCCGCCACCGCGGGATTGCCTTCGTTATGCCAGATCCACTTGGCCGCCCCGACGCGGCCCGCCGCCTCTGATTCCGCCTTGCGCTCCGGCCCGAAGCGTGTGCCACATAGAATCCGTCCCTTGCCATAGTGCAGTTCTGTCAGGTCCGCAGTGATTTCCTTCGTGCCCCAAAGCTCGTCGGCCAGGGCCTTCAACTCGGCATCGCAAGCAGGATAGCCGCTCAAGCTCGGCGACTTCACCGGCGGATTCCCCGCCACGGTGGCCCCCTCCCGAACCAGCTCCTTGATTCGGCGCAGGAGCTGCGGCGTCATCGTCGGGCTGCGCGGCAGCGCCAGCATGCGATAGCTCATGCCATCCGGCAGCACGAACCTGCCCTCCTTCACCGACATCCGGGTCATTAAGACCTCCGGCGGGCAGGTGTCGAAGTTATGTCCGGGCCGATCCAGCGGCTGGCCCTCGAAGCCGGGCGTGTGGGAAATAAATGCCTTCTGCCGGTCAATGGTCTGCGGCGAGCCTTCCGGGCTGAGCAGGCACAGGTCGGCCACGAACAACCCCTGCTGCAGGAGCAACTGGCACCGGGCCAAGTACTCGTGCCAGGCCTTGGATTGCTCCCACCACGTCTCCGTGCGCTCGTAGTGCAGGCCCCACGGGCCCATGGACATCCCCGGTCGCGGCGTCTGCGGCCAGGGCTGGAGCGCGTAGCGATGGAAGACGAAGCGGTTGATGCCCTCGCAGAAAGCCCAATCCCCGAGGTCCTTGATGTTGCCGGGATAGCCCAGCCACTTCTCCGCGTCGGTCGCGGTGAAAGCCTCGGCCCCGATGATCCGCTTCCCGTAAGCGTGGCCCGCGCCGGTCATCTCCGTGCAACTGAACGCCGCCCCATATTTGCCCCACGACCAGAACTCACCCATCGGCTCGTCCGCCCGGCCCGCGTACTCCAGTTCATCCACCGGGCACGTGGTGTAGGCTTCGATGGAGAGACGCAGCCCGTGCCGTTTGGCCAGCTCGCGGAAAGCGCCGGCGTAATTTTCGAGCACCAGCTCGGAAATCGTCTGCCGCAGGTCCCAGAGGAAGCGCTCAGAAATCTCCATGTTGTCCACCACTTGGCCCGTCATCACCGGCAGGAACGGGAGCAGGTCATAGCCGCGGCGCTTCTGGAACTCCTTGCGGAAAAGCGGTGTCCAGTTCTGCGACCCCACTTCCCAGCTATCAATATGCGTAGCCACGAGCGACTTGCCTACGAGGCGCTTCGAGTCTGTCACCAGGTTGCCCATCAACCCGTTGAACATGACTTCGGCGGCCTTCCGGCTGAGCTTGTCGCATTCGAGGCCGCGGCCCGGCTCGGGCGCCGGATGGTTATCCTTGCCGGTGGGCGTGTGGCCCAGGCGCAAAAGGGTCCACTTCCCGGCAGGCACATCCCAGTCCAGGCGACCGGTCGCATCGAGCC
>DATKNZ010000242.1:0-2866 GCA_035541055.1 Candidatus Acidiferrum sp. | reverse complement strand
TGGATGGCTTCGTCTATCTCGGCCCTGTTCTTAAAGCCGATGACGACGGCGTCTATCTCGGGGCGGGACATGGCGAAACGTATGGATTTCTCCCGATCCTCGGCCTTGGTGAACTCACCGTTGCCGATGATCTTCATGCCGATGACGCCCCGGCCTTTGGCGTGCATCTCCTTGATCTCCTTCAGCACGGGCGCGAGGTCGGTGCCGGACTTGTCCCAGGTCTCGCCCATGCCGTCAATATGGCTGCACTGGGGATTGACCCGGACCAGGTGCACTTGGGTCCAGGGAGAGTCCGTGGCGCTGCGCAGCGCGGGGAGGCTGTGGCAGGAGACGCCCTTGGCCAGGATCCACTTCTTCTCCTGGGCCTCGTTGAAGCCGTCCATGATCCGCTTGTAGGCGTCGGTCCAGTGGTCCTTGACCATGCAGTGGATGAGCATGCTGTCCACGTAGTCCGTGTCGAAGACCTTGCGGTGGCGGTCAATGGTGGCCAGCACATCCTCAGGCTGGCCGGGCACTTTGGACTGGATAAAGAGTTTCTCGCGGGGCAGGCCTTTGATGGCACCGCCGACCCATTCGAACGTTTTGTAGGCTTGGGCGCAATCGAAGTAGGTAATGCCCTGGTCGTAAGCGTAGTGGACGAGGTCGTTGAAGGCCTGCTGACCGAGGGCGTGCTGGGTGTTGCCGCTGTCGCTGCCGGTGCCCATGCCAAGCCGGCTGAGCTTGAGGCCGGTTTTTCCCAGGGTGACCTGGTCCACGGCCGTGCGTTTGGTGGCGGCCTGGGCGCGGGTCCAAGTGGAACCGGGGAGCAACAGGGCACCGGCGGCGGCGGCGGAACGCTGGATGAATTGGCGACGGCTAAGATGATTGGGCTTCATATACGTCTCTCAAGTTTGCGGTTTCGACGGACACGGGCACCATACTACAGGACAGGCTCTTTTCCAATAGCTTACAATCGGCCTGGCGAGCGCGCTCTGCCGGGGTTGTGACACCCTTGGCGAGGCGTCACGAGTGGCCGCGGACCTCCTGCGTGTGCAGGGCCTTTTCGTAGCATTCCAGGGCTTCGTTGAAGCGCTCCATGCGGTTGAAGAGGCCGCCCTTGTAGAGATAAGCGACAGTCAGAGAGCCATCCGCGGCGATGGCCTGGTCGTAGCAGGCGATGGCGTCGTCCAGCTTGCCGAGCTTCTCGAGGGCGGCCCCCTTCTTCACGAGGGCTTCGGGGTGGTGGGATTCGAGTTCGAGCACCTGGTCAAAGCAGGCCAAGGCTTCCTGTGCCTGCTCAAGATTGAGCAAGGCTTGGCCTTTGCCGAGAAGCATGGCGATGCGAGCGCCGGGCGACTGGGCCGCAGGGGTCTGGATCTCCGCGTCGGCGGGAGGGCTTGTGGCCGCCAGGGTAAGCGCCGCCTTTGGTTCCGTCGCGGTCTCGCCGCTGTTGAGCGGCGGGCGCGCTGCGTGCTCGATTTCGAGGATGCGCTTTTCCAGCCGGTCCAGGGCGCCGAGCAGCCGCTGATTGGATTCCTGCGCCGCCCCGAGCGCCAGGGGATGGCCATCACCCGGGCCGAGGGCGCCCGCGAAGGCCGGCCCGGCTCCGAGCGCATGGCTGAACGGGAGCGAGGCGGAAATCTCGGCGAGCCGGCTGACCGTGCGCCACTGGAAATAGGCCGTCAGCACCATCGCCAGCAGTCCCAGGCCAGCAACGGCTCCTGCCACGATGAGCAGGACGCGGTTGGAGCTTTGCATCGCTTGCAACTCCTGGTCCCGCTGTGCGGCCAGGGCTTGCTCGATGTTTTGCAGGCGGTTGCCGAGAACCTCGGCGGAACGGGCGGCGGCCGCGTCCGACTCCTGGCGGTTGCGTTCGATGGCGAGCTGGGTGGCGTGAAGCTGCTCCTGCACCTGCAGCCACGAACGCAGTGTCTCCTGCGTGTTGGTGTCTTCGCCGGCCGGCACCGAAGGTGGCGCGAAAGCGGGGTCGGCGGCCAGGGACATCAGGCAGCCGACAATCAGAGTGATGAGCGCCGCTGTTTGCCGCGCCAGCCGGGGAAAGGCACCGAGACCGAGTATCCCACATTGGTAGGGACGCCTCGCCGAGGCGTTCGTGTTCTGGAAATGCCCCCAGGCACGGTGCCACCTGCAACGGGACCATGAACCCGGCTTCAATGGGAACATCCAACATCCAACAGCCAACATCCAACCTCCAACCTGCGCTGCGGCGGCAGTCATTGGGTGTTGGATGTTCGATGTTGGATGTTGGATCTTCCCGCGCTTCACGGAGAGGCGGACGCCGCGGCGAGGCGTCCCCACCGCGCGCAGGCCGGCGAAGCTGCTGGCGGGTTTCATTTTTTCTGGGGCGCCGGGGCAGGCGGCGAGGCCTGTGGCGCTGCGGGCGTTCCGGGCCCCGGGTTCCACTGGATATTGAATTCCTGAACGATCTTCTTGGCGGCGTCGTTAGTCTTCGCTACCTGGAGCAGGTCCAGCGAGAGCGCTTCGATGCGGGCCTCGAGCTGGCGGGCCTGGGAGAGGGCGCCGACGTTCTGCGTCTGCATGAGCTGCGCCTGGTCCAGTTGTTTGTGCTGGACCGCCAGGTTATAGAGGCGGAAGCCGTAGTCGCACGCCAGCAGGAGGAACACCAGGAAGCAGACCCCAAAGGGGTTGGGCGGCGGCGGCTTGGGGGCCTTGTCGCGGTCAGGGTTCATCGGGCGGCTGGGCTGGGGGCATTGGTGCCCATGTTGATTTTGAAATCGTGCCGTTCCAGAAGACCTCGCAAGGCGTCGTCGGTTTGGCCGGCCTGGGCGATGCGCACGACCAGGTTCTGGGCCGTGTTTTGCAGTTGCTGCGCCTGGTTGAACTGGCCCTGGGTGCGGCCGACCTC
>DATKNZ010000241.1:0-11713 GCA_035541055.1 Candidatus Acidiferrum sp. | reverse complement strand
ACCTGTGGAAGCTTGCTTGGCATCGCCACTGGCAGGTCCCGGCTCAACGCCCTCCCTGAAGGACGTGCCCTAACCCCACCATGCAGCCGACCGGAGCCAGCCATTCAGACCAGTGCCAATTCGCGGCTCAACCGCGGCTGGTTCCGGCGGCTGATGGTGAACGTTATGGGTCTTATGAAGGTCTTTGGTGATGAGGCTCATAAAGTTCAGGCGGCGGCGGCCTCCGGGGTTGCAGACGTCTGCAAGAGGCGGGCGGTGTGACGGGACTTGAGGACGGAAGCCGCTGCGGTTGGGGCGATTGGTGGGCGATGGGTCCAGCAGCGCGAGGGCTATCCGGGTGATCGTCTCACCGGGGTTGAGTTGGCTGGTTTTCTTCTTTGGTTTTGGTTTGGGCATACCTGCTTTTGGGTATACGGATGCTTGCGGACACTCGGTCAGAGGGGGCGGCGGGCCTCGCCCCGGTACCGCTTCCAGCGCTGGATGGCGGCGGGATCGGGTCCGGCGAAGTCAAAGCGGCGCTTGGGTTCGCCGCCGATGAGCGAGGCGACCTGGCCCAAGATGATGGGCAGGGCCGGATGCGCCTTGAGCGTGCAGGGTTCTGTTTCCTGGACCGCTTCGCCGAGCGAGAGGAGGATGCCGCTCACATTGCAGGCACCATTCCAGCAACCCTCGGCGAGCTGATCGAGCTTGGGTGTGGGTTTCATTTGATGGGGAGTTGGCATAAGAGGTAGATGGCCCAGAGCATGGCGGCCAGGATGAGCAGGCCCGCAGCATCGTACTGGCTGCGGAGGCGGTAGGGGACGCGGTGTCGGTGTCGGCGGGTCATCGGCGGTAGCGTTTTAGGGTTTCGCGCAGCTCGCGGGCGGCGACGCGGGCGAGCCAGCGGCAGCGTTCAAGGAGCAGGCGGCGGGCTTCGCGGCGTTGCGCGGGCGGGCCGTACTCGGCGGCTTGCTGGAGTTCGGCCTCGGTGGCCATTTCAAGGGAGAGCGCATCCATATCAACGGACAGCCCAGTAGATGTTATTGGACCGGGACTTGGCCTCGCGGCAGGTGTAGACATCCAGCAGGGACTCCCATTGGCGGGAGGAGAAGGGGCTGCTGTACTGGGGGTGGGGATCGTTGAGCCAGGCTTCGAGCTGGCTGCGGAGGCTCATGCGAAAGGGGCTGCGGAATTTCTTCACGTTGAGGAGCTTGATGGCCCCGAAGCGGGCGGTCTCGCCCAGCTCCTTGAGGCGGAAGAACCATTGCCGGGGCCAGCCGGGCTGCGCGCCGAAGCCGACATACCACTGGTAGGAGGTATGGTGGCTGACGTATTCGTCGGGCGTCATCCAGTCCGGCATTTCGATCTCGGCGACGTGATACTTGGTGACCGTGACCAGCATGTCGTTGTCGAAGGACATACAGCAGGTCTTCTGCTCGGCGAGGCTGACGGTGAAGGTCTTGCCGCGGCGCGAGGCGGTGACGGTGTCGCCCTCGACGCGCTCGATGCCGGCGATGGGAGTGGGACTGGTGGTGGAGTTCTCGCCGATGTGTTCGAGGAGGATGCGGTGTTTCATGGGAGGGAGGCAAAGAGCCGGGCCCTGGCCCGGGCGCGCTGGAGTGAGAGGGGCAAGGCAGGTGCAGACGTCTGCACGGTGGGAAGCTGGGCGATGGGCACCGGCTGGCGGCGGACCGGGGGCGGGGCGACGACGGGGATGCGCTGGAGTTTCAGGTTGGCCTTGTAGGCGGACCAGGCGCGCCGCCAGGACTTGAACTGGGGGCGCTCGGCGCAGAAGGCGGTGAACTCGGCCCGGATCTCCCCGGCGGGGCGGTGGAGCTTGGGCTCGGTGCTGACATCGAGGAAGGCGAGCGTGCAATCCGGCACGGCGGCCAGCTCGCCCAGCAGGGCGGAGGGTTTCACGGGTGTGGCGGGCGCCGGGGGCGGGCTGCCCCCGAGGTCGGACAGGGGGTCGTGTCGGTTCATAGGTCGTTTGTTCTGTCGAAGCGGCGGGCGAGTCAGACCCTAACGGCCCACTCTGGCCCCGCCGCCTGGACGGAAGGAACGACCGGCGGCCAGGTTGCCCCGGCCGCCGGTGGGTTGTGCCGCGGCTCCTAAGAGAGCTCGACGGTCATGCGGACGTTCTGCGCCCGACCGGCGACCCAATCCTTGAGGTAGAGGGTGCCGCAGATGGGGGGCTGGCCTTCCTCGACCACTTCCTTGAACTGCTCGGCGTGGGGCGTTTCCTTGGCCTTGGTGAACACGGCGGTGCGGGTGTTCGGGGCGACGGTGCGGGCGGCGGCGGCGGGGGCGGCTGCTGTGGTGTTTCGGTCCATAATGGTTGTATCTGTGTGTTGTTGTTGTTGCGGTGTGGGTGCGCCCGCCGCACTCACGGCGGGCTCGGAAAGGGGATCGTGGCGCGTCTGGGGCGCTGAGGCGGCGGCCTGGGCGGCGGCTACTTCTTTGGCAAAGCAGGCGGCGCAGTAGAGAGCGTGGCGGGAACTTCCGCCGCGTCCGTCTGTTGGGGTGAGGATGGCGATCTTGTCGAAGCTGAGGACTTGCGAGCCGTCACCATCGAGGCCGCTGGCGAGGGCACCGGCAATGGGCGGCTCTTTGGCGCCGCAGAGGGCGCAGTCGAAGTAAAAGGGGTGCTGTTCATCCCCGGTGAACCCGGCGCGGAGCCGGGTGGGCGGGTCCAGTTGGCAGAGTTTGAAGTCGGGCATAAATCAGAAGCCGGAAAAATACCCCTTATGCCGAGCTCGGCATAAGGGCTATTGGGCCGGGTTCTGAATAATGCCGAGTTGACCGGGTGATTTCTCGATTTTCCGAGGAATCACCCGTTTTTTGTCTTCAACAACTCGGCATAATCAGAGCGCCTGCAGGAAGGCCAGAAGCTGCTCCGGTGGACGATAACGACCGTTACGCCCTTTGAACGGCGTTGTCTTGGCCAGTGCGGACTCTTTTAGTTCGAGGTTTTCGTGCAGGTAGACCTGTGTCGTATCCGTGGACTCGTGCCCCAGCCACAAGGCAATGACGGAACGATCCACACCGCTCTGGAGCAGACTCATCGCCCTGTGGCTCGGGCATGAAAGCCCCAATACAACCCACCTCTACGTTGAGGCCGATCTGGATATGAAGCGCCGAGCCCTTGAGGCAATCCTTCCTCCCCAGGAGCAAAAGAACCGCCAAACCGAACGACGATCCGCTCATTCGGATTTTGGACCAACTGAGATTATGCGGAGTTCCAGAAACTTTCGGCCCGCCAACAGCCTGAATAATAAGGCAAGTTCTACGCTTCAGGTTCCAACCTCCGCATAATTAACACCTCAGCATAATGGGTGACACTTGCTTCTTGCTCGGCCCGCGCAAATCGGGAGTCGCACGTTGCCAGGCGACTCCCATTGTTTCGAAGGAACCACTGACATCACGTGGCTTTTAGAGCGGCGCCGGGGTCGTATTATTCATGGCGGTAAAGAGCCACTTACCGTCAATCTTCTCAGCCGTCGCATTGACCTGGATGACGCTCTTGACCACCATAAGCGACGCGTTCAGATCAATGGCCACGCACTGCGTAGTCGCTTCCGCCGTATCGCCGTGCACCGTGACCGTGGTTTTCCACTCCGGCGCCAGGGAGACCCAGTTGTTTTTGAAGTAACCCGCGTTGAGGAAAAAGGCCCGCACAGCATCTTTGCCGACATACGTCGTGCCATTCAAGGTTATCGAGCTGTCCTCCGCCCACAGGCTCATCATCGCTGTGATGTCGCCCCCGTACCCGAGGGCTCCATGGAAGTCCGCCAACAACTCGAGCAGTTCCGCCTCTTGCGCCAGAGGTTGCCCGTGCTGACCTTCAAGCTCGCGGCCCGGCGAGGCTTGCACGCGGCTGACCAAGGCTGAACTGGTGAGCGCGATTACAGCCAGGACCGCCAAGCAGGCCAAGAAGGCCCCGCCGGCGTGCGTCCGGACCACCGATTGGATTAGATGATTCAGTTGTTTCATATGTTTGGTTGTTTCTATTTGTTATTACCTTAACACCTTATTCTTGTTGCTATTGCTTGGTTTCGAGTTTTGGTTGCTCGCACGCAGGCCCGAAACGATGCGGCCATCGTGCACATTCTAATTGAGCGCTCTGAGTTCTATTGTTAGGCATGTCTTTCATCCCTCCTCTCCTAATCAGCAGGTCGGCTTTTTTGCCTCATGTATGATGGTATTTTCATTTTTTGGTTCCTTTCCTGCTCCCCGGCTCAGGGAATAGAGACGCGATAAAAGCGGCTGGGGTGATTTGTGGCCTGCAAGTCACTGAACTGGACAGTACCAGTCGCATTGGAGCGCACACCCAGCCAGTTCCAGTTCACAAGGTTTGTCGAGCCCCAGAACACGTAGAGGAAGCCAGGGTTGCCGGAGGCTGAGAGACTGACCGAACCATTGGTGGAATGGGAGATGCCGGTAACGGCCGGCGCGTTGGTAGCCCCGATCTGATGCTCCACCACAGTCAGAATTTGCCTGGCCCCTACATTGGTCAGAGTCTGGACAATGCCCGAAGGCCATTCGATGCGTAACGTGTCCACATTGGTGGCATCGCCCAGGCCGAAATGGGACACCAGCGGAACTATGTTCCAGCCACCGCCGGTGTCGATCTGGCGCAACTGCCAAAAAGCCTTACCGTGGATGGTGGCGTGCACCCGCACCTTGGCGCCGACGGCAGAGCGGTTCGAGGCCCCGCCGACCAACTTCACCTCCAGCCAAGCGTTCGTGTTGCCATTGTTATGGTACAGCAGGTTGGAGGTGGAACCGTTATTATTGTTGTTGAGGCGCGTCACAAATAGATCCAGGAAGCCGTCGTTGTCGTAATCCACCCAGGCAGTGGAGTAAGAGAAGATCCCGGGGCCGTTATCGTCCACCGGGCTGCCGGTCAGGACTTGGGTGAAGGTGCCATCGCCGTTATTGTGGTACAACGCATTGGGCGCGCTTTCAGAGTAGGCGACGAACAAGTCCAGGTAGCCATCGTTATCATAGTCGCCCCAAGCCGCGCCGCCGGCAGCGCCGCCGCCGGGCCCAATGACCATCGGCGCAACCTGTGCGGACACATTCGTGAAAGCCCCGTTGCCGCCGTTGTGGTATAGCCGATTGTGCGTGCCGTTATTGTCCGTGACGAAGAGGTCCAGCAGGCCGTCGTTGTCATAGTCTGCCCAGGCCCCACCTTGCGCTCCGCCGGGCCATAGATCCGTCGCGACCGGGTTCGTGAGGATGCGAGTGAAGGTGCCATTGCGGTTGTTGTGATAAAGGAAAGACTGGCTGTTGTTGACAAGATTGATCACCAGCAAGTCCATGAACCCGTCATTGTCGTAGTCGGCCCACAGCGCCCCCCAGCCAACCCCTACGTCATTGGTAACCGCGCCCGCGGCAACTTTGCTGAAAGAGCGGTCGCCGTCATTGTGGAAGAGGAGATTCCTCCCGCCGCTGTAGTTCAGGCCGTTATTCGTGACAAACACATCGAGCAGTCCGTCATTGTCGTAGTCCGCCCCAGTGCAAGCATCGAAGAACCCCGATTGATTCGTCAGAGCGCCGCCGCCGGCACGGCTGAACAGGCCGGCGCTGTTGTTGTAATAAAGCCGGTTCTGCTGGGAGGTGTCCCCCGTCTCCGAGACCACTAGGTCGAGATGCCCGTCATTGTCTAAATCAGCCGCGACCGCCCCGGTATGCTCAGCGCTGTCCTGCACCGGGTCTCCCTGCGTGACCTTGGTGAAGGTGCCGTCGCCGTTGTTCCAGTAAAAGAGGTTCGTACCACCCCACTGCGAGACGAAGAGGTCGAGAAAACCGGTATTGTTGAAATCGCCCCAGGCGGCACGTGTGAAGTTACCCTGGTCGGTCACAATAGCGCCGGTGTTGATTTTGGTAAACGAGGTTTGCCCGCGGCTGCTCAGGCTTGCGCTGAGCAGCGCTCCGAACATGAGAAATAATGTTCTGTTTTTCATGGATATATTGTTCTGCTCTGTACCAAGGCAAAGCGCGCAAATCCTTACAGACGATTCAACAGTTTTTTGCCAGATGACGGCACGGAGAAAAGCTGCCGGGAAGAAATGTGGCAGGACAATGGAGTGACGCTCTCCTGTTCCCTTTTGACCGGTCCCTTATCTTTCTACCGCCGACCTTTGGTTCGGCCCAGCACCGGCAACAGCATTGACGCCAGGATCGCGATGATGGCGATGACCACGAGAAGCTCGATCAGGGTGAAGGCTGGGGATTTGCGATTTGCGATTTGCGATTGGGGAAGCCGCAAATATGAGGCCCCTCGGTGAGTCGTTTCGTGTTCATGGTGGCCTTTGGAAGGTCTGCATCTTGGGTGCGAGTGCATCAGTCGGCGCGACGGTCCAGATGCGGATCTGTCGGTCTGCTCCAAAACCGCAAGAATGAATCGTGTCGCCCTCCTTCGTGAATGCAGGCGGCCCTATCATATCGGTGTGGCCGTACAAGGTCGCTACTTCCACTCCCTGGTTCACGTCCCAGAGCTTGAGTGTGTGGTCGCCAGACCCAGTAACCAACCGCGTTCCGTCGGGAGAAAGGGTTAGGCCCCCGATGTACCCCACGTGTCCGTGCAGGGTTGATTTCCAGCTCAACCCGTGCTGATCAACCTTCCACAGCATGATAGCTGCAGCGCCACTGCAGGTTGCCAATAACCGGCCATCGGGCGAGAAGGCTACGCCATAGACGTGCGGCGGTTGAACCTTAGCCTTCTTAGATAATACTTGCCTCGTGTGGCGGTCACACAAGGTGACCGAGCCGAGGCGATCACCAAAGGCCAGCAGCTTGCCATCAGGGGAGTAATTGACGCCGACAACCTCATCGTCGCTCGGAGCAAACCCCTGAGGGCGCTGTGACTTGAGTTCGAGAACCATCAATTGTGTGCGGCAGGCAAAGGCAAGCTCAGCGCCGTCGGGCGAAAAGGCTACGTCGCCCCGGTCGCGGCTGCCGTCTACGGGGAAGGTGGAGATTTTGCCGGAATCCAACGACAGCACCCTGAGCGTTGTACTGCTTACCCAGCCGAGGCTTTTGCCGTCGGGCGCGAAAGCCAGGTTGCCATAGGCATGATCGTTTAGATCGAACGATAGAACTGGGGTTCGATTGGTCCGATCCCAAAGGGTTACCGTCCCTCGGACGGCGCGTGTGGCCAGGGTGCGCTGGTCAGGCGAAATGGCGATCCCAATCACGCCCTCAGAGTAGGAGCTGGCCGCAAACAAACCGCTGTTCACAACCTTCGGCCAGTCGTACAACTTGAGTATTCCGGAGCCACCGATCACGACCACCTTCTGATCATCCTGTATGAAGGCGACGTCGGATATTCGCTCTCCGAACCCGCCGAGGATCGCTAGCTCCCGCCGGGCCGCCAAGTCCCAAATTCTGGCGGTCTGATCCACGCTCGCGGTAGCCAGCAGCTTGCCATTGCGTGAAAACTTGAAGCCGAAGACCCCGCCCACATGTCCGCGCAGAGTGCCGACGAGTTGCAATGTCCTCGCGTCCAGAAGGTCCAGTTCATGCCAGTCGGGGCTGGCCAGAAAGTAATCTCCGCCAGGAGAAAACCTATCACAAGGCATTAGTTCGATTTCGCCTGCGGCGAGAAGCGACTCCTTTCCCGCTTCGATATCCCAAACGCGGCAGCCCGCTTCCGCCTCCAACAGCAAGCGTTTGCCCTGTGGGAAAAACCAGAACCAAGAATTGCGCTCCGTCCCACTATTCGGTGGAGTGGGTAGCGGCTTCAACGCGGCGAGGTCCCAAAGACCGAGCGTCCCGTCATGATAAAGCGCTCCGAGAATCGCCTTGTCTGGCGAGAACAAGAGCTGCGAGACATCCTCGCCGGAGGCTCCCAATTGCGGGAGTTGAACACCCTTGGCAAGATCCCGCACGAGCACACGGTACTGGCCGCTCACTTTGACCGCCGCGGCTACGAGATCACCCCCTGCACTTGTTGCCACGGCTGACGCGGGTCCCGGCAAATGTAAGACCTGCCTCTCGGCCAGGTTCGGAAGCTCGTACACCCTCAACGTAAGATTGGTGTTATCCACAGCATAAGCTCGATCCTTTCCCGGGTCCCAGATCCACTTCACCCAATTCGGCTGTGGTGGCTTGATTAGCGGCGAAGCTTCCCAAGTATTCATGTCCCAGGCCCGCAGCTCGGTCCCGCTTTGGTTGTAGAGAATATTGCCCCTGGTGATGAGAGACCCCTCCCCCCCCAGGCACCCGACTCCGGCAAGCCCACAAGGGTGCGAACGGCCTCATGGTCCTGGAGGACTTTCAGAAAGTAACGCCATTCGAAGCCTCGGAGGTCCGTTTGCCCGCGGGTCGGGCGGTGGCGTTCGAGCAGTTCGGGAACGTGGTTGTAAGCGCCATCCCTCACGGCTTCCGAGGCCAGCTTCATGTCGGCCGCGTAGAGGTTCCGTTCGGCTTCGAGTCTCGCGCGTTGGATCCGAACCAGCGCTACCGGCCCGCCTAACACAATGACTCCGAGGAGCGCAAGGCTGACACCCCCGACTGTCGCCAGGGCGGGTTTGCGGCCGCACCAACGCCAAACGCGTTCGGGTCGCGAGACGGGCCGCGCCAGGATGGGCTCCTGTCGCAGGAAACGGCCTAGTTCCTCCGCCAGTTCCTGGGCGGTCTGGTAGCGGCGGGAAGGCTCCTTCTCCAGGCACTTGAGGCAGATCGTCTCCAGGTCGGCTGGAACGGCGGGATTGAGCAGTCGCGGCGAAACGGGCTCGGCGTGGATCACCTGCGTCACCGTGGCTTCGAGCGACTGGGCCTGAAAGGGCGCGCGAGCGGTCACCAGGTAATAAAGAATTGCGCCCAAGCCATACACGTCGCTGGGGCGGCCGAGGTTGCCGCGCCCACCCCCGGCCTGTTCCGGTGGCATGAAGTTGGGGGAGCCGAGCACCTGGCCGGTAAGGGTCAGGCTGGAATCTCCGTCCAGCTTCTTCGCCAGCCCGAAATCGGTGATGCGGGGCTGATCAATCGCCGAATCAATCAGCACGTTCGATGGTTTCAGGTCCCGGTGCAGGATGCCTTGCTGATGCGCGTAATGGATCGCTTCGCCGATCAGCTTGAGGTAACGCGCGGCTTCGCGCGGCGGTAGCGGCCGCGTGCCGACCAGTTGGGCCAGGTTCTGGCCCTCGACATAATCCATCGAAAAGAAGTGCTGGCCGGCATATACACCGACTTCGTGGATGGCCACGATGTTCGCGTGTTGCAGCACCGCCGCGGCCGCCGCTTCGGCGCGAAACCGCTGCACAAATTGCTTCGTGGCAAACTGACCGGCCAGAATCATCTTTACCGCCACTATGCGGTCGAGGCTCTTCTGGCGCGCCTTATAGACCACCCCCATGCCGCCGTGGGCGATCTCCTCGACCAGTTCGTAGTCCCCGAACTGCGGCAGCAACGCATCATTATTGGCCATGTCGAAGTGAGAGGCAGCCGCGCGGGAATCCTCAGCGACTTGGCAGGACCCCGCTTCGCCAGCGTACTTGTGTGCCGCCGCGCCGGCGGCCATCAGGCATTGCGGACAAAAGCCCCGCGGCGCGTCTGGGGGCACCGCTGCGCCGCAGTCAGGACAAATCCTCGTCTTAACCATAAGTGCGGCCGTCGCTTTGCCTCTGCTCTGTACCAAGGCAAAGCGCGCGAAACCTTACAATGAATCTCTCCATGGGGTGGCTTATTAGCGCTCGGGGCATATTCCAAGGGTTCTCAACCGCGAAGCACGGCCAGCAGGTGCCCCATCTCGTCGTCCACCTCTTCGATCTGCGGGACGGTTTGGGCAACCTCCTCGCGCAGCAAGTGGCGATATCTCCGGCGGAGCCGATGGACGGTGACCGCCACCGCGTCTGCACTCATTTCCAAGTGCGCGGCGGCTTCCGCCTGCCGGGCTGCGCCGGGTTCACCGACGACCAGCGCTTGCAGATGATCGAACATACGACCCTTGCCTTCAGCCTCCAACTCGGCTTTCAGCCGCGCCAGGACTGTCTCGAGCACGGTCATCGCCCAGCGACGCTCGAAGATTTTCCCTGGGTCCAGCGGGTCGGCGGGTTCGAGCGAATACTGTCCCTCAGCCAGCTCAGCATCCAGGGAAATGAACTCACGGCCGCCACCTCGTTTGAGGCGGCGGCCGGAATCCTGCTGGTCGCTCAGGAAATGATTGAAGCAGGTGAGGAGAAAGGCGCGGAAACGCCCCCCCTCGCGCCGAACCCGGTGGAGCATCTCCTTCTCGATCAGGCGAGCAAAAAACCCCTGCACGAGGTCTTCGGCGTCGTGGGGGCCGAAGCCACGCCGTCGCGTATAGGCGTAGAGGGGATACCAATAGGTGCGGCAGAGCCGCTCCAGGGCCTCGCGCCCCGTGGTCGAGGAGTCGCTCCCGGCGGCTAGCACCACGCTCCAATGCGTGGTGGCAAACCAGCACGGATCAAGCGAATCCTTCGGATCGTTCCGTGTGGAGTTTATACGATGATCTTACCACGGTGTTCATTCGATTTCATGCAGAATAGGTTTCGATCACACCAGGTCGCGGGCGGGCGTTGAGGTGGCCAGCCGCCGAGCGGAAATCCCCCGAGCAGGGTCAGCGTGAGCGCGTGACCTTTCACTTCATCCACCAGTCTATTGATGTCCGTCGCGGTACCGTTAACGCCGAGCGAACGGAGCAACGCGGCGCCGGCGTCGCGAGACAGGCCCCGTAGGGTCTGCTCCCGTGCTGTGGATTGCCAGAATGCTTTCAGGTCCGGGAGGGAATACCGGGTGGTGACAACGCACAAGCCGAGGCTGGAGGCTGCTCCAGCAAACGCCGGTGGCGGGCGGCAGCGCCCTCGCCGGGGGTGACCTGGTCAATGAGCACCAGACTGCCCCGCCCGATCTCGTGGCGACGCTCCAGGGCCTCGCAATCGAGCAAGGGGCAGGCGCTCTGACTGAGGGACTCCAGGGCCTGGGTGAACTCGTCGGCGATGGACAGCTCCTGGCCCTGACGGTTCCAGACGGTGCCGGTGGGCGCATGGACCAGAGCGCGCAAGCCGTTGAGCTTGGCCCTCCAGAGGTGGACGCGGGGCTTCGGCACCAGGCCGAGGCGGCCGCCGGACAATGGACGGGCGGGATCGGTGATGGGGTTCATGCGTGGTTCCAACATGTGTAGTTCCAGCCGGGCCGCACCTGCGGGGTGACCCGTACGCGCCAGCGCCCCCATCGGGGGATGGAGGCGCTGGGCGTAGCCTTGGGTTGGGGCGGCTAGTGTGGGTGTATGGAGCTTAGGACGCCAGTGTCCTTTCGTTAGCGGAAAGCAGTGTCTCCATTTTGTTGTTGACTGCTTGCCAGTGGTGCGGCACAATGCGGCCTCTTGGGTAAGGGTATGAGACCGAGCGGTAAACGGTCGGCTCTGGGCCTGTGGGCATCCAACAGAATGCCTGAAAGGGAGAGACCATGCGCAGCTATCACACCTCAACCTGCCTCACTTGGGCATTACCCATTCAGACGATACGCCGGTTCCAGAGGTAGCCGTAGCGCAACCCATGTGGCGACTTGCCACAAGTTCTGGTCCGTTCGGCTTCCGTCAATATCTTGGCACTATATAAAAAGGGGTTCCCCGACGTTTGTAATGGGTAAAAAGATCTGGAGCGCGTAAGGTGCCGACCATTTTATGGTACCCGAGAACATGTTTCAGAAGCTATTGGTGCTGGGCGATGGTTGGCGAGTGCAGCAAGTGGAATACGTGGAGAAG
>DATKNZ010000240.1:0-5505 GCA_035541055.1 Candidatus Acidiferrum sp. | reverse complement strand
GGTGCACATCAGCTCGGGGGTGTCGGCCCTGGTGTGCGCGCTGGTGCTCGGCAGGCGTCTCGGCTACCCGCGCGAGCCGATGCCGCCGCACAACGTCGTGCTCAGCCTCATCGGCGCGGGGCTGTTGTGGGTTGGGTGGTTTGGGTTCAATGCCGGCAGCGCTCTGTGCGCCGGAGAGCTGGCGACGAGCGCGTTCGCCGCGACGCACTTCTCCGCCTCCGCCGCCGCTCTGAGCTGGGCGTTTTGCGAATGGTATCAAAAGGGCAAACCCAGCGTCCTGGGCGTCGCCTCGGGCATGGTGGCGGGGCTGGCGACCATTACTCCGGCCTCGGGTTTCGTCTCCATCCCTTCGGCGATCCTCATTGGCCTGGCAGCCGGCGCGGTCTGCTACTCAGCGGTCACACACCTGAAGCAGCGCTTCGGCTACGACGATTCGCTGGACGTGTTCGGCGTTCACGGGATGGGCAGCAGCCTGGGCATGCTGATGCTCGGGTTCCTGGCGACCGCGCAGGTGAACCCGCCCATTGCCGCCTGCAAGATCGGCGGCCAGGTCTGCTCCCTGGCCGGCGGCCTGCCGCAGTTCTTCAACCAGCTCAAGGGTGTGGCTTTCACCATGGCCTTCGCCGTGCTGGCGACTTTTCTCCTGCTCAAGCTCGTTGACGCAGTCATCGGCCTGCGCGTGAGCGAGGAGGACGAGACGATCGGCGTGGACCTCTCTCAGCATGGGGAGAGCGCCTACAACGACTAGTGGCAGCAGGGGAACAGGTTGCTTTACTGGTCTAGCTGGATTACTGCACTCGGAGACGGTAAAACCTCGTTGCGTTCGTGACCCCGGCGTCGGCAAGCGGGATGGCCTGCCCGGTGCCAACTATCGAGGCCAATACCTGCCACGATGAATCGCTCAGCCTGTCCTTGTACTCGATCACGTAGATCGGGCCCGCCTCCGTCGGGAACAGCAGGGTAACGTTCGTCTGGTTGAAGCCGGCCTGTGTGATCGTGGGTGTCTGGGTGAGAACGGCCAGGACGGAGTTGGTCAGGGTTACGCTGGCGGTGCCGTCGCTGACAGTCACTACATAGGTGCCCGCATCCGCGGGAGTCAGGTTTTGCCGGGTGTAGGCGGAGTCGGTGGCGCCGGGAATGGGCGCGCCATTCAGCTTCCAGGCGTAAGCGTAGGTGGGCGTGGTGCTGTCCGGCGGAGTGACGGTGACGCCAAAACCGGCGGAGCTGCCCATCAATCTTACCTGGTAGAACGAATTGGTCGGGCTTACCCGGCCCAGCGCATGGCTGGCGGTCTGGTTCGGCGGCAACAGCAGCACGTCCACGAGGATGGGCTGGGTCAAATCCACGATCGGATTGGGAGTCGGCACGGTGCCGTTGGTGGTGTTGGAGTTCAATCGCAGCCAGTTGCCCCAGCCCAGGCCGACGAATTGGAAACTGACTCCGAGCGAGTTGGTCCCGGTGGAGGCATAGCTCTGGGCGACGGCTGACGTATTGGGGGCGCTCAAGAGGTTGAACGAGGTCGTGCCGGAGAAGCTCGGCTGGTTGAACAGGACCAGGGGCTGTGCATTCGTCTCGTTCTCGAAGTCCTGAATCAGTGTCGCGCCGTTGCGCAAGTTGTCGAAATAGACCTGGATGGGGCCGCAATCGTTGGCGTCGGCGCTGGCGATGGCGAAGCCCTCAAAGATGCCGCGGGGGTAAGGGTCGGGGAAGGTGAGGCCGTCGCCCAGGCCGTTCCACAGGTAATGGCTGGCATCGTCCGGGTTGAAGGCAATCGTCTGCCAGTTGGTGCTCGGCGTGACGGTGAAGCCGCCGGCGACACCCATTCCGGTAGCATGAATCCAATAGAGGTCGGCCGAAGCGCTGCCGCCGTTACTGCCGACGGGCCCGGCGACGTTCTTCGGCTGGCGAATCGAGGCGGCAATTCGAATCGCCGGGCTATAGCCCCCGCCAACCAATGTTCCCGAGACGGGAACGCAGCCGTCCACGCCGCCAATCGTCTGCGCGGCCGCAACCTGCGCGCCCCGGACGAGCTGCTCCGTCACCGGCACCGAAACCATCAGGCCGGGAGAGGTGACAGCCAGGGAGCCAATGTTGGTGAAGACGCCCGGCGCCGAGCCCTGATACAAGGTGACCTTAGTGGCGGTGCTGCTGACGCCGGTGACGCTAACCACGGCCGAGTTGGCCCCCAGCGGACCGGTGACACCCACCGGCGGCACCATCAGGCAGGGCGAAGGAAGTGACCTGAATCTCCAGCAGTCGAACACGATTCGGCTCTGCGAAGCGGCGCAGACCAGGCCGCTCTGATAGTGGAACGAAACGGTGGGCGTGAGGCTACTGTTGGTCAGGTAGCACACGAAATTCCAGGCGCTTGAGATGCCGTAGGCGCGCTGAAACACCGGCGTGCTGTTGCTGGACAAGGTGCCGCCGGTGCAATTCAGCGAGAAGATCACGTCCGTCGAGCCGTTGCCCATCGAGTTGTTCCAATTGTAATCAATCTCATAGATATCGTTCGCCGCCAGGGCGGGCGTGATGTCCACACCGGCATTCGGGTTGGTGAGCACGGCGGCAGAGATATAGTCCCGGCTTCCGGGGGTAGGGGGCCGCCCAGGCGCCGTGCCGTGAACAGGCGAGAAAGCGATTTGCCCAGGAGCAAACCCGACCTCCACGTACGAACCGTCTGTCGAAACAGTGCCGCAGACACTCGTAGTCGTGCAGCCGGCGGGCAGCGCGGTGACGTAAACGACGTCCGCGAGCCCGCGGGTCGCGCCGTAAGCAGCCAGGACAAGGATTACCGGGAGAGTTCTCAAGGCTGAGTTCCTGGAAACTATTTCCGAAGCCCTGAGACTGTGGCTTCTAAGCAGCGCCAGCTTTTCCATAATGTTTTCCTTATAGCGGAGGCACCAGCTACTTCCCCCGCCTCTTCGCCTGCCTTTTTACTCTTTCTGACGGACTTGCCAACCACACAGATATGTGACCGCCCTCCCACCTTCTCAGAATGAAGCTCAAGCTGGTCGATGCGGTCATCGGCCTGCGCGGGAGCGAGGAGGAGGAGACGCTCGGCGTGGACCTCTCTCAGCACGGAGAGAGCGCTTATAACGACTAACTCCGAGCACTGTTCAGCCGCAGCCCTTTAGGTATTAGGACACGGTCGAGTGCAATGAACAGGAGCTGCACAGCGAGGGCCAGGGCCGCAGCCGGGAGCGCGCCCTCCAGGATCAGTACGCGGTCGTTGAGGTTCAGACCGCTTAGGATGGGTTCGCCGAGGCCGCCCGCGCCGATGAGCGCCGCCAGCGTTGCCGTGCCCACCGCGATGATGGCACTCGTCTTGATGCCCGCGAGGATTGAGCGCGACGCCAGCGGCAGGAATACCTTGGTGAGGCAGGCGCGGGGCTCCAGGCCCAGGGCTTCGGCGGATTCTCGCATGGGACTGGGGATGTCCTGAATGCCGCTGGCGGTGTTGCGCACGATAGGCAGCAGGCCATAGAGAAAGAGCGCAATTATGGCGGTGGCCGGGCTGATGCCCAGGAACGGCACTGACACCAGCAGCGCCAGCAGCGCGAGAGAAGGCACGGTCTGGATCAGGCCCGTGGCCCCGATGACGCTTTCGCCAATCCATCCGGGCCGGCTCGCCCATATCCCCAGCGGAACGCCCACCAGGATCGAGGCGAACAGGGACACGGCAACCAGCAGCAGGTGCCGCCCCGTCCAGCGCGCGATGTTGGCCACGGCGCGACCCCCGTCGCCGCCGCTTTCCTGATGGAAGTACATCGCCGCCCCCCGGGCGTAATCTTTCGTGCGTTCGGCGGCGGCGTTCAAGTCCGTGATTCTGCGTTCGTCCAGGGTGCCTTCGAGGGTGCGCAAGACAGCCGGCACGCGCGGGTCGGCGTCCAGCCGATACAGGAACACGGCGTCGTAGCGAGGGAAGAAGTGCAAGTCGTCGCGCAGCACAAGCAGGTCGTCCTCGGCGATGCGGGCGTCGGTCGAGTAGGCATCCATCAGATCGATTTCACCCTTGGCCAACGCGACATAGCCCAGCGTGTGGTCCACGCCCCGGACATCGCGCATGTGCAAGCCGTAGCGTGCGCACAGCGGCGCCCAACCGTCGCTCCGTCCAAGGAACTCATGGCCGAGGCCGCAGACCAGGTCAGGGTGGCCGCGAAGGTCGCTGATTTGCCGGATGCCAAGGGCGCGAGCGCGGGCGCGTCTCATCACGAGGGCGTAGGTGTTGTTGAAGCCGAGCTTGCCGGTGATGCCAATCCCATAGGACTCGAGCCGCCGGCGCAGGCCCTCCAGGTCCGCCGCGTCCTCCGGTCCGCTGCTGCTCCGCTCCTTGAGGATGACCTCCCGGATAGTGCCGGTATATTCGGGATAGACGTTGATCCCGCCTTGCCGCAAGGCTTCCCAGAGGATGATTGTGCCGCCGATGCTCGACCGCACCTCGGCTGGGAGGCCGGCCCGTTGCAAGGCGCTCTTGGCAATCTCGGCCAGCACGCAGGATTCGGTGAATTTCTTCGAGCCGATAATCTCAGCCTGACTCGGGGCGGGCACGGCCTGCCGAGGCGCCGCCACCAGGACCGGGACTAAAATGAGCACGGACGCTCTCATCCGGGTGCCAGGGTCCGCTGGGCTTTGAAGAACTCGGCGACGAACGGGTCGGCCGGCTTGTCCCGGAGGGAGGCAAAGTCGCCGGCCTGCACGACCCGGCCCTGGCGCAGGAGCACGATCTCATCGCCCAGCCAGGCGGCTTCGGCCAGTTCGTGGGTCACGAGGATCACGGTTTGGCGCAGTTCCTGGAAGATGGCTTTGAGCTCGGCCTGCAAGGTGGAGCGCACCATGGGATCCAGCGCGGCCAGGGGCTCATCAAGCAGCAGGACCTCGGGGCGCAGCATCAGGGCGCGCATCAGGCTCACGCGCTGGCGCTGCCCGCCCGAGAGTTCGACCGGGTAGCGCGAGAGGGTTTCGGAAGGCAGGCGCGTCAGTTCACGCAGCTCCGCCAGTCGCGCATCGCTTTCCTTCGCGGACAGCCTCAGATGCCTTGCCAGCAGCAGGATGTTCTCGCGCGCGGTGAGGTGCGGGAACAGGCCGCCTTCCTGGATCACGTAACCCATGCGGCGCCGCATCGCGATCAGGTTTGCCGGTCGCACCGGCGTGCCCTCGAATCGCACCTCGCCCGCCGTCGGCTGCATCAGGCCGATGATTAGCCGCAAGAGCGTGGACTTGCCGCAGCCGCTCGGCCCGATGAGGACGGTGGTGCGCTCGGGCGCAAAGGCCAGGTCAGTCGGCGCCAGCGCCAGCAGGGAGGCGAACGACTTGCTGACCCCGACCAGTTCGATCATGGGCTGCGCGCCCATGCTGTCGCGTGCGCTCCCGGCCCGGCGGGCACTTGTCAGCAGCGACATGTGTGCCTTAACCGCAGCTCTCGGGCACATCACCCCTGGCGCCCGGCCGAGGCTTGAGGTAGTGAACGCTGAACCAGCGCCGTGGGTCGGTCCAATAGCGCACCAC
>DATKNZ010000239.1:0-5795 GCA_035541055.1 Candidatus Acidiferrum sp. | reverse complement strand
GCTACCAGGATACGGGGCTGACTAATGGCGTCGCATATTACTACGTTGTCGCTGCCACCAACGCGAACGGCGCGGGTGCCCTCTCGGCGGAATGCACTGCGATGCCCCAAGCCAGCGGCTTGCCGGCCGGCTGGGCCTCTGGCGACATCGGCATCAGCAAGGTCTGGAGCGGCGACGCGGGGGACGTGGGCTTTGCGGGCAGCACTAGCGCGTCAGCCGGAACATACAATCTGACTGGCTCCGGGATAGACATTTGGGGCACGGCGGATTCGTTCCAGTATGCCTGGCGCGGCGTTCTGGGTGACTGCACGATCATCGCGCGCGTGGTCAGCCAGCAGAACAGTGATCCTTGGGCCAAAGCCGGGTTGATGATCCGGGAAAGCCTTCAGTTCGATTCGGTCAACGCCGTGGCCGCCGTTACGCCGCAGAACGGGACGTTGTTCTCATACCGGGCGACGACTTCGGGAACTTCAAGCAGCTCAGGCTCATCCGGCGCGGCGCCCTACTGGTTGAAGCTCGTGCGGTCGGGCAGCACCTTCACAGGATACCGCGGGAGCAACACCAATAGCTGGAGCGTGATCGGTTCGACCACGCTCGCAATGGCCACTAACACGTTTATTGGGCTCGCGGTAACGGCCCATAACAACTTGCTAACCAGTGCCTCTGTATTCGACAACATGAGCGTTGTTTGCCAACCGCCGGCCGCGCCCGCGGGCCTGAGCGCCACGCTGAGCAACCTCCAGGTCGCTCTGCAGTGGCCGGTAGTCGAGGCAGCCGCTTCTTACAACGTTAAACGCTCCACGACGAACAACGGCCCTTACACGCTGGTGGCGAGCGGGTTGGTGACGACCAACTATCTCGACAGCGCCGTGGCAGCCGGCACGACCTACTACTACGTGGTCTCGGCAGTGAACGTGAACGGCGAGGGCGCCAACTCTGCGCAGGCGAGCGCCTCGGTTCACAACCCCCCGGAGTTGACAGTGGTTCCGACCCCGGACCGGAGCGGGCTCACGATTGCCTGGCCTGGCTGGGCGAACAGCTTCACGCTCTGGGCCGCGACCAACCTCGCACCGCCCGTCTTGTGGTCGCCCGTAACCAACGCGGTGGTTCCGGGTGACCCGCTCACGGTGACCCTGCCCGTGAGCGGCAGCAGCCGGTTCTTCCGGCTGGTGTCTTCTCCCTGATCTTGCGAGAGGGGAACCACAGGTGGAGGCAGATGGACACTGTGCGGCGGGGCCGCAGCCGGCGATAAAGCATTGAGGATAGCCGATAGCCAATAGCCAATAGCCGATCCGGCTCAACTCTCCATTAGCATCGATGCCCATCGGTAGCACGATCCACAAGAGGCGTCTCAAGCTGCGCAGATTCTCTCCCCTGCGCCGTTGAGCAGGCTCGGCTATAGGCTATTGGCTATCGGCTATGCTCAGCCTCGGGGAGGCTTCCGCCTCCGCCGCAACACGGAGGCCTCGGCCAGGCGCCCCTGCCAGCGTGAGGTATTCGCGCTAAGCCCAGCTCTCCGGTTGCGCCATTTTAGTGCGTCCCGACGCGGACGAAGCCTTCTGTGGAAGGACTAAACACCGACAGCGGAATCGGAATCGTCTTGAGTGTGCCATCTCCCGCGACATTCGAGTAGGTCTGCCAGCCGATCCCCGCCGTCAGGTTGGTGCGGTACTGCACCGCGTGGGTGAAGCCTGACTGCGAGAGGAAGGAGAACTGGAATGCCGTTTGGTTATCCTGCGGGTTGAGCAGCTCGACGGGGAGCGGGACGGTACCGGCCTGAGCGATCTTCCCGAAGGCGCCGCTGATGTGCCACGTGATTGTGCAAAAAGGCGAGCCGATGCACGTGAGTGAGCTATAGACGGTGTTGGTGCCGAAAGCGGTCGGGGATTTGACGATGCCGCTGGCCAAGACCCCGTCTGAGACAACCACAAGAGAGCGGAAATTCACGTAATTATCCTGCGACACAGCGGAGCGCGCCCAGAGGGGATTCCCGTTGCGGTCAAACTTGGCCAGGAAGCCTGCACTGAGATAGCCGTTGCCAATTGAGTCCTGGTGTTGGGCGGCCAGCATGTCATTGCCGAAGAATGTGTAGGTGTCGAAGTCGCCCGCCACGTAAATGTTGCCGGAGGAGTCAGGCGCGGTGGCGAAGGTCTCGGTAGTGGGGCTGCCGAAACTAGTGGCGAGCTGCGGGTTGCCGTTGGTGTCGTAGCGCGCGAAGTATTGCCCGGCGCTGCCGTTCCAGGAGACGGTGTAAGGGCCAAACGTGGCGTTGGAGCCGTAAGCAATTCCCACAATCGTGACATTGGTCCCGAAGACACTAATGAGGGGCACATCGAGAACGATTCCGAAGGGATTGCCCTGGTCCTGAGGCGCGCCGACACCGGTCAGCCAGAGGGCCTGGCCGTTGGTGGGGTTGATGGCTGCCAGGCAAAAGCGGCGGTCCGTGGTATTGGTGACGCCGGCGAAGCCTGCCGAGGGAGTGAACATGCTGCCGTAGAGTCGTCCGGCGCCGGAGGCCATATTCAGCACCCAGGCGCCGGGCATTTCTGCCCAGAGCAGCCTGCCGTTGGCGTCATAGCGGGCAAGCGCGCCCAACTGGCCAGCGGCCAGCAGGTTGGTGCTGGTGCCGGCGTTGGTGCTGCTGAACGTCGTGTACCCCGAGATCAGCGCGGAGATAGTGACGTTGCCGGCTGCGTCGGCGGCGACGCAGTTGAAACCCGTGAAAACATAGTTCGTGCTGGTGATTGTTCGAGCCCAGAGAATATTCCCATTAGCGTCAAAGCGCGCCAGGTAAACCGAGTCGCCGCCGACATCCACCAGTTTGTTTGTGCCCAGCCAATTGGTGCCTGAGAAGTTGCCCAGGACGTAGAGGCCGTCCCCGGGCGCAGGCGCGACCGCCTCCGGCTGCGAGGTGCCCGATACCCCGTTATTCGTCATCGCGAGCGCCCAGATCGCGCTGCCGGTCGCCGTCTGTTTGATTAGCTCTGTTTCGTAGGTCCCATTAGCCGCGACGAACGTCTGTGAGCCGATTGTGTTCGTCCCGATGAACGAGCACGCGGCGTAGAGGTTTCCGGACGAATCGGCGAGCGACGCCTGGCAATACTCCTCGGTAAGAGTGTTGTTATTGAAGCTGGGCGTCTTGAAAGCGGCCGACCAGTCGGGCGGGACCGGGGCGTTGACGAAGCTCACGGTCGCCGCCGTCGTGCTTTGGGAGCCGCCGGGGGTGCTGGCTACGCCGTAGTACATGCCGGCAACGCTGGGCGTGCCCGAGTTGGTTGGGATGAACAGGGCGTTGGTCGCGTTGGGAATGGGTGTGGGGTTGCCCACCTTATACCACTGCCAGGCAACAGCGACGCTGCTGGTCGCCCCCCCGAGCAAGGCCACGTTGTAGCCTGGGTAATTGGTCTGATCAAAGGGGTTGAGGGTGATAGTAGGCGCGGTGCTGACAACGTAGCTCACCTGGTCGAGGAAGCCAGCCTCAGTGGGGTCTGTATCGCCATAGGCATAAGTAGTCCACGTGAGGGTATGTGTGCCGGAGGATATCGAGTATGGGCCGTCCTGCGTCCAGTCAGTGTCGCCGTAGATGTCGTTCTCGTAGCTGCCATCGATGTCAAACTCGTAGTCAAACTCCCCGTTCGGGTCGTTGGCGATGCTCGACCAGTAAAAGGTCAGCGTGCCCGGGCCGGTGACCGTAACCGAGAGCGTTGAGGTATGATTCTCGGTGATGCCGCCGCTCTGCGCTGCCGATATGCCGTCATGCGAGTTGGTGGTTTCGACAAACCAGAGCGCGTCCCCCGTTGTCGTCCAGACCAGGCCCGTGGTATTCAGCGCGGCGTTGAAGTCCTGCAGGTTCACGTTAGAGGCTGTGACGCCGGGGTTGGCGTAGAGATAGGCGACCTCGTTTGAGGAGAGCACGCCGGAGTAGATTTGGAGGTCGTCGAGCAGGCCATCGTAGCCGTTGACATAGCTGCTGGTGTCCGGGTCGGGATTGGATGCGTCGCTGAGCGCGCCAATGGTCAGCCTCTGAGGGTCATTCAGGAGATTCGTGCTGCCGAAGCCGAAAGTGTCCAGCACGCCGTCAATGTAAATCATCTTCTGCCCCGTGGACTGGTTCCGCGTAACCACCACATGGTGATAGTTGCCGTCGTTGACCTGAGCGGATGAGTTTAACGTATCGTCTTGCACCGTGCCGCCTGTGTTGAAACCGATCTTGCTGCCCGTCACGGCAATGGGGATCACATCGTTCCAAAGCCCGGGGATATCCGCGGACACAATGCCCGCTCCGTTGAAGGCGTAGTCGTTGTCGGTGCCCAGGCTTTGCGTCGTCTTGATCCAGCACGAAATGGAGAAGCTGCCTGCCAACGCGGAGAGCAGGGCAGGGGGCGTGGGATTGCCCCAGCCGAGGTACCCGGCGCTGCTGCCGTCGCCATTGTGGAATTGCACCGCGCCGATGCCCGCCGCCGCATCCGAGGTCATGTTCGCCCCGCCTTGCGCGCCGTAGCCGCCGCCGAAACTCATGTCGTAGCCGTTACCTGAGGTGTCCACTGTCGCGTCGAGCACCGGCCCGCTGGTCGCGTCGAAGGGGTAGTGGGCTACTAAGGTATGGCTGGTGCCTGCCGTGTCCGCCGTGCCGACCGTGAAATCGGAAGTGAAGTAGTCCTGAAGGTGGCCCGTCGAGATCCAACTGGATATGGGTTGGGACAGGCTGTCCACGGGCGTCGAGCACACGACGGCACTTGCGGGATAATCGTCATAGTGCACGGTGACCGATTGCGGGCCGTCGCCGAGGACATCGGGGTTGAGCCAACTGGTTTGCGTGGGGGGGAACTCGGCGCTGTCGTTCGGAGCATAGACAACCACATCAGCATAGTTGGTGGGACCCTGCCAAGTGTACGTCGGCTGATTGGTGACGTCGACCGCTCCGTAGGGTGGGAACGTGATGACGACGTTCGGCATGTCGTTGCTGGTGACGGTGGCGGAAACGGCGAAGTGGTAAGTGTTGGTGGTGACCGTGTTCGTGACGAAGATGGTCCACTGGCCGTTCGTCAGGCTCTGAATGAAAGAGGAGTTGAAGTCCGGCGCGTCAAAGTCGTTGAAGCCGCCCGACCCGCCGGTGATCTCGTTGAAACCATTGGTGGTGAACTCGTAGAGCGCCGTGGCCCCGTTGGTGGGGTATCCGGGCGAGACCACGTAGTAGGTGCCAAAGGGCACAGTTGGCGGGTTTGCGTTGGTGTTCAGGTTGGGGGAGAAATAGTAGTAGTAAATGCCCTGGTAGCTATAGTGGACGAGGTTCATCTCCATCGTAAATCCGGCGCGGGCGGCAGGGGCCGCGAAAAGGCCGGCCAGGGCAATACTGGCGAGGGAACAGCAGGTGTGACTCAGGCAACGTGCAAGTAGGTTTCTCATGATGATCAGGTTGTCAGACGGCTAACGGTTACTCTTATTGCCCTTCCCTCAGTCGCGTTCGGCGCACGCCGTCAGAGACGCTGTGGGCAGGGATGCACCTGATTCTAATCCGTGGCGGGCATTGCGCAACACGCGGGGATGTCCGTACAAATACGGCCCCTCCATGTTCGAAGCGTGCAGGGGCGTGCCGGCGGCTCCGGGAACAGCGCCCCCATGCCTCGTTTCAGGACGGCCCACCGCCTCCTCCTTGTCTCGTCCACCCACCTCCGCCTTCCGGGCGGGATTAGATGTGGGTGAAGATGCCACCGAGTCAGCGGTGGGAGGTAGGGCGCGCACTCCGCTGCGCGCCGTCTTTGGGCCTCGCCGTTGCCCAGCGGAGTGCGCGCCCT
>DATKNZ010000238.1:0-19378 GCA_035541055.1 Candidatus Acidiferrum sp. | reverse complement strand
GGTCACGCGCGTGACACGGGCCATTACCGGATCGAAGGCCGCGACTACGTCGTCCGCGATGGCGACGTCCTGCTGTTCAAGGTCAGCGTCTGAACAACGCGCGCGGTTGCGCAGTTCCGGCGTCGCTCAGCCGAGCAGCAGTTCCTGCACTTTGGCGCGAATGTCCTTATGCTTCATGAGCGACTCGCCCACGAGCATGGCCTGCACGCCGCACTTCGCCAGCCGCTCGACGTCCGCGCGCGTGTGAATGCCGCTCTCGGCCACCAGCAGCGCCGAGCCGCCAGGCGGTGAAGCTGCAGAACGGACTCGCCGTGCGAGCCGTTCGGACGTCATCAGACTCACCTCGAACGTCTTCAGGTTGCGGTTATTGATGCCGATAAGCCCCGCGCCCAGCGCCAGCGCGCGGTCCAACTCGGCCTCATCATGCACCTCCACCAGCACTCCCAGTCCGGCCTCCGAGGCGAGGGTATGCAACTGCCGCAATTGGGTATCGTCGAGGATCGCCACAATCAGCAGCACGGCGTCTGCGCCCCACTCAATCGCCTCCACGAGCTGCCGCTCGTCAACGATGAAGTCCTTCCGCAGCAGCGGCAGCTTCACCGCCGCACGCACCTGCCGCAGGTACTCGAGCGACCCTTGGAAGAACTTCTGATCGGTCAGCACGGACAGGCAGCTCGCCCCCGCCGCCTCGTATTCCCGTGCGATGCGAACAGGATCGAAGTCGGGACGAATGACCCCCGCCGACGGCGAGGCCTTCTTGATCTCGGCAATCAGGGCGATGGAGCCGGACTTCGGCCGGTGTAGCGCCCCGGTGAAGTCGCGGAAATCCCCCCGGGCATTCAGGGCCGCTCGCAGGCTGGCCGAAGATACAGCCACGCGCGGCAGCTTCTCCACCTCTCGGCGCTTCTCCGCCACTATAGTGTCGAGAATGCTCACGCGGGTCACTTGGCCCTTTGCGGGCTAATCTTCGACGTCCTTCACGCCCTGCACGCGTTTTGTGGGGCAGCCGGCGCGCAGCCAGCCGTTGACGAAGGCGTCGAGGTCGCCATCCATTACGGCCTGGACGTTGCTGGTTTCCACGCCCGTGCGCAGGTCCTTCACCATCCGGTAGGGCTGAAAGACGTAGCTGCGAATCTGGTTGCCCCAGGAGATGCTGCCTTTCTCGCCGTAGAAGCGCTCCATTTCGGCTTTCTGGGCATCCACCCGCTGCGCGTAGATGCGCGAGAGCAGCAGCTTCATGGCAGTGGCACGGTTCTGATGTTGCGAGCGCTGATTCTGTGAGGCCACCACCAGCCCCGTTGGAAGATGCGTAATGCGCACCGCCGTCTCCACCTTGTTGACGTTCTGCCCGCCCTTCCCGCCTGAGCGAAAGGTGTCTATCTGGAACTCGGTGGGCGGGATGACGATCTCGCCGGTGTCCTCGGCGATTTCCGCGATGACGTCCACGCTGGCGAAGCTCGTGTGCCGCCGCTTGTTGGCGTCAAAAGGCGAGATGCGCACGAGCCGGTGCACGCCGCGCTCGGCTTTGGTGAAGCCGTAGGCGTTCTCGCCGGTGAACACCATCGTCACGCTCTTGATGCCGGCGCTCTCGCCTTTGAGCACATCCGTGGTCTCGACCTCCCAGCCGCGCGACTCGGCCCAGCGCTGGTACATTCGCGACAGCATTTCGGCCCAATCCTGCGCCTCGGTGCCACCCGCGCCGGCATTGATGCTGATGATGCAGTTGCTCTTGTCGTGCGGGCCGTTGAGGAACACCTTCAGCTCCAGCGCCTCCATCTCCCTGGTGAAGGCCGCCAGGTCCTTCTCCAGATCGTGCAGCACTTTGGGCTGAGCCTCCTCCGGTTCCGCCTCCCCCAGCTCGACCATCACCTTGAAGTCGTCGAGCTGCTTCTCCGCCTTGAGCAGCGGTTCGGTCTTCCCTCGCAGCGAGTTCGCCTCGTCTATGAGCTTCTGGGCCTGTTCGCGATTATTCCAGAACTTCTCGCCCGCCATCAAGGCGTTCAGTTCGCCCAGGCGCTGCTGCGCCCCGGGCACGTCAAAGAAACCTCCGCAGGTGCGCGAGCTTGCCGGCGGCGGTCGTCAGTTCAGTTTTAATCGCGTCAAACATCGTGTACATACTAAGGCCCGGCGGGAAGCCGTGCAAGGGTGCTCGTGGATAGCCAGTTGCCAGCACCTCCACCCCGCCCCTCACCGCATCCCCATATCCGCGTGGACCCGGACCCGTGCGTCGGACGTGCTGCCGGCGTTCCCTGCCACCGCCCCCTTGATGAACTCGGCCAACTCGGGCGCCTGCGCCCGCAATTGGCTGGCGGAGAGGTTCTCGCAAAGCACCTTCCCCTCGGCCGTCTTGATCGAGTAGAGCGGCCCTTGGGGGCCGGCCCGAATGGTTATCGTCTGCCCCCGCTTCTCGAGGTAGCCGACGACCGGGTAAGCTGAATTGGTTGCGGTTCCCGCGGCTGGGGCAGCGGCTGTCCGCTGCTTCGGCGCTGCGGGCTGAGATGGTGTGCTGCGAGAAGGATTGTCCTGCGAGAGGGAGAGCCCGGCCAAGGCCAGCAAAACGGCTCCACCTGCCAGAAGCGCGTGCGTTGTTCTCATAGCTCTGCGATAACCTACCAGAATAGTCTGACCCCGGCGAGGCATGTTTCGTTCAGTAAAGCACCTTGTCAGCCTTGCGCTCCCACTCCACGAAGGCGGCCAGGGCTTCCTTGTGCAGGATTTGCCTCATCTTGAGCGTGCGCCGCCGTATCGGCAGCGCGACCTCCCGGTAGATGAAGTCATCGTCGAAATGGATGCGGGCCGCGTCCGCGCGCGTATTGGCGTAAAACACCCGGTGCAGACGGGCCCAATAAATCGCCGACAGACACATCGGGCAGGGCTCACAGCTTGTGTAGAGCTCGCAGTCCGTAAGCTGGAACGTCTTGAGCCTCTTGCAGGCCTCCCGGATGGCGACTATTTCGGCATGGGCCGTAGGATCGTTAGTCGAGGTAACGAGGTTCCAGCCCCGGCCGACCACCCGGCCCCGCCTCACCACCACCGCGCCAAACGGCCCGCCCTGGCCCCGGCGCATCATCCGGATCGAGAGGCGGATGGCCTCGCGCATGAACTTCGTATTCATGCGCGGTTCATATAAACAGCTCGCCGACGTTCCTGGTCAGCGGAACCAGCTTCCCTCCCTCGAAGAACTTGGCCGCCTGGCCATTGCTCCACTTCCGCAACCGGTAGAGCACCGCAAATGGCCAATCGGGCGCCGCGCCGCCCTGCCCCCCAACCACTTCGCCGCCCCGGCGCACGTTGTCCATCATCCACGGCGGCAGCAGCAGGTGATAAGGATTGCGGGCCACCTCGCCCACGTGAAAGGTCGTGGCCGCAATCATGTCCGCCAGGTCATCGGCGCTGACCTCGACCATGAGATTCGGGTCGCTCATCGCGCCCCAGAACTCGGTCTCCACGACGTAGCAGTTGAACCCGGCGGGCATCTGCTTCAGGGCGTCCATCACGAGGTAATGCGTGCCCATGTGCGTGCTATTCCAGTCGCGGTCGTGCGGGCAGAGGACCACCTTGGGCTGGTGCTGCTGGAGGATGTCTTTGACGACCTTGACGCAGGCTGCCCAATGCTGCGGGTCCTGCTCGCGAGCCTTGGGGTTGACCTTCCCCAGGCCGTTGGGCGCGGTGGTGACCAACGTGAACCCCAGGTAGTTGCAGGCATTCTGCAGCTCGCGCAGGCGCTCCGGCTGGCGCTCCTTCTTGCTGCCGAGGGTGACGGCCACGTTGATGAGATTCATCCGGGCCTGCCGCATCAGGCGAACAGCCATGGCGCCGACGATGCACTCATCGTCCGGGTGCGGGGCAAAAAACAGCGCCTTGGGTGCGTTGGGCGCGATTTCAGGCCGGGGGGCCGGCTTGAAGGTGCCGAGCGGATAGGAACGGCCTTGCTTGAGCAGGCGCTCATAGTCAGAAACGAGTTGATGATAGGGAGTCATAAAGCTGGGAATGTCGAATAATCACGCAGAAAGGGTTTTCGCATTGGCTCAGTTTGGAAGACTGCGAAGCCCTTCCAAACTCACATGATCGTACGGATTGAAGCCGAGGACCTGGTCGCTTGGTTCAAATGGAGGGACTGTTCCCGATTGTGCAGACACGGCTGCGCTACGCAGAGCACGTAGGGCGGCCTTGGCGTAGTCTCCGTTCTCCCTTACCGGCAAGAGCACGTCGCACAGCTTGATCACCGTGGAATATTTGCCGCTGCGAAATGCATATACGCCCGCGGAATAGCCGCGGCATTCTGTATTTGTCAGATCATCCTCCAAGTCAATGATCGGACATTTAATGCCCTTTTCAATCGCCTCTGCAGCCTGCTCTGGCCTTCCCATCTGTTGGTAATAATAACAAAGGCAGAGGTAGTGAGAGTAGCTAGGCTTTGCGTTTACCCAGTCGGCAAAATCCCGCTCTGCTTGCACGGCTTTCCCTGCGGCTGAATCAACCATCGCCAACGTCAACCTCGGCCACCAGTGATTTGGAAGGTTGTGGATGGCGCTCAGGCATGCGTCGCGGACTCTTCTCTGGTCAAATTGCAGCAAAAAAGCAATTCGCCGCTGCTCCGTCCAGAGAGGCTCGGCGTATTCCTGCTTTGTCTTTGACAGCCGGTCGTACTCCTCCAACGCATTACCCACAAAGTTCGACATGGGGATCGTCTGAGCCGCAAGGGTGCTGAACGTGGCAAGCAGCTTGGGATCTGCCCCTTCGCTAAGGAACCGGAGCGTCCACAGGTTGGATCGTTCAGACGAATTGGGCTGCCGTTCAAGGAAATACCCATAATGGTGAAACCCACCACCCATTCCCACGTGAGCATTGGTTTCGGTGATCCTTGTATAAGACGGGTTGAGATCTCGCACCACTTTGGGCAACCACGCGTTGCCAACAAACCCTGTGGGAAATATCGCCGGCCCGGTTTGGCAGTAAACAGCCATCTGCTGCGCTACATGGTTGTAAACCTCTGGCTTCCTCATCTTCGCCTCGTGCCCTCTGATTTGGGCTACAGAGAGAAAGACCATTGGAAACACCCGCAAGATGGGGAATGCCCACAGTACCGCAATCGTCCCAATTACGAGGATAACAGTCAGCAGCAACCAGGGGAACCCACTTCGGCCTTCGTTCACAATAGTTGCCCCTCTATTTATAACTGATACAGCGAATGTAAAGCCCGCTGCGCAGCCTTCAATTCCCTCCTGCCTGCTTCCACTGCGGCAGGCTGGCCGCCGCCACCGCCTGGCCGTGGCGCTTGTCCTTCTCGCTCGGGATATGGAAAGCGATCCGGCGAGTCAGTTCCGGGAACTCCGCTTTGAGCACCTGCCTGGCCCCGGCGATGATGATATCGCCGCCCGGCCCCGAGGTGACTCGGCCAAGGATGAGCACGTTCTCCAGCTCATAGAAGTCGCTGAAGTTCGCCACCGCGTATCCCAGGTAGGTGCCGATGGTTTCGTAAATCTTGCGGGCGCGGTAGTCGTCCTGGTCCATGAGCTTCTGCACCTGCTTGAGCTTCTCGGGCAGCCCCAGCTTCGCATCCACCTCGATGCCCGCCGGCGCGAGCAGGCGGCCCACGCACTGCTGCGAGAAATACTGCACGTCGCACCCGTAATCGCCGGACCACTCATCTGTCGCCGCGGCCGGGTTGAGGTCCACGGGCACAAACGCCAGCTCGTTGATCCACGATGTAATGTTCCCCTCGGCATTCACGTAACCACCGGCCGTGCTCGTGCCGAGCGAAATGCCTAGAATGCTGTTCTTGCCCAGCGACATGGAGCCCGCCAGGGCCGTCACCTCGCCGTCGTTCACCACCTCCAGCGGCACGTTATTCCACGCCTTGCGGATATCGAGGAACAGGTCCCGCACCCGCCTATGGAAGACCTCGGGCGGCACCCCGCGGAAGAGCGAGGCGACCTTCACCCGGTTGTTCACATAAACTCCCGCCGCGCTTCCGCCAATCGCGTCCACTCGCGGCAGATGAGCCGCCGCCTTCTTCAGCGAATCCATGATGCCGTCGTAGTGATACTGCGGGTCGGGCTGGAAGTAGGGGTCCCACACGGTCTCGTCGCTAAAGACGACCTCGCCGTCAACGACCGCCGCCACCTTGCGGTCGCTGCCGCCTAGGTCGAAGCCGATGCGGCAGCCGTCCAGGTGCCGCCCCAGCGAAGCCGCGCTGCGGCGCTCCGGGGGCAGTTCCTTCGTGTGCACGACCTCGATGGGGTGGTCGAACATGCGCTCGCCCACGAGGTTCGAGTCAAACTTGCCTGTTGGCGTCTCGCGATAATGGGCCGCCAACCGCTGCGCCAGCGCCGCGGGCCCGTCGAAGTGAATGCGGTAGCCGCCACGCGACCAGAGCAGGAACTTAACGATGCGCTCCAGGTAAGCGAAGTTGCCCGCCGCCTGCGGGTGGCTGTCCGGCAGGATCGGAGTCGTGAAATGGGAGGCTGTGCCGTCAGTCTGCTCCAGGCCCAGCCGCACAGTCACTGCGGCGGGCGTGGACCGCGCCAACGCCCGAAAGGCCCGGTTGGCCAGCACCGCCGGCCTGAACGCGGGATCCAGCACCGGCGTAACCCGAGGTGCAACCAGAGTAAGCCCGTTATTAGTGTTCATTGTGCGGGTGTCGTTGTAAGTCAGACGTCCCACCGACGCAAGTGGAGACGGGTACTTTCCAACCCGGTTTATCCGAACAGCGGCGGTAAATCGCGCGCGCCGTGGATCACTCGGACCACCTCGATCCCATCCTCTGTCGGACGATAGAATATGACGTAGCTACCAACCGGGAAGCTCCGCAGGCGGGCTGCCAAGTCCCGGCGTTCTCGGCCCATCTGCGGCATAGACGCCAACTTGGGGAACCGCGAGACGATAAGCCTAATGTACCGGTCAGCCGAATCCTGATTATCCTGTGCGATGAAGAGCCAAATCTCCTGCAGGTCCCTGTTGGCCGCCTCGGAGACCCGGTAGTGGCTCATGCCCGCTGTTAACCACGTCTGGGCTTCAACTGCCGCCGCCCTGCCCTGCTCACCTCCTCAGCCAACTGCATCACGTTGGCATCATCGTAAGTCCGGTATTGCCCCTGCTCCAACTGCTCGGTGCCGATCTCAAGGTCGTGCTTTAGCGCGGCGAGTTGTTGCGCCTTGAACGCCTCCGATTGAATCCACCATCGGAACAGCTCCAGTTGCTCCTCTGGTTTGAGGGCGTTGGTTGCGGCCTTGATCTCTTCGAGCGTACTCACGTCAGCAAGCTAAACCGATATACTGCGCCTTGTCGAGTCTCACCAAGTTCATCCGGAAGCCCGGCTGCATCCGCAGCAGACATCGGTCGTAATTCCCATTTTCCAATCGCCGCCTTAGGCTATCTTCAGCCCATGGAACTGCTGCCATTCACCAACCTGCCTGCGCACAAGCCGCGGCGCTTCGTGCCGGCCGCTTTGGACCTGGGCGAGTGGGCGCAGGTCGCGCCGCTCTACGACCAACTGGAAGCCCGCGCGAACGCCTGCGCCGGCGCGGTGGAGCTGGAGCGCTGGCTCCTGGACTGGAGCGAGCTGAGCGCCGCGCTGGATGAAGAATCCTCCAAGCGCTACATCGCCATGACCTGCCACACGGACAACCCGGACGCCGAGCGGGCGTACCTGCACTTCGTCGAGAAGATCGAACCCGAACTCAAGCCGCGGCAGTTCAAGCTGGCCCAGCTTTACGTCACCCACCCCGCGCGGGAGAAGCTGCCGCGCGAGCGCTACCTGGTTTTCGACCGGGACACGCAGGTGCAAGTCGAGTTGTTCCGGCAGGAGAACGTGCCGCTGGAAACCGAGGAAACGCGGCTCTGCCAGGAATACCAGAAGCTGAGCGGCTCGCTGACCGTGCAATTTCAGGGCCAGGAGCAAACGCTGCCGCAGATGGCGCGCTATCTCGAGCAAACGGACCGCGCGTTACGGCAGGAGAGCTGGGAACTGGTGGCCAACCGGCGCCTCCAAGAGGCGGAGAACTTCGAGCGCATTTTCGACCGGCAACTGGAGCTACGCGGCCAGATCGCCCGCAATGCCGGCTTCAGCAACTATCGCGACTACGCCTTCCGCAAGCTCGGCCGCTTTGACTACAGCCCTGACGACTGCCTGCGCTTCCATGCCGCGGTGGAGTCGGAGATCGTGCCGGTCGTGCGCGAATTGCAGGCGCAGCGCCGGCAGCAGCTTGGCCTTGAACAGCTCCGGCCCTGGGACCTCGCCGTGGACCCACAGGGCCGCCCGCCGTTGCGCCCGTTCGAGCACGTCGAGCAAATGGTCGAGCACACGCAAGACATCTTTGCTGACCTCGACGGCCACCTGGCGGCCGGTTACCGCCAAATGCGCCAGCTCCGTTTGCTGGACCTGGCCAACCGGAAGGGCAAAGCGCCCGGCGGTTACCAGGCCACCTTGGCCGAGGCGCGCCTGCCGTTCATCTTCATGAACGCGGTGGGCCTGCAGCGCGACGTCGAGACCATGCTGCACGAGTCGGGCCACGCCTTTCATGCGCTGGCCACACAGGGCGAGGACCTCTACGCCTACCGCAGCGCGCCGATCGAGTTCTGCGAGGTGGCCTCGATGAGCATGGAGCTGCTCGGGAACGATTTCATCGAGCACTTCTACGCTCGCCCCGAAGCCAGCCGCGCCCGGCGCACGCACCTGGAGGGGATCGTGAACATCTTCCCCTGGATTGCCACCGTGGACGCGTTCCAGCAATGGATCTACACGCACCCGGGGCACACTCGCTCCGAGAGGGCGTCAGCCTGGCTGGAGCTCATGGCACGTTTCGGAGGCGAGGTGGACTGGAGCGGCCACGAGGCAGCGCGGGCCAACCTCTGGCACCGGCAGTTGCATATCTTCATCCACCCGTTCTACTACATCGAATACGGCATTGCGCAGCTCGGCGCCTTGCAGGTATGGGCCAACTCCCGCCGGGACAAGCGGGCGGCGCTACACAGTTACCAGGGCGCGCTGGCGCTGGGCGGCTCGCGTCCATTGCCCGCGCTCTTCGCGGCGGCGGGATGCCGGTTCGATTTCAGCCACGCCACGATGGCCCCGCTGATGAAGCTGGTGAGGGAAGAGCTAGCGAAGCTGAACCACCAGGGGTGACCGCCCCAGGCTATTCCTGCGCCAGTTCCGGAGCCTTAACCGCGGCAAGAGGCGAGCCCGGCGCTGCCGCGCTCCGGGCGGCGTGACGTCGCCGCTCCATCGCCTGGTCCACCGCGGCGAGCACGGTCTGAATATTGAACTCGGCCGATTTGGGGAGCACCGTGAAGGCGCCCGCGCTGGCCCCTTGCAGGGCAGCCGTCAGCGCCTCGCTGCCGCTGGGCGCTCCGGTGAGCATGACCACTTGCGTGCCCGGCCAGCGTTTGTTAATGGCCGGCAAAAGGCTGAGGCCGTTGGCGTCGGGCAGTTTGAGATCCAGCAGGACCACGTCGGGCTGCGCCTGTTCCAGCGCCCGATGCAGAGCGGCTCCGCTGTCCGCCTCGGCCACGTCGTAGGAGTTCTCCAATAGCGCCCGGAGCAGGGCCCGCATGCCCTCCTGGTCATCCACGACCAGCACCGTGCCTTGCAGGGGCCTCCCGAGACGATCTGCGCGCGCGTGAGCCATTACACCTCGATGCCGTAGGCCCTGATCTTGTTGTAGAGCGTCTGGCGGCCAATGCCCAGGCGTTTGGCCGTTTCCAGCTTGTTGCCGCCGGTGTCTTTGAGCATTTGCACGATCGCGTTGCGCTCGACGCCTTCCAGCAACGTGAAGTTCGTGTCCGGGCTCTCCTCGCCCGGCTGCTTGGCCTTGCTGATGGAGAGGTCGCTGACGCCCACCTGGTCTCCTTCGGAGAGCAGGACGGCGCGCTGGACCTCGTTCTGCAACTGGCGGACGTTGCCCGGCCAATCAAACGAGGTCAGCCGCTCGGCCGCCTCCTCCGTGAACCCTTTGATGACGCGGTTGGCTTGGGCGGCGAAGCGCTTCAGGAACGAATTGGCCAGCGGCATGATGTCCTCCACCCGCTCGCGCAGCGGCGGCAGGTGCACCGAAATGGCGCTGATCCGGTAGAACAGGTCTTCGCGCAGCTTGCCCTCCCGGATGGCCTCATCGGTCTTGCGATTGGTCGCGGCCACCAACCGGCAGTTGGTCTTGTAGCTGGTCTTGCCGCCCACCGGGCGCACTTCCTGGTCCTGCAAGACGCGCAGCAGCTTGCTCTGCGTGTCCACCGGCATCTCGGAAATCTCGTCCAGCAACAGCGTGCCCCCCTCCGCCTGGCGGAACAAGCCCTCGCGGTCCGTATGCGCCCCGGTGAAGGCGCCCTTGACCGAGCCAAAGAGCTCGCTCTCGATCAACTCGCGGGGCAGGGCCGCGCAATTGATCTTGATGATCCGGCCCTTGCTGCGCGGGCTGAAGGCGTGGAGCAGGTCCGCAATGATTTCCTTGCCTGTGCCGCTCTCGCCGGTGATCAGCACGGCCACGTCGCTGGAGGCAATGCGCTCGACGGTGCGGACCACCTCGCGCATGGCGGGGCTTTGGAAAACCGGCGCGGCGGTGCCGCTCATAGATTCGATCGCGCGCCGAAGGATGCTGGTTTCCTCGTTTTGCCGCCGGCGCTCCAGGGCGTTGGCTACGTCGGCCAGGAACTTCGCGCCGTCAAACCGCTCCCCCGAGCGGCGAATGAAATTAAATGCCCCGCGCTTCGTGGCCTCGACCGCCCACGCCACAGCCTCGGCATCGTCCTTTGGCGCCCCGGTGATCACGATCACCTCGGTCTCGGGCCAGCGCTTCTTGATCACGGGCAGCAGGTCCATGCCGTCGGCATCGCCCAGTTTCACGTCCAGCAGCAATACATCGGGCTGCTCGCCGCTGAAGGCCCTTTGGAGGACGGCGCCGCTTTCGGCTTCGGCGACCTGGTAATCTCCCGAGAGCCAGCCGCCGAGCACCTCGCGGTACTTTGTTTCATCATCAACTATGAGGATCTTGCCCTTCATCGTTTCCTTTCGCTGTTGAGGCTGCATGCCTGGGTAAAGGCCATAAAAATGCCACGGTGCGCCGGGTAACGGTCCGTTAAGCGTTCCGGGTGAAACTGGACGCTAAGCAGAAACGGCAACATACGGGCCGCGGCTGACTTCAACTGCATACTTTCGACGATACCGTCATCGCTGCGCGCGGTGACCTGCAAGGGCGCGGCTACACGCCCAACGGCCTGATGGTGCGTGCTGTTCACGCCCAGGCACTTACTGCCTGCTAGTTTGGCGAGGAGGCTGCCTTCTGTCAACCGCACTTCGTGCACCACCTCGCTGCGCCGGTCCATGCGCCGATGATTCATGGCCCGGGGTAACTGGCTGCGAATATCCACCACCAGCGTGCCGCCCAGCGCCACGTTGAGCACCTGGTGGCCGCGGCACACCGCCAACAGCGGCTTGCGCTGCCGGAACACCTCATCAATCAGAAGCAACTCCCGCAAGTCGCGCTCGCCGCCATCCGGGGTTACCGTGACCGTCTTGCGCAGGCGCGCCGGCAGGCCATCCGTATAGAGGCGCGGCTCCACGTCCTCCCCGCCGCTGAGCAGCACACCGTCGCTGCGGCGGACGCATTCGGCGATCAACTCCCGGGAGACCGTCGCTGGCAACGCCCACGGAATCGCTCCCGCGGCCATGAGAACCTGTTGATAGGTCTCGGACAAACTGGTCGAGAGATCGCCAAACTCGCTCCCCTTGCTCTCGACGTTCGGCGAGATGAGTATGAGCGGCGGCCCTTGCATGGGTAGGCGAATGTAAGGGCTTGCCGCGGCGCTGTCAGGCAGAAACTCCCGGACTGGACGGCGACCCCTCCACGACTCGCAGCCTGCGCTTGACCTACTTTAGCGCGGCTTTTGCTGGCGGCGCATTGGTGGGATTCAGGGCGTCCTTCTCCTGCTTCTCGATGTTGTGCGCCAGGCGCGTCTTTAGCTCTTTGTAGGTCTCGTTGGTCACCGAGCCCAGGTACGACCGCGCCAGGGCGAAGCGGCCGGCGATCAGGTTGACGCGCGCCATGTGCACATACACCCCTTCGCGCTCCTCGTCGCTTTGGGCGATCGCCAGCGTGTTGGTCCATGCCTTGAGCGCCTCATCGGCGCGGAAGGGCCGGATGCCGTAATAAGTCTGCGCGACCTCGGTCGCCAGCGGGAAGTCCTTCGGGGCCAGTTCGAGGGCGTGCTCGTAAAGCTTCAGGGCCTTATCAAAGACCTGTTGCTCGGTGATGCCATAGTACTCGCAAGCGTCCTTGCGAAACAGGAAGACCGTGTCGCCCATGTTGTGGTAATAAACCGGCTCGCGCGGGTTCAGCTCGATGGCCTTGGCGTAATACTCGAACGCCTTTTTCACCGGCCCGATGTGGCCGTAGAGGTTCGCCAGGTTGTTGTACACCGCCGGGTCCTTCGAGTTCAGCGCCAGGGCCTTTTCCCACTGGGCGCGCGCGCCGTCCTCGTCCTGCAGGTCGTTGAGGAAGCTCCCGTAGGCCACGTGGGCACGGGCGTGATCGGGGTGCCGCTTGAGGAAGTCCTCGTAGGCGTTGCCGATCGGCATCAGCCGCTGCCGGATGCGGCGGCTCATCTCGTCGCCCGGGACGCCGGCCCCTTCCTTGGCGAACTTCTCGTTGTCCCGCAGCCAGCCATCAATCTCGCTCTGCGCGGCGTCATCGTCCGCCATCAGCTTCTTGTACTCCTTCTCGACCGGGTCGTTCGGGTCGGGCGTCACGCTGGCGGCATTGGTCGCCTGCACGGCGGCATTGGTGCCCGCGCGGAGTTGAGGCAGGGCCGCAGCCAGGACGAGCACAGCGATGAAAAACCTGTTCACGGCTGCAAGCTAGCACGCTCCGCCATCGGGCCAAAGGGGAAAGCTGGAAGGCGAATACAGCCCGCGCGGACTTTGGATTTGCGCCGTCCCGGGTCGTCCGCTGGAATGACGCCCTGTCCGGAGTGATCCTCCACGGCAGTGAGCCGCGCCAGCGCGGAAATCCGAAATCCGAAACCCGAAATCCGAAGCAAATCCAAAGGCTGCAAATTCAAAGGCTCAAAACCCGCGGTGCCCGGGCGTTTCGGTCATTGCTCGTTGGAGCATTTGAATTTGTTTCGGATTTCGGGCTTCGGATGTCGGACTTCAGCGCTGCTCCCAGCAGGGCAAGGCAACATCCAACATCCAACATCGAACATCCAACATCCAATGAACGAGCCCGCTGCGCCCATTGGTCCGACCGTGAGGGACCGAAACCCGAAACCCGAAATCCGAAACCCGAAACAAATCCAAAGGCTGCACACCCAAAGGCGCAAAACCCGCGCGCGCCGCCGCCTAGGCCACAACTTCGGTGCCCACGCCTTCGTGCGTGAACACTTCCAGCAGCACGGCATGGTGCACCCGGCCATCGACAAATGAAACTTTTTCTACGCCAGCCTTAATCGCCGCGACCGCGCTGTCCACCTTCGGAATCATGCCCTTGTCTATGACCCCGCTCTGCTTGAGGGTTGCCACCTCGCTGATTCTGAGCCGCGAGATCACGCTGTCGGGCTTCTTCGGGTTTTGCAGCAGGCCCGGCACGTCGCTCATGAACACCAACCGCCGGGCCTTGAGCGCGATGGCCGCCTGCGCCGCCGCCACGTCGGCGTTGCAGTTGTAAATCTTCCCGTCCTCGCCTCGCGCCGTCGGGCTGACGACCGGCGTGACCCCGCGGGCCAGGCAGTCCAGCAGCGGAGCCGTGTTCACGCTGGTGACCTCGCCCACATAGCCCAGGTCCAGCGGGCCGTCCGGGCCTTTCACCTGTGCCTTGCGGCAGCGGAAGATGTCCGTCCCGGAAAACCCCTGCGCCGCGCAGCCCAGCGCCTGGATGGCGGCAACCACCTCCGGGTTGATCTCCCGCGAGAGCACGTGGTCGGCGATGGCCGCCGTCGCTTCATCGGTCACGCGCTGCCCCTGCACGAACGCGGGCTTCAGTCCCGCCTTCTCCATCGCCCGCGTGATGGCCTTGCCCCCGCCATGCACGACCACCGGGTTGATCTCGACAGCCTCCAGGAAAACGATGTCGCGCGCGACCCCGTTGCGCACCTCGGGATCCGGCGAGTCCATAAAGCTGCCGCCGTATTTGATGACGAAGGTGGCGCCGCTGAACTTCTGGATGTAAGGCAGCGCCTCCAGCAACGTGTCGGCTTTGGCAATGAGGTCTTGCATCGAGACAACTAGCCCCCCAGGGAGCTGGGATCGTTCACGTCGCCCTTGTTGAAAGCGACGTAGTCCTCCGTGAGGTCGGCGGCATACATCAGCGCGGCGCCGCTCCCGAGGTTGAGGTTGATGTGCAAATCGAACTCCCTGGGCGCGACTGCCGCGCAGAGCGCCTTGAACGTAGCGGCGGTGGGCTGTCCGCGCTTCAGGCTCCAGAGCACCTTCCGGCTGCCGGGTGCGCTGTAGCCGATGTCCACCCGGTCTTCCACGACCGTCGCCGGGCTGTAACCGAGCGCCGCGATAATCCGACCCCAATTCGGGTCGCCCCCGTGCCAACTGGTCTTCACCAGTGCGCTGTTCGCCACCGCCCGCGCCGCCGCGTCGGCCTCGGCGAACGACCTCGCCCCGTTCACGCGCAGGGTGACGAAGCGCGACACCCCCTCGCCATCGCGCACGATCATCTTCGCCAACTCCAGGCAAACCTGGTTCAAGGCCGCCTGGAACATAGCGAAATCACGCGTCCGCAAGCCAAGCCTCCGGTTCCCGGCAAGCCCGTTAGCTAGCACCAGCACGGTGTCATTGGTGCTCATGTCGCCGTCCACAGTGATGCGATTGAAGCTGTGGGCCACGGCTTCGCGCAGCGCGGCCTGCAGCACCCTGGGCTCGACCGCGGCGTCCGTGGTGATGAAGCAAAGCATTGTCGCATGAAGAGGCGTGGCCGCAGCGCGGTTGCCTGTGGCGCTCATGCCCGGCTGAATCATGCCCGCGCCTTTGCACATCCCGCCGATGCGCACCGCCTTGCCGCCCAGCCTGAGCTCCAAGGCCACCTGCTTCGGCCGCGTGTCGCTGGTCATGATGGCTTCTTCCGCCTGGGCCGCATGCCGAACTGTGGCGCCCAGCCCGGCCGCCGCCTCGATGATCCCCGCCCGCACGTTGTCCATCGGCAGCGTGACGCCGATGCGGCCGGTGGACCCGACGAGGGCCGAGCCTTCCGGCAACGCCAGCGCCCGCTCGGTGAACCGCGCCATCTCACGTGCATCCGCCAACCCCTGCTTGCCCGTGCAGGCATTGGCATTGCCCGAGTTCACCACCACCGCGCACGCCCGTCCGCCCTTCACCCTCTCGATGCACACCTTGACCGGTGCGGCGCACGCCTGGCAGGTGGTGAACATGCCCGCAACGCTCGCCGGCGCCTCCGAGACGATCAACGCCAGGTCCCGCTTGCGGCCCTTATCCGACCCTTTGCCGGTGCCCAGGCGCTTGATATCGCAAAAGACTCCCGCGGCCTTGAACCCCCTGGGGGCGACCACTGACCCGGCAATGGGCTTGAGTTTAGCTTTCATGCAGCACGTCAACGCGACACCGGCTCCCCGGGTAACCAATGAGAATGGGCCAGCCAGGTCCGGCAAATTGGTCCGCAATTTATGGCCCGCCCGAAGCGTGTGGCAAGAGGTTTTCCATCGAGCGGGGACGGGCGCGCTCCGGGTGAGAGGCCCAAATCCGAAATCCGAAATCCGAAATCCGAAACAAATCCAAAGGCTGCAAATCCCAAGGCTCAAAACCCGCGCTGGCCGCCCGTTTCGGTCATTGCTCGTTGGAGCATTTGAACTTGTTTCGGATTTCGTGCTTCGGATTTCGGATTTCAGCGCTGCTTCCAGCAGGGCAAGGTAACATCCAACATCCAACATCGAACAGCCAACATCCAATGAGTCAGCCCGCTGCGCCCATTGGTTGGCCGAGGCCCGAAATCCGAAATCCGAAATCCGAAACAAATCCAAAGGCTGCAAACCCAAAGACTCAAAACCTGGGCTGGCCACGCGTTTCGGTCATTGCTCGTTGGAGCATTTGAACTTGTTTCGGATTTCGTGCTTGGGATTTCGGATTTGGGCGACCAGCGGCCAGCGGTAGTTTCGAGCCGCGCCCTCCCTCCCCTCCCTACCCAACCTCCTCTTGGCAGCCCCCGCTCCGTCCCTTAGGCTGAAGCGCGTGATGGGCTTCACACATAATGCGTTGGAGATGGCCTGAGTGAGCGAGCCAACCCTGAATATCCTTGCCGTCATCGGCAGCCTGCAGCGCGACTCGGTCACCCGCGTGGTGGTGCGTCACCTCGCCCGTCAGCTTCAGGACACGGGCTGCGCGGTGGATATCCTCGATCTCCAGGAAGAGCCGCTCGCCCTCTACAACCCCGATGTCGCCCACGACCTCCCCGGCTACGCCGAGCTGCAAGCCCGCGTCCACCGGGCCGACGCCTTCATCCTCGGCTCGCCCGATTACCACGGTTGCATCAGCGGTGCCATGAAGAACTTCCTGGACCACTTCTGGCGCGAGTTCGCCGGCAAGCTCTTCGCTACCATCATCGCCTCGCACGAGAAGGGCCTTACCGCTACCGACCAGCTCCGCACCGTCGCCCGCCAATGCTATGCCTGGACGCTGCCCTACGGCGTGTCACTGGTGGAGGATGTGGACGTCAAAGACGGCCAAATCGTCAGCGATACCCTGAAGCAGCGGCTGGACATGCTCATCCGCGACGTGCGCGTCTATGGCGCGTTGCTGGCCCGGCAGCGGCGCGCCGACCTGGCCGGAGCCGAGCCGGGCTTCCTCGCGCGGCACCGGATGTGAAACGTGAAACGTGGTGCGTGAAGCGTGCAGCGTGAAGCCGTGTCTATGCAGAAGAAAACCACAGATGGACACAGATAAACACAGATGCACTGCATTGAACCTGGCCCGGCTGCCGTCGAACCAGAGCCGCTGCCCGGTGGCGTTAACGCCGCCCCCCGAAACTGCACCTGCGGCCCTTCAAATCTGTGTCTATCTGTGTCCATCTGTGGTTTGAACTGAAGCGTTACGGGTGAAGCCTGAGATGTAATGCCGCGAGCGACCCAAACTGAGCCGAACCCTCCCTTCGAGCCCTACGTCCCGCCCGGGGCGAAAATGCGCGAGTGCACCCTCCGCGCTATCATTCTCGGTGCGGTGCTCGGCATGGTCTTCGGCGCCTCTTCGCTCTACCTCGTCCTCAAGGTCGGCCTGACCGTCAGCGCCTCCATCCCGGTTGCTGTGATTTCCCTGGCCCTGTTCCGGCTCTGGTCCAAGGCCGGCGGGCAGGACGCCACCATTCTCGAAAACAACATTGTCCAAACCGCCGGCTCAGCCGGTGAGTCCATCGCCTTCGGCCTCGGCGTGACCATGCCGGCCATCATGATCCTCGGCTTCGACCTCGAAATCGGGCGCGTCATGCTGGTCGGGCTGCTCGGCAGCCTGCTGGGCATCCTGATGATGATACCGCTGCGGCGTGCCCTGATCGTCGCCCAGCATGGCCAGCTCAAATACCCGGAAGGCACCGCCTGCGCCCAGGTGCTCAAGGCCGGGGCGGCGCAGCCTGCCGATGGATGTTCCCCCCGGCCCGAGATCAGGGAAAACATCCAACATCCAACATCCAACATCCAACATCCAATAGACCCCAACACGCAGGGAGTCGCGCGCCCTGCCGCCGCTGGCATCAGCGCCTCCACCATCTTTACCGGCTTCGGCATCGGCCTGGCTTACAAGACTCTCATGGCGGCCTTCAAGCTGTGGAAAGACACGCCGGAGAAGGTATTCGGCGCGCCGCTGAGAGGCGGCTCCATCTCCGCCGAAATCTCGCCCGAGCTGCTGGGCGTGGGCTATATCATCGGGCCGCGCATTGGCTCGATCATGATGGCTGGCGGCGTGCTCAGCGCGCTGGTGCTGACGCCCCTCATCATGTTCTTCGGCCAGGGCCTGAACATCGTCCTGCCCCCAGGCAGCAAGCCCATCTCGGAAATGACCCCGGGCGACATTCGCAGCGCCTATATCCTGTATATCGGCGCCGGGGCCGTGGCCGCGGGGGGCGTCATCAGCCTGCTGCGGTCGCTGCCCATTATCCTGCACGGCATCCGCTCCGGTGTGTCCGACTTCCGGGCGGCGGCGGCGCTGCACGGCACGGTCCTGCGCACGGAGCGTGACTTGTCCATGAAGCTCGTCGCCGGGGGCGTCGTGGCGCTGGTGCTGGCCATCTTCGCCGCGCCTTCCCTGCACATGAGCATCGTGGGCGCCCTGCTCATCGTGGCCTTCGGTTTCCTGTTCGTGACCGTCTCGTCCCGCCTCACGGGCGAAATCGGCTCTTCCTCAAACCCCATCTCCGGCATGACGGTCGCCACGCTGCTGCTCACCTGCTTGATCTTCCTGATCGTCGGCCACACGGGCGCGACCTATTACGTGACCGCGCTCTCGGTCGGCGGGATCGTGTGCGTGGCGGCCTCGAACGCCGGCGCCACCTCCCAGGACCTCAAGACCGGCTTCCTGATCGGCGCCACGCCGAAATACCAGCAGATTGCCATCCTCATCGGCGCGACCCTCAGCGCACTCGTGCTCGGCCCGATCCTGCTCGGCCTGAACCAAACCGCCACCGTCTACGTGCCCGCCGCGCAGGTTGCCCCCGGCCTGCATGCGCCGGCTAACGCCCTGCTCGGCCCGCCGGAGACGTTGCATGGCCCCCAGGCCCAGTCCGACACCAGGGCCTACCGCGTCTGGCAAAAGACCGACACCGCCGGCGGCCCGGCGGGCCGTTACCTCGTCGACGCCTCCGGCGCGGTCGTCTGGCTGGTGGACCCCGGCATCAATGGCGCCTTCAAGACCCGCCCGGACGGCACCGAAGTGCGGAAGTTCGACGCCCCCAAGGCGACCCTGATGAGCTACATCATCAAAGGCATGCTGGACCGCAAGCTTCCCTGGGGGTTGGTCCTCTTCGGCATTATGATAGCCATCGTGCTGGAGCTCTGTGGCGTATCGTCCCTGGCCTTTGCCGTCGGCGCGTACCTTCCGATCTCCTCCTCGGCCCCCATCTTCGTTGGCGGCCTGGTGCGCTGGGTCGTGGACTGGCACATGAGGCGTTCCCTGCGCGAGCACAAGCTGGACGAGGAGGCCCTGGTTGCCGAAAGCGATAAGAGCCCTGGCGTGCTGTTGGCCAGCGGCTACATCGCCGGCGGCGCAATTGCCGGGATCGTCATTGCCTTCGTCCAGGGCGTCACCACGGACCTCGACGCCCGCCTCACCCACTGGGCCGAAACCTCCAACCCCTTCTTCGGCGGCGCCAACGCTGACGCCTTGGCCCTTCTCCCGTTCCTGCTGCTGACCGTCTTCCTCTACCTCACCGGCCGGCAATCC
>DATKNZ010000237.1:0-5488 GCA_035541055.1 Candidatus Acidiferrum sp. | reverse complement strand
TGTATCGGCTGACGACCCCGCTGGGGAGAGGGTAGGTCTCCACTCAGGGCCTTTGAAAAACCCGCTCCTTGCACCGCAGGGACTTACACCAGCCAGATCACGGAAAATAGTGGCTTTCGCCCTCCAACCATGAAATTTCGGCTAATAGCCTATTAGAGGTACGACGGTGAGGATACGGGGAGGTGACGGTGTGGTAACGGGGGAGTCGGCGGGCAAGACTCGGGGTGGGGCAAGGCCTATGGCAGGCCCCATTGGCTATCAAACTGTGATAGTCTCTCAGGCCGCCGGTTGGCGCCTGGGCTTATGGCTCGAGTCCCTGGCCGGCGCCGACAATCCGTTCCAGGCGTTCGAGGCGTGCTTTGAGATCGGCGATCTCGGAGCCCTGGGCTTCGACCTTGCGATGCTCCTTGAGAAACTCATTGAGGAGCATGGCATTAACCGCCTCATAGCGCACCGAATAGAGCTGGCCCTTGGCATCACGGACCACGAGGTTGGGATCAACTTTCTCCACCTCCTCCGCCACGAGCCCGAATTGCGGGGTGCCGGCGGGGTCGAGCTCGGGCTTGTAGGTGAAGGTCACGGGCCGGAGAGCGAGGAGGACGGCACTGGCGTCGGCCATACTGCGGATGTTCTTTTTAAAGCGGGCCGAGGAAGTGATCGTGCCAAGCAGGCCGGAGGGGTTGATATACACAGCGGTCCCGCCAGTGGCGACGGTGGCGCCGTAAATGCCGCCCATTACCGCCTTGGTGTGGTAGGTGGTGCCGATGCGGATGGCGTTGCTTTCATCGCCGAAACCGTCGTTACCGATATCAATGTCGTTGGAGCCGGTAAAGATCGCCTGGCCGGAGTTGACACCGATGGCAATGTTGCCTGAGCCGGTAGTGACCTGATACAAGGCAAAGGCGCCCAGGGCGGTGTTTTCACCGCCGATGGTGGCGTCTTGCAACGCGCTTTGACCGACGGCCGTGCTGTAGTAAGCGGTGGTATTGGCCAGCAGGGCGGAGGTGCCGACGGCGGTATTGGCGCCGCCTGTGGTGTTCTTCTGGAGCGCGTTGACCCCCAGCGCCGCGTTGTCGTTGCCGCTCTTGTTACTCTGCATGGCCTGGAAGCCGACGGCGGTGTTGTTGGCGCCGTTGGTGTTGAAGGAGAGCGAGTCGGCCCCGACCGCGGTATTCCAATTGCCGACGGTGTTATTCTGCAACGCATAACTGCCGAAGGCGGCGTTATCGCTTGCCTGGGTGTTGCTGGCGAGGGCATCCAGACCGGCGGCGGTGTTGTGGCTGCCGGAGCCGTTGCTCAGGAGAGCGTTCAGCCCGAAGGCGGCATTGCCATCGCCGCTGGTGTTGCCGGCCAGGGCCTGGTAGCCCACCCCGGTGTTGAAAGCGCCGCTCATGGTGAAGTTGCCCGCGCCGAAGCCGGCGAAGAAGTTATTTTCGCCGAACCGGTGGACGAACGGGACGCCCGCGGAATAGATGATGCCGGCGGCGGCGCTCGTGCCGGGCAGGCTCAGGTTGCCGTCCAGGCTCAAGCTGGCGGCGGAGAAGCTGCCGGTGGCGTCGCGCTTGACCAGGGTGCTCGGGGTGTCGGCATCGGTCGCGGTGTCGCCCAGGGTGACGGCCCCGCCGATGGTAGTGGCGGTGATGTCGGCATCGCCGGTGACGGAGATGACGCCGGTATTGCTGAGGGTGGTGGACCCGCCGAGCGGCACCACACCCCCGCCCCCCAGACCGGCTCCCGCGTTGACGGCCAGCGAGTTGTTGGCGAGCTGCGAGTTGGCTACGGTCCCGGTGAGGTTGCCCGCCGTGATCGCGTAAGGCGTGGCGAGCAATCGCTGGCGGGGAGACAAGGTGGTGAACCCCCCTGCCCCGTTCGTACGCGCGGCAATCTCGAGCCAACGCGGGGCTCCCAGGCTGAAGGGGCCGGCGCCGAAATCCAGGGCGACGATGAACATGCCGTTCGTAACGCCCACAGCGGAATTGGTGATGGGTCCCGCCACGGCCGAGCCGCCGTTCGTGGCGGCGAACACCGCAAAGGTCAGGTCATAAATGCCGTTCGCCGGCTGGCCTCCGTCCTGCAGGAAACCCTGATAGGTGAAGGCCGTGCCCTGGGCGCAGACCCGTAAGCAGGGGTTTAGGGAGGCGAGCAGGACTAATCCCAGGCCGCCGCGCAATACCAGTCTAGTCTTCATTCGATCCTTTCGGGCGCGGTGATAACACAGAGGTGCGCCCAGCGTTGATTTTGGCTAATACTCTACTTCAGGATTCCATCTTCGCAATGCGGCACTTATAAACCGACACACCCTGACACCCTCGCCCCATCCGATGCTGAGAGGGAAGGGGTGAGGGGCTTGTGCGCCAATCCCCAGCTCGTACCAATGAACTAAGGCGAGCACTGCGAGGGCGGGGACGGCTCGCGGCCCCACGCTTGGAGTCAGTGACCTCTGAACTTCAGGGCGCTAAGCTGGGCGGCGGGAATCGAGGAAAGGTCGTCCTGGTAGAAGTACCACAGGTGGTCGGAAGTGTCGTAGGTGGTGATTTCGTAGAGCCGCTCGATCTTGATCCACGAAACCGCTCCGTCGGCGCGGAGATGGTTGCCGCCGTCGGGGAAGCCGGCGTGGGGCCGCTGGTGCATGGTTGACCAGGCGCTGCCGTTGTAAAGGACGTCCTCGGCGGCGAGCACCCAGCCGGGGTTGGAGGTGCCCAGCTTGATCGGGCTCCGGGAATCGAAGGTGCCCTGCGTGTTATACCACTTGGCGACCCCGCCGAGGTACTGGTAGCCGATCTGCCACTGCGGCGGAGTGGTGCCGGTATTGTAGGAGGCCAGGCCTTTGTTGACCTCTGGGCAGACCCAGATACTGGGGCAATTGGTGCGCATCGGGTCCAGCCCGACCGACTTGGATTCGGTGGCGCTGTCGTCGTTGAGGGCGTGCAGGTTGTGTTTGACTGTGCCGCCGGAGACCGGTCGAGGGGTGAACAGGTTCTCGTTGTTCTCACTGGCGTAAACCGTCAGCCCAACGCCCACCTGCTTGAGGTTGCTGGCGCACTGGATGCGCTTGGCCTTCTCTTTGGCGCTGGACAAGGCCGGCAACAACAAGGCGGCCAGAATGGCGATGATCGCAATGACTACCAGCAGCTCGATCAAAGTGAAGGCACGGCAACCCGGCTGGCGTCTGGCCAAACCGGCGCCCGCACAATGAGCTCTCGCAATAGCGCCCATGCCCCTGAAGGAATACGCGCCCAGTTTCGCTTCGGCACACTCGCGGGGGCAATAGAACATTCGTTCTAAAGTGCTGGGCTAGTCCCAAGTGTCCCTCCGGGACAGGCATTGGCGCTACCCCGGGCATTTCACCCGCCCTGCAGCCGATCGCCGTTTCAAGCGGGCTGCGGCTTCATGCGCAGCGCGGAACCGCCCTCAGTCGGCGGCGGTAATCCGTCCCCCGCCCCAGGTGTACCAGGCGCAGACGGCGAAAAGCGCGAGGTTGCCCAGTCCGAGCACCTTGATGACCATGACTGGGCTGCCGTGGAAATGGCCCAAGGCGAACCCGTAGCCCACCGCCAGAACACATAGGGCGGGCAACACCTTGAAGTGGGAATGAGCGAGCAGGTTGTTGATCAGGACGTTGGCGAGCGCCAGAGGAACCACCGCCCAGGCATACCAGGGCAGGAGGGCCGTCGCGGCCTCGAGGTAGTCCTTGGTGAAAATGATTTTCACGGCCAGCCGTCCCAGCACGCATAAGCCTGTCGCTCCGGCCGCGGAGAAGATCAGGGTGCCCAGCAGCACCACCCCCAGCAGGTCCGATTTCTCGGAGCGCGCTTTGGCGTGCACCAGCTTCGGGAACATGACGGTCGCCAACGGGCCGACCAGCCACGTCGAGGCGCGCGCCAGCGTGCCGGCGCTCAGGTAAAAGTCAGAGGTGGCGCTGCTGAAGCTCCATTTGACGACCAGGGTGTCCGCCGTGAGGAGGAATTGATAGACGCCGAAACCCACCGTCAGCGGGATGATCTGCCTGAGCAGGCCGCGCCAATTTACGGGCACCGGCGAGGGCAGCCAAAGGGAGCGCGTCGGCCAGATGGCCAGGATCAGCGCGGCAGTCAGGCCGCCAAGCATGCCGGTCACCATGCCCGAGGCATAGAAATGGAAGGCCAGCACCGCCAGGGCGGCAAAGCCCACCCGGCCGACGCCGTTGGCCATCATGCTCCAGCCCATCCAGAGAAAATTCTGCTGGCCTTGCAGGATGCCGTAGAACATCGGCATCCAGATGGTGAAGAGCAGCACGGGCAGCGCGACCCACACCGCCGCCGGGTTGGTGATCTTCATGTGGGCCATGATGCTGGGCTGGAACAGCAACACCGCAACCGCCCCGACCAGCCATACCACGAAGGTGCCGATCCAGGCGCCCCGGATGATGCCGGACAAGAGGTGTTCGCGCCCCAACGCCAGCGCCTGGGCCGTCTGCTGGGCCAGGACCATCTGCAGGGGCATGACGGGCAGAAACATGGCGACGATCAGGAATACGCCAAACTCGCCGTAGGCGCCCACGGGCAGGGCCTTCGACAGGAGGTGCACGGCCGTCATGAACAGCCCGCCGGTCACGGTGGCGAACATCAGCCAGCCGCTTTGCCGGAAGAACGAGGCGCGATGGGATTCAGCAGACACAGGCGGAGTTTGGACGGTTTCAGCGAGCATCGAGGCTTGGAAAGCGGCGGGGCGGTTCAGGTTCAAGAAAAGGACTGCAGGAAGCGCCGCAGGAGACGCTGCCCGCGCTCCAATTCCTTGAGGGAAATCCACTCATCCACGGTGTGCGCCTGGGCGATGTCGCCCGGGCCGAAGATGACGCTGGGAATGCCGCCATGCCCGAGGACCGAGGCGTCGCAGAAGTAGCGCACGCCGGCGGGCCGGCGCTGGCCGAGGCTGCGCAGGAAGCTGGCAACCAGCGGCGTGGCCGGGTCCGTCTCCAACGGCGGACACGAGGGCAGGTGCTGGTCCACATACGACACGGCCAGGCCCTTGGAGCGGAGGAGGCGCTTGATTTCGCGCCGGACGCCGGTCTCGGTCTCACCGGGGAGAGTGCGCCGGTCGAGCAGGATGCTGCACCGGTCGGGCACAATGTTCGCCTGCGTGCCGCCGTGAATGGCGCCGACGCTGACGGTGGCGCAACCCAGCAGGGGGTGGCGGCGGCCGCGCAATTGAGCCGCGTAGGTAGTCTGCAGGAGGTCAACCACGCGCGCCATGGCGTGGACGGCATTGCGGCCCAGTTCCGGGCGGGAGCTGTGAGCGGCCTTGCCGCGTGTTTCCAGCTTCATCCACAAGGTGCCTTTATGGGCCGTCACGGCCTGCAGCCGGGTAGCCTCGCCCACGATAGCGAGGTCGGCGCGGAAGCCGCCAGCCACCAGGGCGCGCGAGCCGGCCTGGGCGTGCTCTTCATCCACCAGCCCCGCGAAGACCAGTTCCGTTTCGGCGGGCCTTGGCCCTTTGTGCGCCAGCTCGC
>DATKNZ010000236.1:0-6687 GCA_035541055.1 Candidatus Acidiferrum sp. | reverse complement strand
CCGCCGAAGCGCCGGATGGCATCGGCCATGGTAAGCCCGTTTCCGTCCCGGCGTTGCAGGTCCTTTGCATCAAAGCCGCCCGCCAGGGCTTTGCTGCCCAGGTAAGCGGTCTGATAGCGCACGCCCTCCTCGTCAGCGAAGCCGACCACCTCCAGCGCGAAAGGCAGGCGCAGCTTGCTGCGGTGCAAAGCTTCCACGCAGCCAATGGCCAGCAGGACGCCGAGCGCGCCGTCAAACCGCCCGGCGTTGCGAACAGTGTCCAGGTGCGAGCCGAGCAGGAACAGCTTGTCGCCGCACGGGCTGCCGGGCGCAGCGTCGTAGCGGCCACGGAGATTGCCGATGGCGTCCTCGCGAGTGCTCATGCCTGCCTGGGACATCCATGTGCCGACCAGCTTGTTGGCCCGGCGCATGGCGGGCGAGGCGAACAGGCGCGTGGTGTGGCCCGGCTCATCGCTAATACGCGCCAGGGCTTCGGTCCGTTGCATAACCTGGCGGGCAAGTTCAGATGAGGCGTCCCGCACGTTCAGCTTCCCCGGTACGTGCTGTAGGCCCACGGCGAACACACCAGCGGGATATGATAGTTCGCATTCACGTCGGCGACGCTGAAGCGCACCGGCACTTGGTCGAGGAACCGAACGGTTGCGGGCGACGCCGCTTTGGAGGCGAAGTAGTCTCCGACGAAGAAGACCAGCTCGAACGTGCCGGCCTTCATGTCATCACCGGTGAGCAGCGGTTGGTCCGTTCGCCCGTCCGCGCCGGTCACCACGGTTTTGAGCAAGCTCCGGTGCCCATTGAACACCGCCCACAGCTCGACCGTCACTCCGGCTGCAGGACAACCGTGCATCGTGTCCAATACGTGTGTGCTTAGCCTTCCCGCCATGATCGTTCGTGGATGATGTTGCGCAGGCGCAGGTCGGCGATTTTGTAAATCTCAGCCAACGCCGTTTGTATCTCCTCCTCGCGCTGATCGGGCAGGCGCTTTTCCAAAGCGGCCAGGATGGCGTCCTTGTCGCTCAGGCGCGCGCAGATGACAAAGGGGAAACCGAAACGTGCGCGATACGCGGCGTTGCGCGTCTGGAACCGCTCGAACTCCTCCGGGGTCAGCCGATCCAGGCCGGCGCTGGCCTGCTCGGCGGCGGATTCCTGGGTGAGGGTGCCCGCCAGCGCCGCTCGCCCGCCGAGGTCGGGATGCGCGCGAATCAGGCTCAGCTTCTCGGCGGCGCTCGCCTGGCGAACGACCTCGCACATGGCGCGATGGAGGCCGGCTATGTCGGCAAACGGCCTGCTGGCCCAGGCGCGTTCGGCAATCCAGGGCGAGAGTTCGAACACGGGCCCGAGCTGGTTTACAAAAGCCGTCCGGCCCAGTGCGTTCAGTTGTGCGATGGACATCGGCCGATTGGCGATGTCAACCGGACTGAGCTGGGCCATTCTCCCGGAGGGCATGCTCGCTTAACCCGCAACGCAGCACGCCTCGGCCTGCGAAGCCGGCGCCGGCGCCCGGGCCTTGAGCCGCTCCTGGATAGCCATGTAGATGGCTTCGCTGGTCGCCGGGGTCGCCAGCGGCACTTCACCGCCCGGAGCGCCGAACGCGGCCACGGCGTCCCGAATGGCCTCGCGCACGGAGATGGCCAGCATCAGGGGCGGCTCGCCCACCGCCTTGCTGCCGTGAATCGTTCGCCGCTCGGTCGCTTGCGAGAGCAGCCGCACGTTGAACTCGCGCGGGCGGTCGCCTACCGCCGGGATTTTGTAGGTATCAGGTGAATGCGTCAGCAGGCGCCCCTGCTCGTCCCAGATCAATTGCTCCGATGTCAGCCAGCCCGCGCCCTGTATGAAGCCGCCTTCGACCTGGCCGAGGTTGATGCCTTCATTGATGGAGTCGCCGACGTCTTGCAGCAGGTCCGTCCGCAGGATGCGCGTCATGCCGGTGAAGCCATCCACCTCGACCTCGGTCACGGCAGCGCCGATCGCAAAGTAGAGGAAGGGCCGGCCGCGGCCCTGCGCGCGGTCGAAGTGGATCTCCGGCGTGCGATAATAGCCCGTGGACGACAGGCTGACGCGCTGCACGTAGGCCGCTTTCACCAGGTCGGTGAATGGCATGCGGGCCTCGCCCGCGGGCGCCTTAAGGACAGCGCAGTTGTCCTCGAAGCGCACTGCCTCAGGCGGAACCGGGCGCCCGAGCTTCTCGGTCCACAATCCCGCGGCCACGTTCGCCAGCCGCTGTTTCAAAATCTCGCAGGCTGCTTTTACCGCCATGCCGTTCAGATCGGTGCCGCAGGAAGCGGCGGTCGCTGAAGTGTTCGGCACTTTGTCCGTGCAGGTGGGCATGACCCTGATCCTGTCGAGGGAGAGGCCCAGCTCCGCCGCGGCAACCATCGAAATGTTCGTATGAACACCCTGGCCCATCTCCGTGGCGCCCTGGTTCACCTGCACCGTGCCGTCCTGGTAGATCAGGACAAGCGCGCCGGCCTGGTTGAGGTGAGTCAGCGTGAACGAGATGCCGAACTTGACGGGCGTGATGGCCAGGCCGCGCTTGCGGTGCTCGTGGGCGGCGTTCCACGACGCCACTTCGCCCCGGCGGCGATCAAACTCGCTTTCCGCCTTGAGCTCGCGCCAGACGCGCTGGATGCGGTTGTCCTCGATCTCCTGACCGTAATGCGTGGTGTTGGTCTCGCCCCGCCCGCGATACAGGTTGCGCTCGCGGACTACTTCGGGCGGCAGACCAACGCGCCGTGCGATGCGGTCCAGGATTTCCTCGATGACGAGCATTCCCTGCGGCCCGCCGAAGCCGCGAAAGGCCGTGTTGGAGGCCAGGTTCGTCTTGGCGACGCGGCTGCTGAATTCCACGTGCGGGATGTAATAGGCATTGTCCAGGTGGGACAGGGCGCGATCCGCCACCGCCTGGGAAAGGTCGAGCGACCAGCCCCCGTTGGAGAACAGCTCGACCTGTGCCGCCAGCAGTTCTCCCTCGTTATTGAAGCCGGCCTTGTATCGTGCCAGGAAGGGATGCCGTTTGCCTGTCAGCATCATGTCCTGGTCGCGGTTGAGGCGGACGCGGACCGGACGTCCGGTGCGCGCGGCGGCCAGGGCCGCGAGCGCGGCGAAGGCGGCGGCCTGGGTTTCCTTGCCGCCGAAGCCGCCTCCCATGCGCGGGCTCTGCACCACGACCTGGTTGGCGCCAATCCCCAGCACGCGCGCGACGACGTGTTGGACCTCGGAAGGATGCTGCGTCGAGGACATGACGAACATCGAGCCATCCTCGCCGCGCTCGGCCCAGGCGGCCTGCATCTCGAGGTAGAAGTGGTCCTGCCCGGCTGGGCGGAACTCGCCCTCGATGGTCTGCGGGGCCTCCTGCAAGGCCCGGCGCGCGTCGCCCCGGCGCATGAAGGCCGGCTCGGTGTGAAAGCTGGCCTGCGCGATAGCCTCTTCGATCGTCAGCAGCGGCTTGAGCGGGGCGTATTCAGCCTCGACCTTCTCCGCTGCGGCGCGGCAAGCCTCCTGCGTCTCGCCCACGACCAGCGCCACGAGTTGGCCGTGATAGAAGACTTCGCGGTCGGCCAGCAGGATTTCATCGTGGCGCACCGGGCCGACGTCGTTTTCGCCGGGCACGTCCTCGGCCAAGAGCACGGCGGAGATGCCGGGCATCCGCCTGGCCGCAGACGCGTCGCGGCGGAGAATTCGCGCATGGGCGTGCGGGGCGCAGACGGGCCACACCTCCAGCATCGGGCGGCGCACGGCCAGGTCGTCGGTGTACATCGCTTCGCCGGTGACGTGCTTGTGGGCGCTCTCGTGCGGGGGAGGGGGTTTGGCCGCGCTAGGTTCCCGGGTCGCGGGCACGGCGTGCGCCTGACACGCTTTGGCTTCGCCAGCCAGGCCGGCCGCATCCGCGGATGCCTGCGGCTTGGCTTCCTCGAAAAAGCGTTCAAGGAGACTGGTGATCAGGCCGGCTCGGTAGGCGGCGGAGCCCCTGACATCGGAGATGGGCGAGAATTCCTTTTTCAGCAGCGGCAGCACGGACTGGACGGTTTGGGCCGACCAGGGGCGCCCGGCGAGCGCCTCTTCTGTCTTGCGGGCGCGCATGGGGGTGCCGGCGACTCCGCCGTAAGCCAGCCGCGCGTGGCGCACGATGCCGGCGTCGTCCAAGTCAACGGTGAAGCAGGCGGCCACGGTGCTGATGTCCAGCTCGCGCCGGCGGGACACCTTGAACCACGCCGACTTGCGCTGCAGGCCCGGAGCGGATGCGCCTCGCGGCACGATAATGGCCTTCAGAATCTCTCCCGCTTTGAGGGCGGTTTTGCGGTAGGCACGGAAGAACTCGCTGACGGGCACGACGCGCTCGCCTCCGCAGGACGCGAGCACCAGCGCCGCATCCAGGCTCAGGAGCACCGGCGCGCTGTCCCCGATGGGCGAGGCGGTCACGAGGTTGCCGCCCATGGTGGCGCGGTTGCGTATTTGGCGGGAACCGAAGACACGCAGCATGTCGCGCAACGGGGCGAACTCGCGGCCCGCCGTGGCCTCGATGTCTGTCAGCGTGGCTGCCGCGCCGATCCGCCACTCGGTCGGGGTGCGCTGGATTTCCTTCAGCTCGGGAATGGCCTCCAGCGAGACAAGGGTGTCGAACTTGCGGTAACGCTTTGTGATGTCCAGTCCCAGCTCGGTGGCCCCGGCTACCAGGCGCGCACTCGGGTGCGACGCCATGATCCCGAACAGCTCCGCGAGGGAAGCCGGCCTGAAGAAAGTCTCCGCTCCGCATTGGTAGGAGGAGGCGGCCACCGGCGGCGCCGGTTGGGTGAGGCGCGCGGCAAACGCGTCATCGCCGTTGGTGGGCTGCGAAGCGAGCGCGCGGTCGGCGGCGTCGCAGATGGCCCGGTAACCGGTGCAGCGGCAGAGATTGCCGGCAAGCTGTTCGTCGAGGTCGGCGCTCGTGCGCACGTCGTCGCGGTAGTAAGCCTCGAACAGGGAGGAAACGATGCCGGGTGTGCAGTAGCCGCATTGGGAGCCCCTGGCCTCGACCATCTTCTCCTGGACCGGGTGCAGGTGATCCGAGGAGCCGATGCCTTCGACAGAGATGATCTCTCGCCCGGCGAGCAGGCCGATGGGGATCAGGCAGCTATTCACCGCGCGATAGGCGGCCCGCCCGTCACTCCCGCGCTCAACGAGGATGACTGAGCACGCGCCGCAATCGCCCTCCGCACAGCCTTCCTTGGTGCCGGTCAACCCGCGGCTGCGCAGGAATTCCAGTAAAGTGAGGTTCGGGGATACGCCCTCGACCTGCACCACGCGGCCATTCAGATGGAACTCTAGCTTGGAAGCCATGCTGCGCTCCGGGTCACTGGCCTCAAAATACCCATCGCGGGCAGGTTTGTCGAAGGGGTTTTCTAGACATCGGCGCGGTTCGTTCTATAGTTGACCATGAACCTGCTGAACCACCGCTATGGGAAAGCGCGCGTCCGGCTTATGAAGGTCAGCCGGCAAGGCGCGCAGCACTCGCTCAAGGAGCTGACGGTTTCCGTGCTGCTGGAGGGCGACTTCGGGGCGTCCTATACCGGGTCGGACAACCGGCTCGTGGTGCCCACGGATACGATCAAGAACACCGTCAACCTGCTCGCACACCAAAAGCTGGGGCAGGAGAACGAGGAGTTCGGGGCCCTGCTGGGACGGCATTTTCTGGATACTTACCCCCAGGTGCGGCGCGTGGAGATAGAGTTATCCGAGCGCGTCTGGGACCGCCTGATCTGCGCGGGAAAGCCGCATGCGCACTCCTTCCAGGGAGGGACCACGGCGCGGCAGTTGGCGACGGTGGCCTGTACGCGCGAAGGCAGCGTGGTCGAGTCCGGCGTCGCGGGGTTGCTGATTCTTAAGACAACAGACTCAGGGTTCGAGGGGTACCTGAAGGACAAGTTCACAACGCTGCGGGAGACGAACGACCGCATCCTCGCAACGAATCTGCAGGCCAAGTGGACCTACAGCGGAAGGCCCCGAGATTACGTTGCTGCCAACGCTGCTGCGCTCTCGGCCATGCTCGATGCCTTTGCGGGCACCTACAGCCCGTCCATTCAGCGCACGCTGTTCCAGATGGGCGAAGCCGCATTGAAGGCGGTGCCCGAGATCGCGAAGGTAAGCCTCTCCCTGCCCAATCAGCATTGCCTGCTGGTGGACCTTTCGCCTTTAGGGGTCGAGAACAAGAACGTGCTGTTTGTGCCCACGGATGAGCCGCACGGTCTGATCGAGGGCACGGTCTCCCGCGGATAAGGATTGTCCGGTGGGGAGCTTTTGCGCCTTTACCTTGACGGGCCGTCTTGTAACCTCTCCCCGCATCCGAAATGATCGCCACGTGCGCCGCGGCGCACAAAGCACAACGTTCAGCCAAGCTCAATTCGCATGAAACAGTTCAAGTCTATACCATACGTCCTTTGCCTGTCGTTCGCGGTCCTGACGGCCTTGCAGGCTCAAGCGCAGTCTTCTACAGCGGGCGAGACCGGGCCCTACCAGGTTGCGCGGACCTTCCACGTCGGCGGCGAAGGCGGCTGGGATTACCTGACCGTGGACGCCGAGAACAAGCTCCTCTACGTTCCGCGCTCGACGCACACCATGGTCCTCGACGCCCGGACGGGCAAGACCGTGGCCGATATTCCCGGCCAGAAGCGCAACCACGGCGTGGCGCTCGTGCCCAGCGCGGGGCGCGGGTTC
>DATKNZ010000235.1:0-35309 GCA_035541055.1 Candidatus Acidiferrum sp. | reverse complement strand
TGTCTTGTGGGCCAAGCCGTTCCGCGTGGACATAACCGATGCAGCTCGCCCCACGAACAACGAGCTGGAGATCGAAGTCGTGAACTTCTGGCCCAATCGCATCATCGGCGACCAGTCCCTGCCCCCCGAAAAGCGCCTCACCCGCGCGAACATCCGTAAGCTCACGAAGGACACACCGCTGATGCCCTCGGGCCTTCTCGGCCCGGTGCGCCTGCTCGAGGAGCAACCGTAGGAGAAAGGCTCTCCGAATTTACGATTTACGATTTACGATTTACGAGCCCAGCGCTGGCCCGGGCGCCGCACCCGTAATTCGAGGGGATTCCAATTTGAAATCTCCAATTTGCAATCTGCAATCTGCAATACCCGCTCCGCACTCCGCACCCCTTTGCCACCGTGTGCATTTCACCACTGTCCTTGTTCAGGTAGGGACGCCTCGCCGAGGCGTCCGGGTGCGCCGGAAACGGACGCCTCGGCGAGGCGTCCCTACCCAGCTAAGGACAGCCGCAAGACGCACCCTCCACCAGCAGCCTCGTAAATCGTAAATCGCAAATCGTAAATCGCTTTCGCCTTTAGCCTTCAGCCTTTAGCTTTGGATTCCTTTATGACGCGAACCTCATTCGCCTGGCCCGCCTGCGCCGTCTGGCTTGCCGTGGCCGCCTGCGCCCCGATGCCCCAACTGCCCACCTTCAACCTGAACTGGCCCGCTTCGGGACCGGTGGAAGGGGCCACCAACACCAGCTTGCCCGGCCCGAGACCGGACGGCTCCGTGCTCCTTCCCAACCAATGGTCGCTGCGCCCGGCGGGCACACAGGTGCCCCTGGGCGATTTCCCGGTCAACATCGCCGTCCATCCCAGCGGCCGCTTCGCCGCCGTCCTGCACTCCGGCTATGGCCCGCACGAGATCGTGGTGGTTGACCTCGCGGCGGCGGGCGTCGCCTCACGCACGGGCCTGCACGAGGCCTTCTATGGTCTGGAGTTCTCTCATGATGGCCGGCAGCTCTACTGCAGCGGCGCAGGCGACGAGGTCGTGCATTGCTTTGATTTCCAGCAGGGCGTGCTGAGGAATGAACATCCCATCCGCCTGCACGATGCGAAGCTGCGCGCCGTGCCCGCCGGGCTGGCGCTGGACGCCCGCGCCAAACACCTCTATGCCGCCAACGTCTGGGGCGACCGCCTCACGCGCGTGGACCTTGGGCCGGAGCCCCGCACGCAGGACATCGCGCTGGGGACCAACACAGGCCCGCTGGCGCTGGCGCCCGTCGCCGCCGCGGCGGATTTCGAGGACGCGGCGGCCACCAAGCGCGAGGAGGCCTCTCACTACGTAGCCAGCAAGGGGGACACATTCCCTTATGCGTGCCGGCTCGACGAAGCGCGGCAGCGGCTCTACGTCAGCCTCTGGGCGCAGGCGGCCGTGGCCGTCGTTGACCTGAAAACGGGCCAGGTGGCGGCGCGCTGGGCCGTGCAGGAGCATCCGTGTGAGATGGCCTTAACGCGCTCCGGCAAGCGCCTCTTCGTGGCCAACTCGTGCCGCAACACAGTGACCGTGCTGGACACCGCCACAGGGCAGCCGCTGGAAACCATCTGGGCGGCGCTCTATCCCGAGGCCCCGCCCGGCTCGACGCCCAATAGCCTGGCGCTGTCGCCGGACGAGAAAACGCTGTTCGTGGCCAATGCGGACAACAACGTGGTGGCGGTCTTTGACGTAAGCACACCGGGCAAAAGCCGGTCGCTGGGCTTCATTCCTGTGGGCTGGTATCCGACGTCGGTGCGAGTGACCCCCGACGGCAGGCGCTTGCTCGTCGCCAATGGCAAGGGCGTCCGCCCGATGGCAAATCCGCACGGCCCGATCCCGGGCGTGAACAAGTCCAACGATCCGGGCGTGCAATACATCGCCGGGCTGCTCCGCGGCACGCTAAGCATTATTGACCTGCCGCCGCGCCGGCAGTTCGAGCCGCAAATGGCCGACTACTCGGCCCAAGCCTACGCGTGTTGCCCGCTCCGGACCAATACCGGCCCGGCCACGCTGCGGCCGGCTGACAACCCCGTGCCCGGCAGACCCGGCGACGCCAGCCCCATCCAATACTGCATTTATATCATCAAGGAGAACCGCACGTACGACCAGGTGCTGGGCGACCTCTCCCAGGGCAACGGCGACGCATCGCTCTGCCTTTTCCCCGAGCGGGTCACGCCCAACCTGCATCGGATCGCGCGCGACTTCGTGCTGCTGGACAACTTCTACGTGGACGCCGAGGTCAGCGCCGACGGGCACGAATGGAGCACGGCCGCCTACGCCTCGGATTTCGTGGAGAAGATGTGGCCGCTCAATTACGGGCATAACCGCTCGAAGAAGTTCCCCTACCCGGCCGAGGGCTACTTCCCCGTCGCCACCCCGGCGAGCGGTTACCTTTGGGACCGCGCCAACGAGGCGGGTGTCAGCTACCGCAGCTACGGGGAGTTTGTGACCATGCCCGCGGCGACCAATACACCCGTGGCCGCGCGCCTGCCCGCCCTGCGCGGCCACGTGGACGAGTGGTATCGCGGATTCGACCTCGGCTACCCCGACGTGAAGCGCGCCTCGCGATTCATCTCTGAGCTGCGCCGCCTCGAGGCCGCGGGCGACATGCCGCGCCTCCAAATCATGCGCCTGCCCAGCGACCACACGCACGGCTCCTCACCCGGCGCGCGCACGCCCATTGCCTACGCGGCGGACAACGACGTTTCGGTGGGCCGCGTCGTCGAGGCGGTCAGCCACTCGAAGTTCTGGCCGCACACGGCCATCTTCGTGCTGGAGGATGACGCCCAGAACGGGCCCGACCACGTGGACGCGCACCGCTCGACAGCCTACGTGATCAGCCCCTACACGCGGCGCGGCGTCGTGGATTCCACGATGTATTCCACCAGCAGCATGTTGCGCACCATCGAGCTGATCCTCGGTCTGAAGCCCATGACCCAGTTCGATGCCGCCGCCACCCCGATGTTCAACTGCTTCCAGCCCACGCCCGACCTCCGGCCCTACGACGCGCTGCCCGCGAACGTGGACCTCGAAGCGCGCAACCCCGCCCATGCCTGGGGCGGGCAGATCAAGATGAACTTCGCCCGGGAGGACGCCGTGGACGACCTGCTGCTCAACGAGGTGATCTGGCGTTCGGTTCGCGGTCCCAACAGCCCCATGCCCGCCCCGGTCCACGCGGCCTTCGTGGTTAACCGCGGAGCGCCTAAGGACGAGGACTGACACGACCGTAGCGCGCCTGTCCTGGGGCGCAGCAACCTCGGACATGAGTAGGATGTCGCAACTCGTTGCGCCCCTGCGGGTTCCGGCAATGCCGCGCCCGCGGGCAGGCTCGCTCCGTGCTCATTTCCCCGTAACCGCACCGGAGCCACACCGTTACATCACCGTTACCTCACCGTAGTACCTCTAATAGGCTATTAGAGGTACTACGGTGAGGTAAGGGTGATGTAACGGTGTGGCTCCGGTGCGATTACGGCGCTACAAAAGGGAATGGTGCGCTAGAAGGGCTTCAGGTTACGAGATTTCGCAACCTGTAGGGGCGTGGGCCGCCGGTAGGCCCCTGCATTGGTCTGGCCGCACGACGAGCTTGAAGCGATTGAGCTGGACCTGATTGCCTTCGCCATTTAAGAAGTATCTCTTGATGATCCTTAGGCTCATATCCATCACGCTGCTGGCGTGTTCGGCGTTCGGCCAATCGCCGCCCGCTGGGAACAAACCCGCCGAGCCGCAATGGCATTCCCTGTTCAACGGCAAAGACCTGAGCGGCTGGGCGCCGATGCACGAGGGGAGCTTCGTGGTCACCAACGGCAACCTGCGGCTGGTCGGCGGCATGGGCTGGCTGCGGGCGGAGCGGCCTTACACGAACTTCGTGCTCGAGGCGGAATGGCGGGCGCTGGTGCCCGGGTACGATAGCGGCTTCTTCGTTCGCGCGGGGCTCGAGGGCAAGCCCTGGCCCACGGACGTCTGGCAGGTCAACCTTGCCCGCACCGCATTGGGCAGCCTGGTGCGGGGCAATCGGACCGTGGTGCCGGCCGAAACGCCGCCCATGCCCTTGAACCAGTGGGTCAGGTTCCGCATCGAGGTCCGAGGCCGGAAGATCACGCTCGATGTGGATGGCGAGCGGGCCTGGGAGTTCGACCACTTGGATGCGGATGCCGGTTATGTTGGCATCCAGGCGGAGGATAAGGCGTTCGAGTTCCGGAACATCCGCATCGAGGAGCTGCCTGGAGCCCCTTAGGGCCGTCAGGCTGCGGGGGAGACGAATAGCCTGCGGCCATTGGGTTTGCAAATACGGGTCTCTTTCGGCATCTTGCTCCGCTTATGGCCTTATCGAAATATCTGGGGCGTGGGGCAGTTCCTGCCCGTCTGCTGCTATTCCTGGCCGGGGCCGCGCTGGCGGCGCCAGCCGATTGGCCGCAGTTCCGCGGACCGAGCCGTGACGACATCTCCCCGGATACGGGGCTCCTGAAGCAGTTGCCCGCCGGCGGCCCGCCGCTCGTCTGGAAGGCGACGGGACTGGGCGCCGGGTATTCGATGGTGTCCATCGTGGGCAGCCGCATCTACACGATCGGCGAGAACAGCGACGTCAGCCGGGTCGTGGCGCTGAATGCCGCCGACGGCAAACCGGTCTGGACCGCCCGGCTCGGCAAAGCGGGCGCGCCGGGGATGCCGGCGTTCGAAGGGCCGCGCAGCACGCCGACGGTATCGGGCGACGTGCTGGTCGCGCTCGGCCAATGGGGGGACCTGGTCTGCCTCGATGCGGGCACGGGCAAGGAGCTTTGGCGCAAGGACTACATCAAGGACTTTGGCGGCAAGCGGCCAAGCTGGGGGTTTGCCGAATCGCCAATCATTGACGGCGACCGGGTGGTGATCACGCCCGGGGGCGCTGACGGAGCCATTGTGGCCCTGGACAAGAAGACCGGCGCGGTGTTGTGGCGAAGCCGGGGGTTCACGGATGCGCCCCAATATTCATCGCTCATCGTCGAGGAAATCGGCGGCGTGCGGCAATACATCCAGCTCACTGCGGCGAGCGTCGTTGGCGTTGGGGCGGCGGACGGCAAAGTGCTGTGGCGCGCGCCGCGCCCCGGGAGGGTGGCGGTCATCCCGACGCCGATTTACAGCGATGGCTGCGTCTATGTCAACTCCAGCTACGGGGTGGGCTGTAATCTGTTCAAGATCAGCGCGGCAAACGGCAAGTTCACGGCCGAGGAGGTCTATGCCAACAAGGTCATGGCTAACCACCACGGCGGGGTGATCAAGGTGGGCGATTGCGTGTACGGCTACTCGGAAGGCAAAGGCTGGACGTGCCAGGACTTCAAGACCGGAGAGGCCAAGTGGGAGGAGAAAGAGAAGCTGGGCAAGGGCTCGATCGCTTACGCTGACGGCCACTTCGTCCTTCGAACCGAGGATAAAGGCACCGTGGCGCTGATTGAAGCATCGCCTGAGGGTTATCACGAGCACGGGCGATTTGAGCAGCCCGACCGCAGCAAGGCGAAAGCCTGGCCGCACCCGGTGGTCTATGGGGGCAGGCTCTACCTGCGCGACCAGGACGTGCTGCTCTGCTATAATCTCAAGGGCCAATAGGCCCGCCGGGATGCCGGAGGCGTCCGAAACTTGCGCTGCCGGAACAGATACCCTGCGCGTGGTTTTTCTTTCACGCAGTTCAAACGTTTTCCTGCTCCGCCTGTCTCAATATATGTGGTTAGGTTGGTTGGTTCAGGGGTTCCCGTCCCGCGCACAACGCGGGGCGGGTTTTTTATTTCCGGCCTGCCCTCCGCCATCCCCTGACCCGCCGGGAGGCTGAAAGATAGCGTTGACTCGCACCCTGGCTGCGGGGAACGTAGCGGGCTGTTATGGAGACCATCCGACGCGCGCTGATCTCGGTTTCGGACAAGACGGGCCTGCTTCCCTTCGCCCGTGTTCTGGCGGAGGCGGGCGCGGAGCTGATTTCAACGGGAGGCACGGCCCGGGCGCTCCGTGAGGCGGGGCTGAACGTTACGGACCTGAGCGCCTATACCGGGTTCCCGGAACTGTTCGATGGCCGCGTGAAGACGCTCCACCCGAAAGTTCATGGCGGCTTGCTTTACCTGCGTGGCAACCCGAACCACGAGGAGGCGGCGCGCGCGCACGGGATCCTGCCCATTGATCTCGTCGTGGTGAATCTCTACCCGTTCGAGCAGACGGTGGCCCAGCCGGGTGCGACCTTAGAGGAGGCCGTTGAAAACATAGACATAGGCGGGCCTTCGATGCTGCGCAGCGCGGCGAAGAATCACGAGAGCGTGACAGTGGTGGTGGACCCAGCGGACTACGAGGCCGTCGCCAGGGAGATTAAGGAAACCGGCCACACCAGCCTGGAGCTGCGGCGCCGGCTGGCTGCCAAAGTATTCGCTCGCACGGCGGCCTACGACGGGGCTATTGCCGCACACCTGGCACAGACGTTTGGGATGGCGAGCCCGGGCAAGCCGCCAGCCTCGTTGCAATTACGCGCCCCGCTGGCCCAGGCCCTCCGGTACGGCGAAAACCCGCACCAGAGCGCGGCGCTGTATGGCCGCTTCCACGAGTTCTTCCAGCAACTGCATGGCAAGGAACTTTCGTACAATAATATCCTCGACCTGACGGCGGGGGCGGCCTTGCTCAGCGAGTTCACAGGCGACCCGCCAACCCTGGCCATCCTCAAGCACACCAACCCGTGCGGCGTCGGGCAGGGAGAGGACCTGCGGGAGGCATGGGACAAGGCATTCGCGACTGACCGGCAGGCGCCCTTCGGAGGAATCATCGCGGTGAACCGGGCGCTCGATCTCGCCTGCGCAGAGGCCATCGCTGAGATATTCAGCGAGGTCATCGTCGCGCCGGAGTTCCAGCCTGAAGCCCTCGCACTGTTACAGAAGAAGAAGAACCTGCGCCTGCTCAGGATGCTGAAGCCGGCCGTTGGAGCATCGGGCTGGGACGTGCGCAGCGTCGGGGCAGACTCGTTCCTCTGGCAGGCACGCGATGAGACGGCGGCTACGGACCTGAGGGTAGTCACCCGCCGCCAGCCCACGCCGGCGGAGCTTGGTGCGATGCGCTTCGGCTGGCGGGTCGTGAAGCACGTGAAGTCCAACGCCATCGTTTACACCGCGGCCGACCGCACGCTGGGTGTTGGCGCGGGTCAAATGAGCCGCGTGGACGCGAGCCGGATTGCCATTTGGAAGGCCGGCGAGGCAGGCCTTTCCCTCAAGGGAAGCGTAGTCGGCAGCGACGCATTTTTCCCTTTCCCCGACGGGTTGATTGCCGCAGCCGACGCGGGGGCCACGGCGGCAGTTCAGCCGGGCGGTTCGGTGCGCGACAAGGAAGTGATTGCCGTGGCCGACGAGCGCAACCTGGCGATGGCCTTCACCGGCGTGCGGCACTTCCGGCATTAGCCAATACCGCGCCCGGCTACCGCACCAGCCAATAGATGATCGCCACTTGGAGGAGGGAGATTGCGGCAATAGCCGCCCAGGTCAGGCCCTCGCGGAAGCGCAGCCCGCGCTGTCGGGCTTCGCTAAGCCAGAACTGCAGCTTGAGTGAGCCGATGCCGATCTCATCACCGTTGTGGAGAACGGTTTGCTGGACGGACTGGCCATTCACGCTGGCTAGCGCATCGGGATGGGACGTGAGAACCAAACCGGTGACAGGGTCGAAATCAAGCCGCAGGTGCTGTTCCCAAACCCCGCTCTCCTCGGAATGAAGGTCCGCCGTCGCCGCCCGGCCAATCCGTACCGGAAAGCGCCGCGCCACCCAGGCCGTGCCCGCCTTCCTGCCGGACAGGACCTTGAGCTGGACCATCACCAGAACCTGCGCGGCACCCAGACCTTGTCTCCGGGATAGACCTCCAGGTCGAGTTCGGGATGGGCTCTGGCCTTATTGCAGTTGATGGTGTACTTGCGGCCGTCCAGGCGAGTCAGCGTGACGGCCGACTTCTTGGCGAAATCCGTAAACCCGCCGGCCGAAGCGATGGCCTTGAGCACCGTCGTCCGCTCGATGTAGGTCTGCCGGGCGGGCAGTTTGACCTCTCCATCCACGTAATAAAATTGGGTCTGGATGCCCCAATTAATGCTGACCGTCATGTACTTGTAGTACCGCGGGACGTAACGCTCCCGGACTTCCTTCTCCAACGCACCCCGCGTCTTGCCGGCAAACGTAAACTCCTGGTTCAGGAGAAGGGTCACCGTCCCGTCCTCCTTGATCTTGACCTCGTAGGGCAGCATGGGCGTGGGCAGGTCGGTAAACTCGACTTTCACCGTCTCACCCGGCTGGCACACTTCGGTTTCGGCGCTGGTCGGCGGACCCGAAGCCGAGCCTACCCTTCCAGAAGCGCCCTGCTTTACGCTAGTGCTATGGCATCCGGCCCCCAGGAAAGTTACAGCCATGAATGCGGATACGACGGCCCAATAGCCCGCCCGCTTGCAAAATCTTATCATGCTCATCGAACCAACACCCTCTCAATATTTCTTCTGAATATCCAGCTTCGTCTTGTCCTCGGCTGCCTTCGCGTCGGTCCGCTTGGCGGGCTCGCTTTCTTCGCTGCGATAGTAGTAATCGTGGTAGTAACCGCTGTAATAGTAGTAGCTCTCGTCCTGGGACATGTTGATGTTGTTCAGCACGATGCCGACGAGATTGCCGCCGACCTTCTCGATCAACTGCTTGGCGCGGATGTTCATGGGCTGCGGATAGCGGCGGTATTGGATGATTTGCAGCGTCATGTCCACTTCACTGGCCAGAATGGAGGCATCGCTGACACCCATGATCGGAGGCGAGTCAAAGAACACAAAGTCGTAGCGCTGCTTGAGTTCGCCGATGAGGTCCTTCATCTGGGCAGAGTTCAGGATGCCCAATGAGCTGCTGGGCAGCTTGCCGCTGGCCATAAAGTCGAGCGTCGGCAGGCTCGTGGTCTGAATGACCTCCTCCAGCGTATTCTGTTTGAGCAGGTAGTTCGTGAGCCCGATGCTATTCGTGATCTTGAGCATCTTGTGCAGCGTAGGCCGCCGCAGGTCGGAATCCACCATCAGCACACGCTGCCCGCTCTGGGCGAAGACGGCAGCCAGGTTGAAGACGGTCGTGGACTTGCCTTCGCCCGCGCCCGCGCTGACGATCGCCACGGTGTTCAGTTTGTCGTCCTTGCGCGAGAAGAGGAGATTCGTGCGCAGGACTCGGTAGGCTTCGGCGTGCGGGCTTTCTGTGCCCTCCTCCATTAACAGGCCGACGTTCTGCGGGATCACACCCAGGACCGGGCTCTGCAGCGAACGCTCGACATCGTCAATGGTCTTAACGCTTGTATCAAGATACTCGATGAAGAATGCCAGGCCGACGCCGACCACCAGACCGATGATAATCCCCAAGGCGATGTTCAGCGGCTTATTGGGACGCACAGGGCGAATCCCCGGCTTCGCTGTATCCACGATTTCCACCATCATGGTTTTGGGAAGGGCCACATCTATTTGCTCGCTCGCGATCTTCATGTCCAGGATCTGGCGGAACCGCAGCAACTCGTCGAGCACGCGCTTGGCATCGAAATAGGGCCGGCTCTGGGCCGCGGTCAGGATGTCGTTGGTCTTGGCCTTGCCGACCTCTTGCTCCAAATCATCGAGGCTGTTCTTGACCGCAGTAACTTTAGCCTCCAGGGCCTTCATCACACCATCTACGCGATTGGTGATACGGTTGTGCAGATCGTCAACGCTGGCCTTGCATTTCAGGACCTCCTGATGCTCTGGCCCGTATTCTTTCTCAACCGCAACCAGTTTCTGGTTGGCCATGACCTCCTGTTCAAGCAGCGAGCTGAGCAAGGAATCGCCCGTCGCCGTGGGAATGACCTGCGCTAACCCTTCGAGCCCGGTTCGCTTCTGCACGTCCTTCAGTTGGTCCAGAAGCGTCTGCTGCAGAACATATTGCTCGTGGCTTTCGATGCGCAGGCCGTCGAGCTTGCGCAACGCCTCCGCCGTCATCAACGGAGTCGGCGCATCTCCGGAGGCAATCGCATCTGCAATGTTCAGCTCCTTGCGCAGCCGATCCACGTTCGTCTGCGCGACTCGGACCTTCTCTTCCTGCGCTTGAAAGCGCTCTTCCAATGCGCGAATGCCGCCGTTGCTCAACTCTTTGCGCTGGTCCTGCCGGTGTTGCTTGTAAACCTCCGCAATCTTATTGGCAATCGTGGCCGCTTCATCAGGCTTTTCGCTGAACACGCGAATCTCAATGAGGCTGGTGTTCCGCACCGGCCTCAAATCCAGCCGGTTCTTGAGCATTGTGATGGTCTCCTGCGTCTTGAGACGATCGCCGCCGGCGTACTTCTTGCCCCATTCCACGTTCAGCCCGAGATCCTCGACGACCTTACCCAGGATAACTTCGGATTGGATCAGCTCGAACTCGGTCTGGATGAAGTACGGATCATAGCCAAGCGGCATTCCGCGTTCCTGGAAACCCGTGATGTCCGGTTGGTCGCGCTCGATCTTGATCCGCGCCGTGCTGGAATAGGACTCGGGCAGAATAAACGTCACCAGCGTGGCGGTGATGACGACCAGCAGGAACACGGCGAGGATAACCGTCTTGCGCAGCCGGATAATGCGCCAATAGTCCAGGAAGTGCAGTTTCGTTTCCTGGGAGGGCGATGCTTTCAATGGGTCCATAGCTCAAACAAAAAGGGGAGCCGGTGCTGAAGCCCAGCCCCCCGTCAATTTTTCTAAACTCGATTAATAGCTGGCGGTGACACCAAGGTAAACCCGGTTACGATCGTAATTCTGCTGGGGAATGTCGCCCCAGACGTTGTCGTAATCGTAACCAATTTCCGCGGAAATGTAGGGATTAAACTGATACGACAGCCCAATGTAGGCCAGGAAGTATTCCTGGGACTGGTTATTAAGCGTCCCACCGTAGTACTGGTCGTTCTGATACTGCACCATCAGTGTGCCGGCGAGCTTGCCGGTGATCTGGTGATGCAGCGAGCCATACAGGCTGGCCGCATACGCGCCCATAGTCACGCTGTTGTTGAGGTACGCCACGCTGAAGTTGTTGCCGGATGTGAAATCGTAGGTGAAGCCGGCTTCGAAATAGCTCCCTGGGTTGTAGGTGTACCTGAGGCTGACCAGGGCATAGGGAGACCAGTTGTTCTGGCTGCTGTTGTTGACGTAGTCATTGTAGGCGCCGCCGAGCCGGAATGAACCGGTCAGGTCCGGCCGGAAGTTGTGGTCAAGCCCGATGTAGCCATAGTTGGCGTCCACGTTCCGGATATCGGATTTTACCAGGGTGAACGGCATCAAGACGTTGCCGCCTATCGGCTGGTCTTCTGTGTAGGTGAGGCTCCGGAACTGATAGCCGATTACGCCGATCGTCTGCGGCTGGATTTGGAAGCGGCCATCCAGGTGCACGGTCTGGTCCATCGTGTTGAGGAGACCTGCCGTGCTGGGCACAATGTTCCCCGTCGAGTCCAAGGTCACCGTATGGTCGGCATACTTGAACAGCGTATTAGCGTAACCGAGTTCCAACCCAAAGAGCGGCGTCAGTTGAGCCGAGAAGTTGATAACCCCGTAGTTCCTCAGGTTGTCGCCGGGGATGCGCTGGAACGTATTGTAGGTGTTGCCAGCGCGCAGCAGGTCGGGTTCCTGGCCCAGAGCGAACGAATCCTTCACGCTGATCTGGTAGCGCTCGCTGAACGCGTGATTGATCGCCACGTTGAACACGTGGGTCATGTCGTAGTTCTCGCTCTGCCCGAGGGGCTTATTCTCGTAGTACTTGAAGTCGTACACGTAACTGAGCCCAATCGAGGTTTGGTCTAGCGGGAAGCTCAAGAAGATGGCAGGGCTGACCTCGAATCCCCAACTGTCACGGTAGTACCCGGGTGGAAGGGTGGCGTTGTTCGGAAGGGTGTTGATATTATCATCGTAGAATCCACGGAGGCTGGCTGAGACACTCCAGAATCTTCCGTTGTCCGAAACCATGCCTGAATCCAACGCCTGAACACTTGTCGCGCCGAGCGCGATCATACCGACAGAGGCAACGATTTTTTTCATAGATAGCAATACACGCGTTTCAAACTGATGCTGTAACGCCAACACGATCAACTCTGAAGCCATTTACCGAAAATCCGTCCGGGCTGTCAAAATGATTCTTCAACTTTTTTTGCAGACAAGAACAGGCCGATATCGAGCCGATTCGCTGCTTGCTTGAGACGACGACATGCAGCGTGAACGGGGTCCTCTTCCTCGGAGGCGCGGCACTGCTGTCGCCACACCCGCGATCACCGAGACAAAGAACTCGGAAAATAGACCATCATCCACATTCCCGTGTTCAAATTTTTCTTTATGCCCCCGCCCCGGCAGACGCCCCCGTTTCAGAGGCTGGCAGCCGGGATATTCAAAGTCTGACCGACACGCAAACGCCGGAGATCAATCTTCGGATTCGCCGCGTGCAGCGCCTCGGTGCGCACGCCGTACTTGCGCGCTATGCCGGCTGCGGTTTCCCCCGCTTTGACAGTGTGGGTCAGTTGCATCGCCATAGGGCCGCCGGGGGCCGATCCGCCACTGGCAAAAGCCTGAAGCCCCGTCGAGGCGCGAACTGGAGGAGGATTGGAGACTACGGATCTGGCGGTCCAGGCAACGGGAGGGGAGGCGGGCGGGTTCGTCAGAGCCTGGAGGCGCATCGCATAAGCGCGCCATTTGTCGAGTTCCTCCGTCAGCCGACGGTTCTCCTCGGCGAGTCGCTCGAAGTCGCGCTGTTGCCGCTCCGTCACCGGACCGAGGGACACCGTTTTGGCCAGTTCTTGTTTCAGCGCGTAAATATGCTGGTTCACGGTGTCGGCGTTTTCTGCTTTGGGCCGCAGCTTCAGGTACTCCTGGTAGTGGTAGATCGCCGCCGCCGGGTCAGCCTCTCGCGCTTCCAGCAAGCACGCCAGTTCGAAGTGGGCCGCGCCCGATCTTGGGTTCACCTCCAGCGCTTTGCTAAAAGATTCAATCGCCCCTGGATAATCCATGGCGCTCACCCGGCTGCGGCCCAGTAGAAAATGGGACTCCTTTTCCTCGTCTGCCGGGCTCGGGACCGAGCGCAAACACCCCCCCAGCATTAGGCAGGCGGAGAGGAACAGCGCCCTGCGGAACAGGCCGGCCGAAAGCGTCATACGCCGAGAATAGAGCAACCGATGCCGCCGCGCAACGACGTTGGGCCGAGCATTTCTAGGACCTGCTTGTCCCGCGCGCGTTTCGTTTCGTTTGACGCCCGCCGCCTCGCCTGTTAAAAGGAGGTTCCAGGTTCACCGTTCGCAAAGCCATGCACACCATGAAAGAAGCAAAGCGCCCCAAGTATAGCCGGATTCTTCTCAAGCTCAGCGGCGAGGCCCTGGGCGGCGAAAGCCGCGTGGGCATTTCGCCGCAAGCGGTGCGCGACATGGCGGAGCAGATTCGTGAAGTGCGCGACCTGGGCGTGCAAATCGTTCTGGTCGTCGGCGGCGGCAACATCTTTCGCGGCCTGAGCGGAAGCGAGCGCGGCATCGAGCGCGCCACCGGCGACTATATGGGCATGCTGGCCACGATCATTAACGCGCTCGCCCTGCAGGACGCCTTGGAGAAGCTCGGCGTGGCCACCCGCGTCCAGAGTGCCATCACGATGGCCCAAATCGCAGAAGCCTTTATCCGCCGTCGCGCCGTGCGCCACCTCGAGAAAGGCCGCGTGGTTATCTTCGGCGGCGGCACGGGCAATCCCTATTTCTCGACCGACACGGCTGCCGCCCTGCGGGCGAACGAGATTGGGGCCGAGGTCGTCCTCAAGGCGACCAAGGTTGATGGCATTTACGACAGCGATCCCAAGAAGAACCACTCCGCCCGGCGCTATTCTCAAATCAGCTACGCCGAAGCCCTGCAAAGGCAGCTCAAGGTCATGGACTCCACAGCCTTTTCCCTGTGCATGGACAACAAGATGCCTATCGTTGTGTTCGACTTCTTCCGGGCCCACAACCTCCGGCGCGTCGTGATGGGGGAGAAGGTCGGCACCTTGGTCACCGGTTAAGCTTCTGGCACTGCTCCAGTGGAACGCGAAGCCGGCCCCGGAGTCCTGTCCGGCTCCGGCTTGCATTCCCCCGGTCCTGTCGCCACGCTCGCCCTTCGTCATGCCGGAACTGCCGGAAGTTGAGGTGCTTGTTCGCCATCTCGACCCCACATTGCGGGGTAAAATCATCCATGCCATCCAGGTGCGGCGGCCCAAAGTAATTGCGCCGACGTCGTCCCGCGCGTTTCGCCGGGCCTTGCTGGGGACGGTCTTCGCCGGCGTCTCTCGCCGCGGCAAGTACCTGGTATTCGCCCTGCGCCCGGGAGAGGCAGCCCGTAGCGGCGGTTCGGCCGGTGCTCGCCGCGCTTCGCCAGCATCCGCCGTGGTGCTCCTGGGACATCTTGGCATGACCGGGCGCATGTATCTTCTGCGGGCAGATGCTCCACTGCCCAAACACGCCGCGGTCGTGATGGACCTGGGCCGGACGAAATTCGTCTTCGAGGACACCCGTTATTTCGGGCGGCTCACGCTGGATAGCAGCCTGATCGAGCGATTGGGTCCGGAACCTCTGAGCGACCAGTTCAAGGCGCAAAGTCTTCTGCGCGCCCTCAAGCGCTCACAGCAACCCATCAAGACCAGGCTGCTGGACCAGGCGCTGGTTGCGGGGATCGGGAACATTTATGCGAGCGAGGCCTTGTTCCGAGCGCAAGTCGCTCCGACGCTCGCAGCCCGAGACCTGACCGCAGCCCAAGTGGCCAGGCTATGGAGAGCGATTCGCGCCGTTTTGCGCGAAGCCATCAGCCTGGGAGCAACCGTACCGCTGAATTACGCGGGCACCGGCCGCCGCGACGGCCTGTTCTATTATGGCCGCGCGCCAGGCGCCGCCGACTACTACGAGGAGCGGCTCCGGGTCTATGACCGTGTCGGCCTTCCTTGCTCCAGATGCCGCACGCCGATTCAGCGGCTCGTGCAGGCAGGGCGGAGTACGTACTACTGCCCGCGTTGCCAGGGCTAGCGCGCCCCCCGAGCGCCGGCGCGGGCTTTCAAAGGTGCACCGGGGCGCCTCTGTTTCACTGTGGCAGTCGGCGGCACCGGGATCGGTGCGGGCGCAGAGACCGGCGCAGGCACAGGCGACCGCGCTCTCCACCCGGCCATAGCCACCGTGCCTAGCGCCAGCAACCCAACCCCGATGCCCGCAAGGCTGACATAGAGCGGGCCGATGGGCGGCAGGTACCGGAATTCCACCGTATGGGCCCCCGAACCCAGGTACACACCGCGCATAAGATAGTTGCAACGCAACAGCGTCGCCGGTTTCCCGTCCACTTGCACCTTCCAGTAAGGATCATAGCGGTCGTTGAGCAGCAGGACCGAAGGAGCCGCGGCTTCGGCTCTGAGCACAATATCCTTGGGCGCGTAGCTGGCGAATGCCACTTTGCCCGGGCTGGCATTGGTCACGGCCTGAGCCGCGGGCGCTCCGCCAGCAACGAATACACTTCCCTGCGGGTCGAACGCGCGCGCCGCCAGCTCCGTCAGCACGGCGGCATCGTTCGTATTGACCTGCCAGTTCGAATACAACCTGGCGCGCGGCAGCGCCCCGGTGAACTCGAAAAGCGCGAACTGCCCTTGTTCATTGGGCACCGTAGTGAGTTCATCGTAATGCATGGCCCGCTGGATTCCCGGCAGGGGCCTGACATCGAAGCGCTCTACCATGGTGAACTCGGGATGAGCCGGGTCAACGCGGCGGTTGAGAGCGCCCACGAAGGCTGCGGCGCCGATCAGGTATCGCGTGCTGGTCAGTTCCCATGAGCGGAGCATGATGGGCAAGTAATCCAGTTCGTTGGTCGAGCTCAGCGCCTTCTGGTAGGCCGCTATATCCGCGGGCGTGCGTGGCATCTGCACGGTGTCCAGCGCCTGGATGTTGTAGTACGGGAACTGGTGCTTGAGCCACTGGTTTTCATAAAGCCGGGTGATGATGGCCAGCTTGTCCGGCACCCTGAAACGCAGCAGGGCGGCCCGGTGCTCGTAGGGCTTTTCCCGGAGCCGGTCGATCACCGGGTTCGTGGCATACTTCTCCTTGAAATCCCAGTATCGGATCCAGGGTTGGTTGGCGCGCCCAAGGTCGGCCACCAGCAACAGGCCCAGAAGGGCAGCCCCCCAGCGCGCCCGGACGCCGAGGAAAGCCCCGCTCAGGAGCAGGATGACCGTGCCGGCGCTCAGAACAAAGAACAGCACGAACCACCCTACCTGGGCGATGCTGAACCCGGCGATATTGTGGGCCCTTGCTTCGTCGAAGAGATTCGCCACCAGGTATTGCTCCAGCGAACCGCGGTACGACCCGTAGATAAACCAACCCAGCAGCGTCACCGCGAGCACGAGCAAACAGCCCAGGACCCAGCGCTTCTCGAAGCGGCTGGCTCTCGCCCACCAGCGGCCCAGGCCCTGCCAGCGGGCATTCGTGCCGGCGCCGGCGGGTTGCATGTAACGCCGCCAAATTCCGTCAACCCCGTAGGCGAACAACACCACGGCGGCAAAGCAGAACACATGCAGAAACTTGACCGGGTTGCGGACGGTTGAGAAGTAGGGCAGCGCATAGAGAATCCGGTAGAACGGGGCGTGCCGGCCAAAGGCCAGCAGCAGCGAGACGATGCTTACTCCCGTCCAGAACCAGACCCACTTACGCTGCGGCAGGCTGAAGGCGGGTTCCTGGCGTCGCAGCGCCTGCAATGCCGCCCAAAGCCCCAGCAGCGCGACCAGCACTCCGATGTAGGACCCGCCCCCGGAATACCTCAGAAAGCCTTTCGGCGGATTGCCTTGCCGGTCACCCGCAAAATACCTGTCCCAGGCCGGCGCACGGCCCACGGTTCCCCAGTATTCGCCTCCGTTGGGCGTATCGCCGCGAAACCCGAACAGTCCCGGCATCACGAGCGTCAGCGTTTCGGTCTTCGGCAGGCTCCACTGCGTAGCCCAATCCCATCGTTCCTCCTTGGTTTTGGCATCCTGTTCCGTGCCCTTTACGCCCTTGATCTCCGTGGCCACGAGCCCGGAAATGGCTTGGGCGGCCAGCACCACCGCGAAAATCACTACCAGGGCCAGCGTGGCGGCGCCTGCCGCCAGGTTCTTCGCTCGGACGCCTTCGGCTGTGCCGGCCTGGTAAACCACGAACAGCGCGACCAGCAGGCTGAACAGCGCCCCCACGTCCGCCCCTTCCATCACCGCCATGCCGACGGCGCCACCCGCCAGCACGACCCGCACCCAGCGCACCGGCGCGGATCGGCTCACCAAGGCCGCCGTGGCAAAATAGGTCATGCCCACAGCGATCGCGTGCCCCGCCACACCCCAGCACGCGGCTGAAAAGCAGCCCGAGCCAAGCGCCGCGGCCAATCCGCCCAGCAGGCAAGCCGCCGGCACGAGCCCCGACTGGCGGAAGAAACACCACGCCCCCACACCCAGCAGCAAGAGCGCGACCGGAGTGTAGAACTTGGAAAACAGGAACGGCCCCAGCAGATACTGCAGGCCAAAGCTGATGCTCGGCGCCGCCCCCCAGTCGCGATCTCCCAGCAGATTGAGGTCTTCCCAGCACCCGGTAAAACGCTCAGGCAGGTGATGACACTGCGCCACCAAACGGCCTAGCGGCCCGTCGTTCGAAAAGGGGATGTTATCCGGAACAAAGGCGCCCCAGAGCAGAGCCGAGAGAACGACAGCCAGCAGCAGCCCCATCACCCCCAATCCCCAGCGGTCGGCCCGCACCGATCTAGCTGTCACTCGCTCCAATGGGTGAGGTCTCGCCCGAGCAACGCGCTCAAACGCTTCACTTCCGGCGCAAATTCCTGCCTCAGCCGCGCGCGGGTCTCAGGCGCCAGCGAGGCGCGTTTCTCGGGACGCGTGTTGAACTTCCAAAGCCTCCGCTCCGCATCGTGCAGCGCGTTGAACACAGGCCGCGGGAGCCGACGCCCGATCGCCACCGCCGTCGAGCGCAGCAGCGGGTCGTTCAGCAGACTCCGCAGCGCCGAATGCTTCACCGTCTTGTTGCCGTTGATCACCTGGAAGTTCGCCGGCACGTGCGTTGGATCCACCTCAAGAAACTCAAGCACGCGGCAGTACGTCCCCCGCGGGTCCGCCTTGAGATCGTCATAGATGATCACGTGGACCTGCTCCCGACCGAAAACGTCAAAGTAGCGCTGCACCTGCTCAGTGTAGCGCGCGGTGTCGCGGTAAACCAAGCCCTGCGGAAAATAGGTTTGGCGGCTCAGGCGGCGCCCCGCCCGGCGGTCGTCCTCGGCCGCCAGCGCTTCCTCGAAGCTCGGCAGGCACTCGTTCCCGTCGAACCGGAATTGCGAAAACAACGAATAGAGCATCTCGGCGGGCTCGCGCAGCATGATGATAATGCGCGCCTCCGGATTGAAGGCCCGGATTTCCGCCGCCGCCTTCCGGGAAAATAAATACCAGACGGACGATTCACCCGCCCGGAGCCGGCCCTGGCAAGGCGCGAACTCGGCCAGGTACGCCGCCCGGTCGCGCCGGTAGAACTGAGCCCCGAACTGCAGGTCGGCACCAAAAGCGTGCATCTCCTTCCTGGCCATGAAAATCTGCGGGTGCCCGGCCAGGTAGTGGTCCATAGCCGTAGTGCCTGACTTGGGCGCGCCGACGATGAACACATCGGGCTTGCCCTGGTCCCGGTGCGTACAGAAGGGACGTGCGCGATTAGCCGCGCGCTCGGTCAGCCCGGGGGAACTTGCCGACAAAGACCAATCCCGCCCCTGCTTTTCGGTAATCACCATGGTGAGGTCACACTGATGCAGCATGCACCTAGCGGGAGTTGTGCCAAAGCCCGGCGGCTGGAGCCGAAGGATGCTTTTAGCCGCCCTCTGAGCTGCGCCAAGCCCTTGCTGTCTGGGGATATATCGCATGTGCTGCGCTTGCGATGCAAAACCCTGACGCGAATGCGTCCTCCGGCATTTACGGCCAGGATTGCTCACGCGCTTTGCTTATGTGCAAAGCGCCTTTGCTTGTCGTGAGAGCCTCGACTTCCGATATTGAAGCGCATTGGGGCCACGGACCACTCCTCCCGCCTGCGCCCGCTCTTGCCTCAAGAATGTCCGGAGCCCCCCCGTATCCTCGCCGTATCCTCGCCGTATCCTCACCGGAGAACCTCTAACTTCAAGTTAGAGGTTCTCCGGTGAGGATACGGCGAGGATACGGCGAGGATACGGCGTCGCTTGGGCGGGCGCATCTGTTGCAGAAGGCGCCTTTTGGCGGAAACGGAGCCGATTAGACCTGGATTTGCCGGTCCGATAGCGACCACCTCACGTTGCCAGCCGCATTTACGCCACGATATTTCGTAAGCACCCGGATTTGCTTACCCGACCGATTCTGCTAAAGCTCCTTTGTGCACTTCTTCGTCCAGCGCAGCGCGCTTCGCGACCTCTATGCCAAAGTCGCGGCGGGAGAGCGCATCTCGGAAGCCGAGGCATTGCGGCTCTTCGAGAGCAAGGACCTGAACGCCCTGGGGGCGATCGCCGACCTGGCCCGGCGCCGAAAGGTCGGCAACCGCGCAACCTACATCCTCAACCGGTATATCAACTACTCGAATTACTGCATCCTGAGCTGCCAGTTCTGCTCCTTCGCGCGCAAAAAGCGCGATGCCGACGGGTTCCAACTCAACGTGGAGGAGATCGTGCAGAAGGCGCGTGAGGCCCTGCGGCTGGGCATCACTGAGCTGCACATCGTCGGCGGCCTGCATCCTTCCCTGCCGTTCAGCTATTACACCGGGATGCTGGCGGCGCTGCGCGCGCTGGATTCGCGCCTGCAACTCAAGTGCTTCACGGCCATCGAGATTCTGCACCTGGCATGGCTGGTGAAGAAGTCGGTGGGCGATACTCTCAGCGAACTCAAGGCTGCCGGCCTCGATTCCCTCACCGGCGGCGGGGCGGAGATCTTCCGGCCCGAAGTGCGTTCCGCCATCGCCCGCGGCAAGGAATCGGCGGCGGAGTACCTGGATGTCCACCGCACCTGGCATCGCATGGGCGGCCGCAGCACGTGCACGATGCTCTTCGGACACGTCGAGTCGCTGGCTGACCGCGTGGACCACCTGCGGCAGCTCCGGGCCTTGCAGGATGAGACCCACGGGTTCGTCGGCTTCGTCCCTCTGCCCTATCACCCGGAGAACAACGAGATCCCGGTGGAGAACCCGCCTACAGGCTACGACGCCCTGCGCACGATCGCGGTGAGCCGCATTTACCTGGATAACTTCGACCACGTCACGGCCTACTGGGTCGGCATGGGTCTCAAGCTGGCGCAAGTCGCGCTGAGCTACGGCGCGGACGACCTGCACGGCACGATCCTCGAGGAGCACATCTTCCACATGGCCGGCGCGCAGTCGCCGCAGTTGCAGACCGAGGCCGAGATGATCAAGGCGATCCGCGAGACCGGCTGCACCCCCGTACAGCGCAATACGTTCTACGAGCCGATCAAGGTGTGGGACGGCCCCGGGCCGCAGGTCTCGCCGGGTGACGGTCCCGCCAGGTCCGGCCTGTTGGAGGAGAATCTCGCCACGGCCTGACCCAGCTCACATGCAACCTGACCCCGAGCCCAAGCTTCGCATGGCCGCTCCCGAGCCGGCCGAAGCCCTCGCCCACCGCTGCGAGCGTGAGCAGCGCGCCGCCCATCTTCAGCGCGAAAGCAACCTCGACCACTCCCTGGCCCCTTTCCGTGTCGGCTCCGTTGGCTACCTGAACACGGTGCCCCTTACGCGAGGGCTGGAGGAGGAAATCATCTACACCACGCCCGCGAAGCTCGCGGAGATGTTGCAGCGCGACGAGCTGGACGCCGGGTTGGTCAGCGTCGTCGAGGTGCTGTTCCACGACCGCTACGACATCCTGGACGGCATAGCCATTGCCTCCCTTGGCGAGGTCCGCAGCGTCCTGCTCGCCCATCGCAGGCCGCTGGACCAAGTGACCGAGGTCTTTTGCGACACGGCTTCCCTGACCAGCGTGGAACTGCTGCGCGTGCTGCTGGCCGAGCGCGGGCTCAACCCGGCCTTCAAGCCGCTCGCGTCCTACGACCACGCCCGTCTGCCCGATTATGCACTGCTGATCGGCAACCCCGCCCTCGACCTGGCGCTCGGCCCGCACGAACACGAGATCTGGGACTTGGGCGCCGCCTGGTATGAGCTGACCAACCTGCCGTTCGTTTACGCGGTCTGGGCGTTGCGCCGTGGCGTCGAGAACTCCGCCCTCCGGCGCCAGCTTCGCGAGGCGCGCGATTTCGGCCTGGACACCCTGGATGCCATTATCCGCGCGCGCACCGATTACGACTACGAGTTCCGCAAGGACTACCTGGGCTGGCACATCCACTACCACCTGGGCGCCGATGAAAGGCGAGGGTTGGCCAAATTCATGGAATTGCTGCGCCGGCATGGGCGCGGGCCGCTCTTCGAGCCGCGGTTTGTGATCTAGCGCCGGGAACGACGAACGGCGAACGCCGAATGAGGAAGGAATGACCAAGCACGAATGACGAAGGGCCATGCTGCGGAGGAGACTCGCCTGGTCATTAGGCATTCCTTCGCCTTTCGCCATTAGTCATTCGTCATTCTTCCTGCCTCGCACTTGCACCTTGCATTTCCTGTGCTAGGTTCCACTACTTTTAACTACTATACACATTGACGATATGAACAAAACTACTGCATTAGCCGTCCTCTCCGCGCTGTGCATTGGGTCGCAACTTGCTCTGGCGGGCGACATCACCGGTACCATCACCCTGAAGGGCACTCCGCCCAAGGAGAGGGATATCACCCCGCTGAAGGACGATGCCAATTGCGGCAAGCTCCATAGCGAGATGCCCACGACCCACTTCTATGTTGTCGGGCCCAAAGGCGAACTCGCTGACGTCATCGTCTCGCTCCAGGGCATCAGCGGCAAATCCACCGGCGCGAGCGCCCCGCCCGTTATCCTGGACCAGAAGGGCTGCGAGTATTCCCCCTCCATCTTCGCCGTCCAAACAGGCCAGAAGATTATCGTGCGGAACTCCGACCCCGTCCTGCATAACGTGCACGACGTGCCCGCGGAAGGCTCGGGCAACAAAGAAATGAACCAGGCGCAGTTGTCCGGTGGGCCCGATCTCACCTTCACGTTCGACAAGCCCGAGAACTTCCTGAAGTTCAAGTGCGACGTGCATAACTGGATGTTCGCCTGGGTCAGCATTTTCGACCACCCGTACTTCGCCGTCTCGGCCAAGGATGGCACGTATAAGATCTCCAACGTGCCTCCGGGCAAGTACACGATCCAGGCCGCGCATCGCAAGGCGGGCACGGCCACGCAGGAGATCGAGGTGAAAGAAGGCGAGCCTGCCAAAGCCGACTTCACCCTGGAGGCCAAATAGCAAGACGGATTGGCACTGCTGCCGCGCCCGATTAAGGGCGTGAAGGCAGCAGCCTTGGGACCGTAAAGGACTGCGCATTAGATGAGACTCATTCTCAGCTCACCCACATGCCCGACGCTGTAGGCACACCCTGCTCCGCCGCGCTGCACCGCTTCGCGCTGCTGACGGCTGTCGCCACGCTCGGCCTGGTAGGTGTGGGCGGGCTCGTTACGAGCCATGGCGTGGGCATGGCCGTGCCCGATTGGCCCAACACCTACGGCTACAACATGTTCTTCTTCCCCATCTCCAAGTGGGTGGGTGGGGTCTTTTACGAGCACACGCATCGGCTGGTCGCCTCCGCGGTCGGGCTGATGACCACCATGCTGGCGCTCTGGCTGTATGGTCGCAGTGCCAGGCGGTTCATGCGCTGGTCTGGCGTGGCTCTGTTGCTGCTGGGCGCGATCACTTGGCTAGGCGCGCCGCGGCGCTGGGCTGACGCCCTCGTGCTGGGTGCCACGGGAGCCGCCTTGCTGGGCGCCGGCTTCGTCTGGCCACGCTGCGCGCCGGCAGCACGGTGGCTGCGGCGCCTTGGCCTCGTTGCCTTCCTCGCGGTCGTGCTGCAGGGTGTGCTGGGCGGCCTGCGCGTCGTCCTGTACAAGGACGCCATTGGCATCTTCCACGCCACCCTGGCGCAATTGTTCTTCGTCCTGTTGTGCGCCATCGCGCTGTTCACCAGCCGGTGGTGGCAACGCCAAGCAGCCTGCGTCGAGGGGCAGGAGACCGGCCTGGCGAGCTCGGCCCCGGTTGCCTTGCGGCCGCTGCTGGTCGGAACCACTGTCCTCATCCTCTGCCAGCTCGTTCTAGGCGCCGCCATGCGGCATCAACACGCTGGGTTAGCCATTCCGGATTTCCCGCTCGCCTACGGAAAGCTCTGGCCGGCTACCGACGCGGCCTCTGTAGCGAGCTATAACCAGCACCGGCTAGAGGTCGTGGCCGCCAAGCCCATTACCGCCTTTCAAATCGTGCTGCAGATGGTCCATCGCTTCATGGCCGTGGTCATCCTCGTCGCGGTCACCTTCTGCGCATGGTCCGCCGGACGGGCGCCTGGGGGCAGGAATATTTTAGCCTGGGTCACGCTCGCCTGGCTGGGCCTGATAATGACGCAAGTGCTTCTGGGAGCGGCAACTATATGGTCGGACAAAGCCGCCGATATCGCCACGGCCCACGTGCTCGTGGGTGCTCTGTCACTAGCGGCGGGCGTAATTGCGAGTATAATGTCCGCTCACGCATGGGTGCTCACGCACAGGGTCAGACAATCGCTCCCGGCCGCCACGGCTTCAACGCCGCCGCGGCCTGCGCCCCGTCTTGGCGTCCGCCTCAATTCGTATCCGACATGAAAGCCATGACACCGATAGCGCCCTCTCTTGTTCCAGCCGAGCCCGCCGGGGCGTTCATTGGTAGAGACGCCTCGCCGAGGCGTCCGTCCTGGGGCGCCGGTGAAAGCCTCGGCCCGGTATCCGTGCCCGCCGCAGTGGAGCAGGCCGGCGTGGGGTTGGTTGGGGTACTGGCGGAGCTGTTCAAAGTGCGCCTGACAGGGCTGGTGCTGATGACCACCGCCGTCGGCTTCTACGTCGGCTTCCGGGGCCCGATGGACTATCTGCTCATGCTGCACACGCTGATCGGCACCGCGCTGGTAGCGAGTGGCGCCTCCGCCCTGAACCAGTTGATCGAGCGTGACTACGACGCCCGCATGCACCGGACGCAGGACCGCCCGCTCCCCTCGGGCCGGCTGCAACCGGCAACCGTCCTCCTGATCGGTGTCGCCTGCGCGGTGTTCGGCATCGTCTATCTCGCGCGGTTGGTCAACCTCGCCGCGTGCCTGGTCAGCGCCAGTTCGCTGCTCTGTTACCTGTTCGTCTATACGCCGCTGAAGCGCGTCACCTGGCTTAACACGCTGGCCGGGGCCGTCGCCGGCGCCTTGCCGCCGCTGATCGGCTGGGCCGGTGCGCGCGGCGGACTGGGTGGCGCCGGCTGGGCGCTCTTCGCCATCCAGGCTCTCTGGCAGCTTCCGCATTTCTTCTCCATCGCCTGGCTCTACCGCGGGGAATACGCGCGCGCCGGCTTCAAAATGCTGCCGCTGTTCGACCCGCTGGGCCGCCGCACTGCGCGGCAGGCGCTGGGCTGGACGCTGGTCCTGCTACCGCTGAGCCTTTGCCCATACCTGTTCAGCCTGGCGGGACTGGTTTACCTCGCCGGCGCCCTGCTGCTCGGCCTGGCGTTCCTCTGGACCGCCGTCCAGTTCGCCCTCCAACGCAACGATTCCTCCGCCCGCCTGCTCTTCTTTCTATCCATTCTTTACCTGCCACTGCTGCTCGCAGTGATGGTCCTGGACAAAGTGAAGTAATGCACCCGCACGAAGCCCACCACGAAGACGCAGGGTTCTGGAGAACCTACGTCTTTTCGACAGACCACAAAGTCATCGGCATCCAATACGGCATGACCGCCCTGTGCTTTCTCCTTTTTGGATTCTGCCTGATGATGTTGATGCGCTGGCAAATCGCGCATCCGGGTGAAGCGGTCCCTGTGATCGGGCCGCTGCTGGCGGCAATCATGGGCCCCGTGGCCGCCAAAGGCATCGTCTCGCCCGACCTCTACAACATGTTCGGCGCGATGCACGGCACCATCATGGTATTCCTGGCCATCGTGCCGCTGGCCTTCGCGGCGTTTGGCAACTACGTCGTGCCGCTGCAGATCGGGGCGCCGGACATGGCATTCCCGCGCGTGAACATGGCCAGCTACCAAGCCTACGTGATCGGCGGGGTCATCATGCTGACCAGCTTCGTCCTGCCGGGCGGGCCGGCCCAGGCGGGCTGGACTTCCTACTCGCCACTGGCCACGTCCATCCCGACCGACGGGCAGACCTTCTGGATCATTGGCATGGTGTGCCTGATTACCTCTTCCCTGCTGGGCGCGGTGAACTTCATCGCCACCATCATTCAACTGCGCGCGCCCGGGATGACCTGGATGCGCCTGCCATTCTTTGTTTGGGCACAATTTGTAACAGCCTTCCTGCTGCTGCTGGCCTTCCCGCCGCTGGAGGCCGCCGCGATCATGCAACTCATGGACCGCGTCGCCCACACCAGCTTCTTCCTGCCGACGGGCCTGGCCGTGGGTGGCAACCTCGCGCATATCAGCGGCGGCGGCAGCCCCCTGCTCTGGCAGCACCTGTTCTGGTTCCTGGCCCACCCGGAGGTCTATGTGCTGATCCTGCCGGCGATGGGCATTGTCGGCGAGATCATCGCCAACAACACCCGCAAGCCGCTTTGGGGCTACAAGTCCCTCGTCTACTCCGTTCTGACCATTGGCTTTCTTTCCTTCATCGTCTGGGCCCATCACATGTATCTCACCGGCATGGGCATCCGCATCGCCACATTCTTCCAGACCACCACCATTATTATCTCCATCCCGTCGGTCATCATCCTGACGTGCATGTTCATCTCGCTCTGGGGGGGGTCAATCCGCTTCAACACGCCGATGCTCTTCGTGATGGCCTTCCTGCCCATGTTCGGCATCGGCGGGTTGACGGGCCTGCCGCTCGGCTTCGGCTACAGCGACATCCACCTGCACGACACCTACTACGTGATCGCGCATTTCCACTACATCGTGGCGCCAGGAACGATCTTCGCGCTCTTTGCCGGCATCTACTACTGGTTCCCGAAAATCACCGGGCGGATGATGAACGAATTCTGGGGCCGAGTGCACTTCTGGCTCTCGCTCATCTTCATGAACTTCATCTTCCAGCCCATGTTCGCCCAAGGCATGGCCGGCATGCTGCGGCGCATGGCCGACGGCGGGGCCAACTATTCGCAGGCCCGGACGCCCGGCCTGACCGGCGGGCTGAGCTCGACCATGATGGGCCTGCACACGTGGATTCTCTGGGCGGCCATCTGCCTGGGCATCGCGCAAATCCCCTTCATCATCAACCTGTTCTGGAGCATCAAGCATGGACAGCCGGCGAAATCCGACAATCCCTGGCAGGCCACCACCCTGGAATGGCAGACGCCCACCCCGCCGCCGCACGGCAACTTCGCCCACGCCCCCCAAGTGCACCGCGGCCCCTACGAATACAGCGTGCCCGACCACGACACCGATTTCACCCCGCAGAACGAACCAGAAGAGACCGCGCCCGGGAAGAGACGCCCCATACCTGAACATGCGCCCGCCTGACCTCGACATGATGCTGCGATTGAGCACTGACCGCCCCTGACGATGGACATTCCCTACACCGTAGCTCCGCGCCCCGACACGGGCCTCTACAACGCCAAGGTCGGCATCTGGCTGTTCCTGGCCTCCGAGGTGATGCTCTTCGGCGCGTTGTTCTCGTCCTACATCCTCCTGCGCGTCGGCGCGCCCGAAGGCTACTGGCCCCACGGCTGGCTCAATGTCCCGGTGGGCACGGCCAACACCCTGGTGCTTATCACCTCCAGCATCACCACCGTCATGGCCTGGGCCTCGTGCAAGATGAACCAGTTCGGACGCTTCAAGTTCTTCCACGCCTGCACCATCCTGCTGGCACTCACCTTCGTGTGCATCAAGTCCTACGAATACCACGACAAGTTCACGCACTACGAAATCGTCCTGAAAGATGGGCGCATCGCCGACGGGCATATCGTCGAGAACAATCCCAAGGCCGACCATGTGGTGATTGCGGGGCACTACGTGACGGACAAGAAGGAGCTCTATGACCTCTCCGGCCTGAGCGCCTTCCACAAGCACGCGGAGCTGAGCATCCCCCGGGAACAGATTGCGGACATGGAGCGCTACGGACCGTGGCACAACACGTACCTGGCCATCTACTTCACGCTCACCGGCCTGCACGCCCTGCACGTCATCGGCGGCGCCATTGTCATCAGCTTCCTCTGGTTCACCGGACGCAAGATGTGGGAGAGCGACCCCGAGCGCTTTACCAACCGCGTCGAGGTCTCCGGCCTGTTCTGGCACTTCGTGGACCTCGTCTGGATATTCCTCTTTCCTGTTCTATATTTGATATAATAGCTTATGGACGCTGTAACTCATCCTGAGGAGTTCCGCCATCACGTTCGCCGCTACCTGTTCGTGTTCTACGCGCTGCTCTTTGGCACGCTGATCACCGTCGGCGCGTCCTACATCCCGTTCGGCAACCACGAGATCAACATCGCCGTAGCCCTGTTCATCGCTTCCGGCAAGGCCTTCCTGGTAGCCGGCTACTTCATGCACTTGATCTCCGAGCGGAAGATGATCTACGGGCTGCTGGCGTTCACGGTGTTCTTCTTCGCGGGCTTGATGGCGCTGACCGTCTATGCCTTCGGGGATTTCCCGCGCTCCACGATCATGCACTGAGTATGTCGCTCAAGATGTTCCATCTGATCTTCATCACCGCCGCCAGCGCCCTGGCCTTTGGCTGTGGCGCCTGGGCGCTGAAGGATTATGCGGCACCCACCGGACGCACCTCGGACCTCATTTTTGGGCTGCTCTGGATCGCCCTGGGCATCGGCCTGATCGTTTACGAGCGCTACTTCCTTAAAAAGCTCAAGAACGTGGGCTACCTATGACAGGAAAGAACACCAGACCCGGTTTCCGCATGGACCGCAAAGGAATCCTGCGCGGGCTTTCGGCTTTCGGCCTTCGGCCTTCTTTCGGCTTTCGGCCTTCGGCCTTCGGCCTTTCTCTGCTGGCCTTGCTGGCGCTTCAGCTCTGCCCCTCCTCCCTCCTCGCCTGCGCGGCCTGCTACGGCGCCTCCGACTCCCCGATGGCGCAAGGCATGAACTGGGGCATTTTCAGCCTGCTGGCCGTTGTCGGCACCGTCCTGGGGGGCGTGGCCGGCTTCTTTATCTACCTCGCGCGCCGCTCGGCTGCCCTTGCCGCCCAGGCCGCCGAGCCGCTGCTGCCCTTAATGGAGACGCAACATGAACTGGAGTAAGCAACTAGGCCTGCCGCCCCTGGCTTCGGCGCAGGGCTTACACGTGGACAACCTCATCATCTACGTCCACTGGCTGATGATCGCCCTGTTCGTGGGCTGGTCGTGCTATTTCCTCTACGCGCTGTATCGCTTCAACCGCAAACGCAGCCCCAAGGCAGACTACCACGGCGTGCGCAGCCACGCCTCGAGCTACCTCGAAGCCACCGTCGCGGTGATCGAAGGCATATTGCTCGTCGGCATTGCCTTGCCGCTCTGGGCCAAGGCCGTGGACCGGATTCCCGACAAGGCCCATTCCACCGTGATCCACGTTGTGGGCCAGCAGTTCAACTGGAATGCCATGTATGCGGGCAAGGACGGGGAGTTCCCCCGGCAGGACATGCACTTTGTCAGCAACACCAACCTCTTCGGCCTGGACTACAGCGACCCGCGCAGCAAGGACTGCGTCCAGGTCACCGGCCTCGGCGAAATGCACGTGCCGGTCAACAAACCGGTCATCTGCTACGTTAGCTCGAAAGATGTCATTCACTCCTTCAAGGTGATTGCAATGCGCGTGACGCAGGATGCCATACCCGGGTTGCGCATCCCGGTGTGGTTCACCCCCACCAAAGAGGGCCGTTACCAGATCAACTGCGCGCAGCTTTGCGGCAACTCCCATTACGCCATGGCCTCCGGCATCCTGGTCGTCGAGAGCCAGAGCGCCTTCGAGAAGTGGCTGGCCTCCAAGGCCGGCGCCGCCACCAGCTTCGAATAGCCGCACTTTTCCATTCCGGCGGTAGTCTTACCCCTTGGGGTGTCCCTATCCTCGCGCTGGCTCCTCCGTTGCTCCTCCGTTCTTGCTCCGTTGCCGGTACGGAGGAGGAACGGACGAGGAACGGAGGTGCCCGCGTGAGGTCCGGGGGTGCGCGGGGAGCTGATCCGTCCGATCGGCCGCATCGGTTCGATTTGGCGCAGCCCTTGCGGGAGTGAAGAAAGCGGGGTATCTAATTGGTTCAGGTATGAGTGATGGAGATGTCAATCCAAGAAATGGGACGGGGCCGGTTTTGGTGGGGTTGGGGATGGTCGGGCTGATCGCGCTGGGGCTGCTGCTGTTTGCGATTGTCGAGCTGCGGCGGGGTGCGGCGCAGCCGTTGCCGGTGTACGGGCAGGTGGGGGAGTTCACGCTGACGAGCCAGGACGGCCACACTGTTTCGCTGGCGGACTTGCGCGGGCACGTGTGGGTGGCGGACCTGATTTTCACTCGCTGCGCGGGGCCTTGCCTCAAGATGACCCGGCAGATGAAGGAGCTGCAGGAGGCGTTGCCGGCCAACGGACAGGCACGGCTGGTGACGTTGACCACGGACCCGGACTACGACACGCCTGCCGTGCTCAAGGCCTATGCGCAACGGTTCGGCGCCGACCCGGCGCGGTGGACCTTTCTCACGGGCAGCAAGGCAGCTATCGCGAAGCTGGCCGTTGACTCGCTCAAGCTGACGGCGCTCCCCAAGTCCCCCGAGGAACGCCAGTCGCCCGAGGATTTGTTCGTGCACAGCACGATTTTTGTGATCGTGGACCAGCAGGGCCGGTTGCGCGGGGTGTTCGAGACCACGGGCGACGGGATCGAGCCGGCCCAGGTGAGGTCGCAGATCCTGGCCGCGGTGAGATCGCTGGAACGCGAGTCGTGAGCCTGGCCGACCTGCCCGTCGTCAATGCCAGCCTCAACGCGCTGAGCGCGGTTTTCCTGGGCGCGGGCTACTGGTTCATCCGGCACAAGAACCAGCGCGCTCACCAGCGGTGCATGGTGGCGGCTTTCGTCGCCTCGGCGCTGTTCCTGGGCTGCTATCTCACGTACCACGGCTACTTGGCGTACTATCTGCACCGGGGTCCGACGGTGTTCCGGCACCCGGCGGGGTTTCGTCCGGTGTACCTGGCGATCCTGCTCTCGCACACCGTGCTGGCGGTGGTGATCGTGCCGCTGGCGCTGATCACGTTGTGGCGGGCGCTGCGGCAACGCTTTCCGCTGCATAAGAAGATCGCCCGCTGGACGTGGCCGCTGTGGATGTATGTGTCGGTTACCGGCGTGCTGATCTACCTGCTGCTCTACCAGATGTTTCCGCAGGGGTGAAGGGCCGGGGAAGTCCGAAGGCCGAAATCCGAAGGCCGAAAGAAGGCCGAAGACCGAAAGCCGAAGCCGGCGCGGGGACCTACTCCGCGGGCTTCAGGTTCTTGAGGGCGTCCCGCATTTTGGCCGCTTTCTCGTAGTCTTCGGAATTGACGGCGTCCTGCAGGGCGCGTTCGAGCTTCTCGCGGCGGGAGAGCGGGCGGCGGGCGCGGAGTTCGCCGAGCCAGGTTTCGAGTGACTGCACTTCGGGGCCGCATTCGGCGGCTTCGCCGCGGGCGTGCTCGCGGTAGAAGGCGCGGATTTGCTCCAGGCCCTCCTCGACAAGCTGAATGGCCAGCGAGTAGTCCTTGGCCTCCAGCGCCTGCGATCCGCGGGCGCGGGTGAGGACCATCAGTAATTGCGGGCGGAACTGCTGCAGGGACCACGCCAGCTCTTCGCCGTCAGCATGCTTGCTCACGAAATCGAAGACGCTGAGGTTGCGCTCGGCGTCGCGGATCACGGCGCTGTTGTCCTCCAACTGCAGCAGGCAGATGTAGCGGTGATGGTATTGGAGGGCTTCGAGCTGCAGCTTGGCGCAATCTTCGGCGTTGAGCTTGAAGCCCTCGTCGCTGCCGTCGTGGGCCGCGACGTATTTATAGAGCCGCGCTTTGTGGTATTCCAAAAGGGAGGGATGGCCGAAGGGGCGCTTGCCATCGGGCCGGCCTTCGGCGTTCATCTGCAGCAGGCCGAGGTCCACGCGAAGCTGGATCTTCTCTTTGCCGTCTTTGGCTTTGAAGCGGCGAACCACCACCTGCCCCGGCTGGTATTCCCAGTCGTCCAGCAGACGCGATATATCGAAATCCATGGTGCAACTATGCCGGGCTTGCGAAGGCAAGTCAATGAAGCCGGGAGGGGCGGAGAGGGGGCGGAGACGGCACCGCCGGGCGCGGGAGGTTCAAATCCGAAATCCGAAACAAATGCCAAGGCTCAAACGGGCAATGACCGAAACGTGCCCGGGGCGCGGACATTCCTGTCCGCCTCCGGGTCTCCATCAACAACAGGCGGACAAGAATGTCCGCGCTCCTGAACGGTTTTGACCATTTGGGGTTGCAGCATTGGGATTTGCTTCCGGTTTCGGGCTTCGGATTTCGGATTTAGGCGGCTGGGGTGCGGTGGCGCTGTGGGCATGCGATTGTGGCCGCTGCACGGTCTTACCGTTCCTTTACAATTTTCCCGGCGGTGCGAAACAGGAGCTTTACAATGAGTGTGTTTATTATTGCAGAGCAATGAATCTTATCTCGATCCAGCTTATGCAAACGATGACGTGCAGATCCCTTTTACTGGCGGGCGCCTTGACCCTGGCGCGGCCTGGCGCCCACGCCGACCCGCTGATCACCTCCTGGTACACCGGCAACCACGGCAAGTACGCCCGTATCTACACCAGCCTGACCAACCGCACCAACGGTGTTTCTGCGACCACCTGGACCGGGCAGACGTTGCCCGCCTACTCGGGGGTGCGCGAGGTGGACTACTCGGCGAGCTGGGTTTATATCCGAACCACCGGGCTGGGCGGGCACACGATGGGCCCGTGGAGCAATCCGAACCTGCCGAAGAACCAGGGGCTGCTCTACCGGTTCCCCCGCAGCGCCGTCGCCCCGGCCACCAGCCCGGTGCTCACGTCGCTGGGCGCCATCGGCATCATGGTGGACGGGGTGTCCATCTTCGACACCCGGGACGCCTTTTCGTATAAGAACTCCGCCGGCACGGACGCCACGCCGGTGAACGGGCTCACGGGCGACGGCATTTGGAACCGCGACGCCTGGGCCAACGAGGCCAGCTCGTTTGATGCCGCCTACGCCCACCAGCCGCAGAATGGGCAATACCATTACCACGCGAGCCCGCTGGCGACCCGCTACCTGCTGGGCGATAACGTGCTTTTCTTTGGCACCCCGGACAACAACTCACCCAAGACGTATGCGGAAAACACGAACACCACCGTGTTCAAGCACTCGCCGATCATCGGCTGGATGAACGATGGCCTGCCCCTGTATGGGCCTTATGGCTACAGCTCGGCCATGGACGCGAGCAGTCCGGTGCGCCGGATGGTCTCAGGCTACGTGAAGCGCGATGGCAGCTACGGGACGACCGACCTCAACTCCGCCGGGCGCCACACGCTGCCCGCCTGGGGTGCTGCCGCCCAGGGCCGCTCGGCGACGCTGACCTCCTCGCAATACGGCCGGGCCGTGAGCACCACGTATCCGATTGGGCACTACATCGAGGACTACGACTACCTGGGCGACCTCGGCTACGCGCAGGGAGCTACGAATAACCCGGGCGGTGTGCTCTTTGACCTTAACAAGTACAATGCCCGGTTCTGCGTGACGCCCGAGTACCCGGGTGGCACGTATGCGTATTTCGAGAGTATCCAGGCCGACGGCACGCCGTTCTACCCGTATCACGTAGGGCGCTGGTTTTACGGCAACCCGACCGGCGGCACCACAACGTCCATCACGGAGTCTGTCACAACGAACTTCGTGGGCGGCGCCAATATGGAGCCGGTGCTCTCGGCGCCGGCGCTCAGCAACAGCGTCGTGACGCTGGTCTGGAGCGCGGTGGAAGGCGGCACTTACCAGGTCCTGTCCACGCCGGATTTCAGATCGTGGGGGACGAATGCCACTGGCGTCGCCGCAGTCCTTAACCAGGGCACGGCGAGCCTGCCCGAAAGCGCGCCCAACCAGTTCTTCCGCGTGGCCCGGACGGGGTTGGCGACATACGACACGAAATGACTTGCGGGGAGGCCATAGGGCTCGTTGGCGGAGCCGGAGCGCCGCTCATGGTTGCGGGCATGCTTCTCGCCGCCCAGTCCGGTGCCGGAGCGGGGCTGGAACTGGATATCCGGCACACCTTCAACGGCGAGCCGTTGCTGCTCGATTCGCTGCGCTACCGAAATGCCGCTGCGGAGACACTTTCAGTCACGCGCTTGAGTTACTTGCTGAGCGGCTTCGCCCTGGAGAGGGAGGACGGCTCCTGGCTCGAATTCACGAACGACGCTGCCTGGATAGATGCTGGGCGGAGCCGCACCGCGATCCGACTGGACGGTGTTCTGCCTGGCGCCTATCGGAGCATCTGCTTCCATGTGGGCCTGGGCACGAACCTGAACCATGCCGACTCGTCGACGTTCGGTCCCGCGCATCCACTGAACCCGAATCTGAATGGGCTGCATTGGAGTTGGCAGGGCGGGTACGTGTTCCTGGCCATGGAAGGGCTTTACCGCGCAGGGGCGACCGGCACCCTGCAAGGCTATTCTTATCACCTGGCGCGAGAGCCAAACCGCACGCGGATCAACCTGCCCGCGCAGCTTGAGCTTTCCGAGGACACAACGGTTCTCCTCGACTTTAATCTCGGCGCGCTGCTCAACGCGCCCCAGCCGCTGTCCTTCGAGCAAGATGGCCAATCCACGCACTCGCGGGATGGCGACCCGGTGGCGGCGGCGCTGGTTGCGAATCTGCCGGGCGCCTTTCGTGTCCGCCAAATCGATCGGGCCGCCCCCGCTGCCCCGCGCGTTGCGGCGGCCTCTCCGCTCTACTTGCCGGCGCATTTTACGCCCTATCGCTTTCAAACGAGTGCCGCCTTCCCGATTCCCGATTTGCCTCGCGATAATCCACTCACCGAGGAACGGGTCGTATTGGGAAGGAAGCTGTTTCAAGACACGGCGCTCTCGCGGGATGGCACGATTTCCTGCGCCTCGTGCCACCAGGAGGGGGCCGGGATGGCCGATTCGCGCCGGCTCAGCCTGGGCGTGCGCGGCCAGTCCGGCACGCGGCACGCCATGCCCCTGATCAACCTCGCGTGGAAGAGTTCCTTCTTCTGGGACGGGCGCGCCCCCTCGCTGCGCGCGCAGGCGCTCATGCCCATCCAGGATCATACAGAGATGGACCAATCCCTGACTAACGTGGCGGCGAAGCTGGCGGCCTCGAAGGACTATCCGGGGCTGTTCGCGGCTGCGTTCGGCGCACCCGAGGTCACACCCGAGAAGATCGGCCTCGCGTTGGAGCAGTTTGGCCTGACGCTCACGTCCTTCGACTCAAGGTTTGACCAGGCAATGCGCGGGGAAACCCGGCTCGGCGCCGAGGAGCGGCGCGGGCTGGAGCTGTTCATGACGGAATACGACCCGCGCACGCGGCAGTACGGCGCGGATTGCTTTCACTGCCACGGCGGGCCTCTGTTCAGCGACTGCCAGTTCCACAATAACGGCCTGGGCGTGGACGAGGCCGACCTCGGGCGCTTCAAAGTGACGGCGCGCGCGGCGGATCGCGGCAAGTTTGCCACGCCGAGCCTGCGCAACGTGGCATTGCGCGCGCCGTACATGCACGACGGCCGGTTCCGCACGCTGGAGGAGGTGGTTGAGCATTACGCCACGGGTGTGAAGCGCAGCCCGACGCTGGATCCGAACCTCGCCAAGCATCCCGATGGCGGGGTGCCGCTCTCGGCGGCTGACAAGCGGGCGCTGGTCGCTTTCCTTAAGGCGCTGACCGATGAGAAGTTCGCTCCGAAGCCGACTGAGGTGTCTCAGGCTCCTTGAAGGGTGCATGGAGGGAGCAGCACGGTTGGGCTGTCCAGAGCGGTCGGGCTTTGTTAGCCTGGCTTGCGTCAACGCTTGAACCGGGTGTAGCTTATGAGCGATGAAGCTGAGATTGGATCTGCTGGAGCACCTGACCGACGAGGACATTCTCGAAGAGGTCCTGGCGAACAATCACCGTTACAAGCCCGAGCCGCTTTTCTCAAAAACCGGAGTTGGGAGCTTGTCATCGGCCTCAATCGAGGAGCGTGCGCAAGAGGAGGCGCGCAGCACGGCTTTAATCAAGAGACTCAAGAAGCGTGCCGCCGCGAGTGGGAACAAAAGCAGACCCAAGTCCTCTCGC